>DASPKU010000009.1 GCA_035627955.1 Phycisphaerales bacterium
CTCAAAGCCACGCCGAGGGAACAGGCCATGGCCTGCTTCGCAGCGCTGCGCGCGATGCCGTTCGGCTGCATTGCGGACAGCACGGGCACCTCCGCAAACCGCCATTGCATGGCGCCGCTCATCCTCTAGACTGCGGCTGGAGGAAGTGCGTATGCGGTCGAATGTCTGCCTCATGGCTTTATTGACGGCGTAGGGGGGAACGGCATCCATTGTGCCGGCGCAATGGACCGCCACGAACTTACGGCCAGCGCTCAATAGCGGATCGGTGGCGTTCGGGGTCGGCGCTGGCCCGCAGGTCGTCGGGTCCATGGGCATCAACGCGCACCCACCCGCGCCACCGTCTGGAATGGGTCGGTAGCGGCAGACCTGCAGCCGGGATCTGGGCACCACTCGACCGCGCTGGGCGTTGCGAACGGGCAGCAGGTCGGGCGCACGTACTTCACTTCGAGCGGCGACCCTCACGCGTCCTTGTGGCACGGTACCGCGGCCTCCTGGGTCGACCTCAACCCCGCCGCTGCCCGTGGGTCGATCGCGTATGCCACCAACGGCACAACACAGGTTGGCGCCGCGTGGTTTGATCTCAACAGCGTCAACCGGGCCGGTCTCTGGAACGGCTCCGCCGCGTCATGGGTCAACCTCAGCCCTGCCGGCTCCTCCCGCTCAGTGGCCACCGGTGTTTTCGGCTCGCAACAAGTCGGCTACGCGGCGTTCGGCGGGTTCGATCACGCCGGAATTTGGAGCGGCACGGCGGCATCCTGGGTCGATCTGAATCCGACCGGAGCCTGGAGTTCCGCGGCGATCGCCGCCACAGCCGGGCGACAGGTTGGCTGGGCGTCCATCGGCGGCGGGCCCCAGCGGGCCAGCCTGTGGTCCGGTTCAGCCGCCACCTGGGTCGACCTGCATCCCGCAGGGGCGTCCTCATCCGTCGCAACCGGGGCGTGGGGCGATGTCCAAGTCGGATATGCAACGCTGAACGGTCGGACGCAGGCGTGTGTGTGGAATGGGTCCTCCGGGTCCTGGCAGGACCTGCACGCCCTCCTGCCCGGGCTGTGGGGCGGAAGCCAGGCAACCGGCGTCTGGTCTGATGGCCTGACCCTGTATGTGAGTGGCTGGGGATCCAACACCACAACCGGACGCAACGAGCCGCTCCTTTGGACACGGCCCGTCCCATCCCCCGCGTCGTGCCTGGTCGTCGCCACCGCACTCCTCGTGACCAGCCGCCGGCGAACCGGCGATCCGGGGGTGTCGAGGACGCCACGCCGCGGCTAAGGCCGTGCGCCGCGTCCGCGGCGGGGACAAGCCCGCGCCGAAGCGTCCGACACCTACACTGGCCGCATGCCCAAGCCCACCGCGAAGTCCAAGCCCGGCAAGTCCTCCTCCAAGCCCGCCGCCAAGGGCTCTAAGAAGCCCACCCCCGCCCCGCAGGCGATCGAACCCAAGCCCACCCGCAACGGCGGCGCACCGGGCGGAACCTCCGCCCCCGCGCGTTCTCCACACCCGACATCCGACATCCCACATCCGACATCCCCCACCCGCCTCGAAAAAGACACCATGGGCGAAATGCCCGTCCCCCACGACGTCCTCTACGGCGCCTCCACCCAGCGCGCCGTCCTCAACTTCCCCATCTCCGGCCGCCCCGTCCCCGAGCCCATCATCCGCGCCTACGCCATCCTCAAGGCCGCCGCCGCGACCGTTAACCACAAGCTCGGCCGCCTCGACACCAACCGCACCAAGGCCATCGTCGAGGCCTGCCACGAAATCCAGGACGGCCTCCCCTCCCTCGGCGGCCTCCAAAAACACTTCCCCATCGACATCTTCCAGACCGGCTCCGGCACCTCCACCAACATGAACGCCAACGAGGTCATCGCCAACCTCACGGCGGTCCGCTCGCACAACCCCATCGGCAAGTCCAAGGACCCCGCCTACATCAAGCAGGGCGGCGTTCACCCCAACGACCACGTCAACATGGGGCAGAGCAGCAACGACACCTTCCCCACCGCCATCCACCTCGCCGCGGCCATCATGATCCAGGACGAGCTCCTCCCCGCCGTCGCCGCCATGGCCGCCGACCTCGAGTCCAAAGCCAAGGCCTGGGACAAGATCGTCAAGATCGGCCGCACCCACCTCCAGGACGCCACCCCCATCCGCCTGGGCCAGGAGTTCAGCGGCTACGCCAGCCAGATGCGCCACGCCGAGGAACGCCTCCACCGCGCCCTCCACACCCTCAGCGAGCTCCCCATCGGCGGCACGGCCGTGGGCACCGGCATCAACGCCCACGAGGACTTCGGCCAGATGGTCGCCGCCGAGCTCACCAAGCAGACCGGCGTCCACTTCCGCGAGGCCCAGAACCACTTCGAGGCCCAGCACGCCAAGGACGCCGTCGTCGAGGCCAGCGGCCACCTCAAGACCATCGCCGTCAGCCTCTCCAAGATCGCCAACGACATCCGCTGGCTCGGTTCCGGCCCCCGCTGCGGCATCGGCGAGCTCGTCCTCCCCGCCGTCCAGCCCGGCTCCTCCATCATGCCCGGCAAGACCAACCCCGTCATCGCCGAGGCCGCGATCATGGTCTGCTGCCAGGTCATCGGCAACGACGCCGCCATCACCACCGGCGGCCTCGGCGGCGTCGGCTCACTCCTGGACCTCAACGTCGCCATGCCCATGATGGCCGCCAACCTGCTCGACTCCATCCACCTGCTGGCGCGCGCCTGCGACGTCTTCACGCAGAACCTCCTCGCCGGCCTCAAGCCCGACGAGGAACGCTGCAAGAGCCTCATCGAAGGCTCCCTCGCCATGTGCACCTCCCTGGTCCCCGTCATCGGCTACGACGCCTCCGCCGCCCTCGCCAAGGACGCCTTCAAGCAGGGCAAGACCGTGCGCCAGCTCGCCTACGAGACGGTCGTCGGCAAGCCCGACAACGCCGGCAAGAAGGTCACCCGCGAGGACATCGACACCTACCTCAACCCTTGGTCCATGACCTTGCCGGGCGGGGAGGGGAGCGCGGGGGGGTGATGAGTCGTCACTCTCCGCTGGGGACGGTCCACGCTTAGTACCGGCGGTCAATAAATCCATTCTGGGACGAAGGCCCGCCTCGAGCGGGCTTTTTTCATTGCGCGCCCGAGCCAAAGACCGCAACTCGGCAGGCGGGTTCCAGACCACCACCGACCCCCTTGTGACGCATCTTCGACGCACGTCCATTCACGATTGCTCTTTGCATTCTGTCGTGATGCATCGAAAATGACCGTTTTTACAGGGTACGCCAGCGGCGACCTAAGCACTCTGCATATCGCCTTGCGAGTCCGCCGAGTCCATGCCGCCTCACGGCCCTCCGATCCGCTCCCCCTTGACCGCGCCTGACCTTTCGGCCGAGTTGCCTGGGTGACCGCGCCGCACCATCGCCGATCCCGTTTTCTTGGGGCTTTTTAGAGATTTGCCGTACTTTTCGCAGTTGCGCGGGCCTGCGCCCGAGCCAAACACCGCAACCCGGCAGGCGGGTTCCAGACCACCACCGACCCCCTTGCGACGCATCTTCGACGCACGTCCATTCACGATTGCTCTTTACATTCTGTCGTGAGGCTTCGATATTGACTGTTTTTACAGGGTCTTCTAGCGGCGTCCTACACACTCTGCATATTGCCTTGCGAGTACGCCGAGTCCATGCCGCCCCACGGCCCTCCGATCCGCTCCCCCTTGACCGCGCTTGACCTTTCGGCCGAGCTGCTTGCGGTAGGCCATTGCCCCAATCAAACCTACGCTTTCGAAGACACGGCATGCCTCTCGTGGGCTAATGCCACCTCGTACGCCAACGGGACTCGACAGGTTCTGCACTGCACTATACGGTACGACCTGGTACGCATGATGGACGGACTTGACGGCGGCCTTCCGGGCCTGTAAGCTGGCCTTTCACAGGTCGCGGCGTGTACGGCCAGTCAGTATAAAGGAGCGTCAAATGGCTGGGGACCAGGAAGTCGAGGCAATGGGCAAGATCGCCGAGGCGCTCGGAGCTGTAGCGGACGAGGAGGCGAGAGTCCGCATCCTCCGCTGGGCTCAGGCCAAGTACGTGAGCGAAGGGCTCCGCGAGCCCGCGGTCAGCTTGGGGGACAGAAACCCTCCCGCCGCGGCCAGCGGCGTTGGGCCCAGAGCGGCTCGCTGGCTCAACCAGACGGGCCTCGGCTCGTCGCAGCTTGATGAGGTCTTTCACTTCGATGGCAGCGGTACGAGCGTGATCGCTTCAAACGTGCCAGGGAAGAACGCCAATGAGCAGGTGATCAATTGCTACCTGCTGGAGGGCATCCGGAGTTTCTTGGCCTCTGACGAACCAACGATCTCCGACTCGGCGGCAAGAGCACTTTGCCGATCCGCTGGCTGCTACGACCCGAGCAACCACTCTAAGCGCGTCGGGAAATTCGAAAATCGAATCACGGGCGATGCCGCTCGTGGATGGGTAGTGACCGGCCCGGGTCTCGCTGCTGCCGCAGCCCTCATCAAGGAAATGACGACGCCCAGCTGACATAAGGGGACCACATGGAAGTCGCACCACAAAAGTCCGATGCAGCGTTGGCCGTCGAGCTTGCCCAAAAACTGGTAGTCATCCTTGCAGATTTCGACCCTGAAACTCGCCGCAGGGCGGTCACCGCTGCGCAGGCTCTGCTTGGCGACCAGCCGATCGCTTCGCAACGGCTGGAACGGGACGAGAAGAGGAGCAGTGGAGTCGACCTCGCGGCGTTCTTCGGTAGCGCGGAGTCACAGAAACCGGCAGACAACGCGTACATGTGTGCTGCATACCACTTTTCAATTTACGGGACCGCAGCGTTCTCGCTCGCCGAGCTCCGCGGGATCGCTGCAGAAGCGGGCGTGGTCCTCCCCGATCGACTCGACATGACCCTCAAGCAGGCGGGAAAGAGCGGCCGCAAGCTCTTCCAGTCTGCCGGCCGTGACCGCTACAAACCAACCGCGACCGCGGGCGTGCTCTTTAAGGAACGATGGAACGTCGCGCCGGGCCGCGCGTCGAAGCTGGAGGACAACGTTTGAACAGCCCCCCTCTGTCGCTTCGATCAGTGGTCGAACAATCCTTGGCGGACCTCGCTGATCTTGATCTCGGGGCCGGCCTTCTCAAGGAACTCGACGAGCTCGAAACCCGCTACGCCGCCGCGGATTACCGGCCAAGCCAACTATCGGGTGGCCGGTTCGGAGAGTACGCATTCAGGATCTGCCAGAGTTCGGTTCTCGGGTCATACACCCCAATCGGGAAATCGCTTCCGAGGATTGATGAGCTGGTTCGAGACCTTGAGAAGGCGCCGGCGACAGGTGTCGACGACGGTCTCCGGATCCACGTTCCGCGTGCCACCAAACTGATATACGACCTGAGGAACAAGCGTGATGTCGCGCACCTCGGCGTTGGTCCGAGTCCGAACCTCGCAGACTCATTGCTGGTCACCACGATTGCCCACTGGATCACCGCCGAGTTTCTGCGCATCTCCTACAAGTGCGAACTGTCGGTTGCCCAGCGAATGATTGATGCAATTGTGCAGCGAGAGGTACCACTCGTCTGGACGAGCGGTTCAACCATCCGGGTGCTCGATCCGACCCTGAGGGCCGAGCAACGCGCCTTAGTCGTCCTTCTTCACGAGCATCCCGAGCCCATGGCTGATGCGGCGTTGTTCGCAGCGGTAGAATATTCAAGTCTCAAAGATTTCCGAAAGGTGCTTCGCAAACTTCACGCTGAGGCGAGGGTTGACTTTCGAGACGGTTTTGTTCGCATCTTGCCCCCAGGTTTGACTTCGGCCATAGAGGTGACACGACACGCTCGTCGCCAAGCACGCGCGTCTGCGTAGGACCAAGTTGCATTGCGCAACAGAATGGAGAGAAACGTGCCCCAGAAGATTGAGTATGCCACGCTCGTCGAGAAACTCCCTGAGATGGCCAAGATCGTCAACGCGTTTACCGGGGAGGCCGCGCAGGCCGAAGCCCTACGCGCCCTCATGGGCGCCGCGTTCGGCGACGGAGTTCCGATCGTGACCAAGGAGCCCTTCACGAGTCCTCCGGACCTTCCGGCGAGCGTCCGAAAGCCCACAAAGCAGGGGACGTCGCGCAAGTCCGCCGACATTGATCTGCTTGACGACGCCTTTCTGTTCCCCGCAGGGCAGCCGAGCATCAAGCAGTTCGTCGAGGGGAAGGTAATCGAGACCCAGGGAGACCTACTCACTGCCGTCGTGTACTACATGGCCCGGATTGCGAAGGTGGAGGCGATCACGCTTAGCCACGTGTATACCGCGCTGAAAGCGGTCGGCAAGAAGCCTCCCGCGAGCCTTCGCGAGCGGCTGAAGGACGAGAAAACTAAGCACAACCGCCTGGACACTAGCGACCGCGACAACATCAAGATCACGCGAACTGGAATCGATTTCGTCGAGCATGATCTAGTCCCTAATGACACGGCGGCGGAATAGTGCTGACCGGGTGGATGGCACTGGCAGCTCCGTCTCCGTGCCACTGGCGGTTTTACCCGCCAGTGCCGCGGCGACCCCACCCCCACCACTCACCTACGCCGCCACCCCCATCGCCGCCCTCTCGCCCTCTTCCGGGAAGTTGAGGCTGGCGTGCTCGCCGAAGAACTCGCGGGCGAAGTCCATTCAGCTACGCAGCGCGGCCGGCTGCGGTTGGGCTGGCGGGTCTGCGAGCGGAGAATTGATCGGCATCGTTTCCGTCTCACCGGTCAGGGCCGGGGCGAACCGCGCGCCGCGGTGCCAGTACCGCAATCGCGCTGGAATCTGAGTGGTATAGATCCACAGCCGAGCGTAGAACGGTTCGCCGGCCAACTGAGCCCACAACAGCACTGTCGGCCAGTAGAAGCTCATGTACTTCCGCAGTTCCTCCCGACCCGGCTCGATAAAGCGTCGGAGGTAGTACCTATGCGAGCTATCGATGGCCCTTCGCGCCACGCCGAGGCTACGAAGGTGCTCTGCCAGTAAGAAGTGGCGGAGAGTCAGTTCCAACTCGTCTATAGCCCGATTCTGGGCCTTGGTGTACGCGACAGCTTGGGACTGTTGGTTGGTCCAATCATTGGCCTTCGCAAGCGCGGGCTCGAATGTCTGCTTGTACTCGCGCGTGTACTCCACCTTGAGCATTGTGGGGATGTGCTTGCGGTAGTTGGACTCCAGGTTGAGGAAGATCTCGGCGTGTTTCGCTTTCGTGTTCTGCCGAAATGTGTAAACAGCCCACGCGGCGCCAACGATAGCGGCGATCGGCCCCACCCATTCGATGGCCTTCGTGGGAAGGTCGAAGTCAGTTGACATTACTTGCATGGCGTTTCTGGCCACGGCGTGGCCCCCTCCATCCCGGGTCGATTCTAAACCAGCGCCGGTAGCACTAGCAAGCGGGTGGATGGCACTGGTCGAACAGCAACCCCTCGCCAATGGGCGGGTGGCACTGGCAGCCCTAACCCGGTGCCACTGCCGCGGCGACCCCAAGCCCCACCACTCACCTACGCCGCCACCCCCAGCGCCGCCCTCTCGCCCTCTTCCGGGAAGTTGAGGCTGGCGTGCTCGCCGAAGAGCTCGCGGGCGGCGTTGTCGTAGGCGCGGGCGGCGTCCTCCTCGTCGTCGAAGCCGCCTATCCCACTGCGGGCGCCTGTGTATCAGGGCTTCCCGCGGATCGGCAGGCGGGCGAGGATGACGCGCAGCGACTGGATGAGCCTGGCGAGGTAGGTGAGGTCGATGGGGAAGCGGAACTCATGGAACTGGCTCACGTTGTCGGGCGTGAGCTTGATCGTCGCGAGCAGGCCTTTGTACCCGCCCGAATGGTCGATGGTCGCCCACAGGTACGGCTCCATGGTGGGCAGCGTCGCATGGTCCGCTTGGCCGGCCTGGAGCTTGACGCACTCATCAAGCCATGCCGCGAGCTCCGGCAGGTGCACGCACGCATCCATGAGCTTGACGGTTGCCTGCTCACCCGTGCAGACCACCCGCACGCGAACCCAGTTCCCGTCCCAGTAGTCGACCGAGCTCGGATACTGATAGCCATCGACCCACATCGAGAAGCCGGCGATCTGGATGTCCGCGTCGCGGTCCCACTCCATGCGACGATGATACAGACTGTCGCAAATGCCCCGGCTCTACGCCGCCACCCCCAGCGCCCCCCTCTCGCCCTCTTCCGGGAAGTTGAGGCTGGCGTGCTCGCCGAAGAGCTCGCGGGCGGCGTTGTCGTAGGCGCGGGCGGCATCCTCCTCGTCGTCGAAGCGGCCGATGGAGCGGTAGTAGTCGCCCTTCCGGATCTGGGCCTTCCAGGCGCCGCGCTTCTCGTCCCAGCACACGCCCTTGTACTGCGAGGTGAACTTGCGGCCATTGACGGTGCCCATCTTGCGGTTGCGGTGCACCTGCTCGTCGGGGGCGATCACCTCCAGGTTGCAGCGGCGGCAGTCCAGGGGGTCGCCGTTGCGGTGGGTGACGCGCATCTCGTTGCCGGGATTGGCGACGCCCATGAGGAGGCGCTTGAGCGGGGTGTTCTGGCCGTAGGCGGAGGCGAGGGCGACGGTGCCGACAAGCCCCTCGGTCCGCTCCTCCCAGTGCCAGCTCTTCCCCTGCACCAGCGGCAGGTCCACTTCGTCGATGATGGCTTCGCGCGGCTCGTAGGTCATGTACACGAGCGGCACGCGGTAGCAGCCCGGGCGCTCGGGGTCGGGGTAGGGCTCGAAGCGGCGGCGCCACTGGTCGCGGAAGGCGATCAACTCGTCGCGCGGGTACATCTTGAGCGGGCCGGAGCCGGAGCGGGGAACCCACACGGGCTGGACGGGGAGCTCGACCTCCTGGGTCCACTTGTCGAACCAGTGGACGTTGAAGTCGAAGAGGTCGGCGGCCTGCTCGCGCGTGAGGAGCCCCTCGGGCAGCCGGTCGCGCTCCTCGTCCAGCTTCCTCAGGTGCTCGCGCAGCGGCTCGAGGTCGGCGACGGCGTACAGCACCAGCGGCGGGCCGTGCGGGACCTTCATGCGCGTGCGCGGGATGGCGATACGGCCCGAACGCTCCCAGGTGCCCCATGCGGTCAGGCCGATACCTAGACGCTTGGCGGCCTCGCGCTGCGTGACGTACCCCGCGGGGATGGAGGGCGGCGGCTCGTTCCTGAACTGCTCGCGCAGACGCTCCAGGTCTTCGACCTTGTACAGCACCCAGGGCGGCCCCGCGGTGAGCTTCTTCCTGTAGCGCGGGATCGCGACGCGGCCCTTGTTCTCCCAGATCTTCCAGGTCACGGTGGTGACGCCGAACGAACGCGCGGCCTCGGCCAGCGGCACGAACCCCTCAGGGAACGTCGGCAGCCGGCCCTCGGCGGCGGCCTTCTCGTAGTGGTAGGTGGAGCCCATAGAGGTGTTATCGGCGCGGGACGCACGCGTCTTGATGCACCCGCCATGCCCTCTGACGCCTCCAACACGCCGCGCGCCGGGGCAGGCACGCCCCATGATGCCCGCCCCACGCCACATGGTGCCGCAGTCATGCTCCTTGATGCTGGCGACACGCCCCGTGATGGCCGCGTCATGGTCCGTGATCTCGAAATCACGCCCCGTTTCTTCGAGGAATAGTGCCCGTTCAGCGGCGTTTGTTCGGGCGGGTTTTTGCGCGTTCCCGGCTGGGGCGGCGGGGCGGGGGGTTTTTAGAGGACCCTGGCGATGTCGGAGGTCGGATGTCCGATGTCGTGGTTGCGGCAGGGCGCGGGTGAAAGGAGCGCGGGGACTGGTGGGTTTGGGTGGATGGAGCGCGGGGGTAGGTGTGGATAACCGCCCGCGGGTGCGGGGCTAGCACCTCTGTGGGATGGGGCGGGGCAGGGCTGCGGGCGGGGTGTGCGGGTTGTGACAGTGGTTCGGTTGGCGAGGTCTGCGACGCCGCGCGGGATGAATTGTGGGGCTGCGCCGCGGAAGAGAGCCAAAGCGGCTCAACCGCGTGTGATGGATGGCCGACGTTGACGGTGCCTTGATCGGGGCGGCGTGCCCCGGTTGGGGCCGGGCCTGGGCCGCGTTGGACTCCAGGGCAACCCGACATGTTCGCAGTGGCGGCTTAGGCCTCAGGCCCGGAACGGAATCAGACATGACACGCAAGCAGTGGCTGGAGTTTTTCGCGCAGCGGATGGGGACCTGGGATACGGTGTTCGCTCAGATCGGCGTCACCTCGGCCGAGGTCGACGGGCTGATCACGAAGGTGGAGAAGGCCCAGACCTCGCTCGCGGAGGCGGAGAAGAAGCGGCTGGAGAGCAAGGCGGCGACGCAGAAGTTCTATACCGACGCCGACGACGCCCACGACGACGGGCAGGAGCTGATCAACAAGATCCGCAACTTCGCCGCCATCACCAACAACCCGTCGGTCTTCCAGATCGCCATGATCGACCCGCCCGCGCCGCCCACCCCGCTGGGGGCCCCCGGAAAGCCCTTCGAAGTGACGGCGGGCATCGACGAGCTGGGGTACATCACCCTCAACTGGAAGAGCACCAACTCGGCCCCCAGCACCGGCGCGTTCTTCAGCGTGTCCCGGGCCCTCAACGGCGGCAGCAACTACACCATCGTGGGCGCGGTGCCCACCCGCGAGTTCGTGGACACCACCATCCCCGCGGGCACCGGGCAGGTGAACTACATCATCCAGGGCCGCCGCGGCCAGTTCCTCAGCGACCCCACCACCTACACCGTCCGCTTCGGCGTGGGCGGCGGCGGCAACTTCGCCATCGTCACCCAGGGCGAGGTGACCAGCGGCAAGCTCGCGGCGTGAGCCGGTACTGAGTGCGCAGAGCAAAGCCCAGGGGCCGTGACCAGTCACGCTCCCTGGGCTTTCCTGCGATACTGGTGCGCCATGCACTTTGCTCCCACTGCAATCGCCATCGGCGCCGTCCTCGCAATCGCCGCCGCCATCTACGCCCGCGCTGTCGGCCTCGACCGCGAGCGCGCGTTCTACACCACCGTTCTCTGCATCGTCGGCCTCTTCTACGGCCTGTTCACCGTCGTTGCCGGCGTGGCCGCGGCCTGGGAGGACGGCTGGTGGCGCACGCTCGCGCTGGAGTCGACCGCCATCGCCGCGTTCTTCGTGCTCGCCGCGCTCGGCTTCCGCCGCAGCCAGTGGATCATCGTCGCCGGTCTCGCCGCCCACGGCGTCTACGACGTCTTCCACCACCACCTCATCGACAACCCCGGCATCCCGCACTGGTGGCCCGCGTTCTGCGCGAGCTACGACCTCACCGCCGCCGCGTGCCTGGCGGTGCTCATCCGCAGCCGTCGCTGAACTCCGGCGTCACGCCGGCGCCGTCACTTCACCACAATCACCCGCGGCGACATCAGGATCACCGGCTGCTCGCGCATCTGCATCAGCGCCTGCACCGACGGCGCGATCTGACGCCACGTGGTGTCGCCCAGCAGCTCGCGCGCCGCCGTCACCAGCGCCGGCTCACGCGCGGCCAGCGCCGCCTTCAGGTCCGCCGGGGCGCTGACGCCCTCGAATGCGTCCTCGATCACCTCGCCCAGGCTCTTGGGCGCGGGGTAGTGCATCACGCCAAAGTTGTCCATGCTCAGCTTGGTGGCCAGGTCGCTGACGCACTCGTCCAGCCCCCCCACCTCGTCCGCCATCTTGAGCTCCACCGCGCGGTCGCCGGTGAAGAGGCGGCCCTCGGCGGTCTGCGACAGGTCGATCCCCTCGCGCCCGGCCTCCACGCGGCTGGTGAACAGCGTGTAGGTCTGCTCCATCTTCTTGCGGACCAGCTCGCGCTCCTGCTCGCCCCACGGGGCCGCGCTGGCGAACATGTGGGCCCGCGGCCCGCGGGCGCGGCCCACGACCTTGACCTTGGCCCAGTCGTACAGCCCCTGCATGCTGAGCTTGCCCCCCACCACGCCGATGGACCCGACGATCGACGAGGGGTTCACATAGATCTTCTCGCCCGCGACGGCGCAGTAGTACCCGCCGCTGGCGGCCATGTGCCCGACGCTCACCCACACCGGCTTCTTGTCCGCGACGCGGCGGAGGCCCTGCCAGATCACCTCGCTGGCGGTGGCCGAGCCGCCCGGCGAGTTGATGCGGACCACCACGCCCTTGATCAGCGGCTCCTTGAGGATGTCCTCCAGGGCGTTGCGGATGGTGCGGCTGCCCACCTGCTCCTCGCCGCCGAAGAGGCCGCCGCTGGTGGAGTCTCCGTCGATGATGGCCCCGTCGATGTGCAGCACCGCGATGGTCGGGCGCTTGGGCTTGAGGTCGGGCTGCTTGGTGAAGATGGACATGATGGCGAAGGGGTTCATGGAGGACTCCATGTCCACGCCCTCGCCCTCGAACTTGATTTGCTGCCACGCGACGCCGTCGCCCTCGTGGGCCTGGTCGAGGTGGTCGGCGATCCTGGCGAGGTCCACCTGCGTGTCGATGAGGCCGACGCGGGCGGCGTCCTTGGCGTCGGCCATCCACGCCGTCTCCATCGCCTCGTCGAGCTTCTTGTCCGTCAGCTTGCGGCCCTTGAGGATGGGCTTGCGGACATTGGCGTAGAGGGAGTCCAGCAACTGGTTGATGTTCTGGTCCCACTCCTTGCTGGGGGCGTTGCGGGCGAGGGACTCGGCGGCGCCCTTGTAGTCGCCCACCTGCACGAAGTCGGCCTTGAGGCCCACCCACGCGAGCGTGTCGGCGAGGAACATCTCCTCCATGTAGAGGCCCGGGAGCGAGACCGCGCCGCCCTCCTGGATGATGACCTCGTCGGCGTAGCTGGCGAGCATGAGGTCGCTGGTGCCGTAGGACTCGGCGAAGACGTGCACCTTCTTGCCGGCCTCGCGGATGTGGTTGAGGGCGACGCCGACCTCCTGCACCTGCGTGGCGGAAAGCTCGGCGTCCTTGAGGCGGATGAGCACGCCGTCAACCGAGTCGTCCTCGGCGATGTCCTCGAGGGTGTCAACGAGCTTGCTGAGGGTCGGGGTCTCGTCGCCGCCGAAGAGCCAGTCCAGCGGGCCGGGGGCCTCGCTGGGCGAGCCCTTGAGCTGGATCATGGCGATCTTGCTGGGCTCGGCCTGGCTCGCCTGAGGTGTGGGGGTCAGCGGCGTGCGGGCGAGCGTGGCCGCGGCGGGGAGGGTCAGCCCGGCGGCGAGGGTGAGGGCGAGCGTGGCGGAACGGACGGTGCAGGTCAGCTTGAGCATGTCGGGTCCTTGCTGTCGGGGCCGCTGGCCCCGCGAGACTCCACTTTGGTACGCAGCACTTGATACACCACGAACGGAGACTTTGTTTCGGCTACTCGTACCCCAGCTTCTCCAGGTCTTCCTCGGAAAGCCCGAACTGGTGGCCGATCTCGTGCAGGAGGGTGACCCAGATCTCCTCGTAAACGTCCTCTTCGGTCTCGTCGCCTTTCCAGCCGCCGGCCTGGGCGAGGATGCCCTCGCGGAAGAGGTAAATGTCGCTGGGGAGCTGGCCGGTGTCGTCGATGCGGCGCTCGGTGAAGGCGGTGCCCGTATGCAGGCCGCAGAGGCTGGAGTCGTCCTCGAGCTCGTCGGGGGCCATGACGCCCTCTTCGCGGAGCTGCTCGATGAGCTCGCGGCTGGGCTTGTCCTCGACGATGACGGGCACCTCGTCGAGCAGCTTGCGGACGCCCTCGGGGAGGTTCTCGATGACTTCCTCGACCAGGGCGTCGAACTTCTCTTGCTCGGCGGGGGTCATGGCGTGGGGGGGTTCGGCGGGGGTCCTTGGCGGGCGGTGGGTTGCGGTTCCAGCAGGCTCTCCAAGGATAGCGGCGGCTGGGCGACGACCTTGGCTATGCGGAGGCAGTCGATCACGACCCCGACCAGGCCGAGGGTGAACAGGATCGCGGCCACCAGGAGCAGCGACTGGCCCAGCATGAGGAAGGTCTCGCCGGCCTGGATGGAGAGTCCGATCAGGGAGAGCGAGTCGCCCAGGGCGGCCAGGGCAAGGACCACGACCAGGCCGAGCAGCGTCTGGCGGTCCACCCGTCCCTCGCGGAGCAGCAGTGAGCGGGCGGCGAGGAGGCGGGCGTTGGGGCGGAGGAGCAGGATGATGGCTCCGAGGCAGACGGCCAGGGCGAGGCCCAGCAGTGTGCGGACGTCATCGGTGGTGGTCCAGGACATGGGGCCGGAGAGGCGCAGAGTGGCCGCGTGCTTGTAGAGCATGAGCCACACGATGATCAGGAGCAGGACGTAGAACGCAGCGCCCGCGGCGGCCATGCGGCGGGCGCGGGGGCGGATGCCCGGGTGCGGGTCGATGAGGGCAAGGGCGCCGATGCCGGATGCGGCGGTGGCGACCATGATGATCGCGCGGAGGGCGGGCAGGAAGCGGTTGATGTCGCCCGACGGCAGGATGATGATGAGCCACAGGGCCCAGCCGCCGAGAGCGGCGAGGAGGGCGGCGACGCCCCAGGTGATCAGCCCCGCGGCGGTCAGGCCCGGGCGGCGGATGGGCTGGAGCTCGCTGGCGCGGGGGTCAACCACGGCGAGCAGGGTGGCGCGGACGGGCGTGCCGCACTCGGGGCACTGGGCCAGGATCGAGAGGCCCTTGAGGTCGTAGCGGCAACGGATGCAGGGCAGGCTGCCGGTGAGCTCGGACACGAGTGCAGCGGGCGGGGCGGGCGGGCGCGGGCGCAGCCCCGGCGCTGTGACGCGTCTGTCAGGGAATGGAGATGAACCGCCCGCGTTGCTGGGCGGGTCTGCCTGCGGCATCGAGAGTCACCCCGTGGCCCTGCCGGGCCGGTGCGGGAGCGTACCCGAAGCGGGGCGCGGGCGTGTTCGGGGGGCGTGTCTGGGGCAGGGCCCCACTGCCCCGGCGCGTGCCCCGGGCTAGCAGTTCCTATACTCGCGGCCCGCACCCCAAGAGGCCCCGCGTCAGGCCGCCATCAGGACCGCTCACCCGCATGCTCCAGCCGCTGGCCCGACTCCGAGAGAACATCGCGCGGGTGCTGTTTGGTAACAGCGACGCGATCGACCGCGTGTGCTGCTGCCTGCTCGCCCGCGGACACCTGCTGATCGAGGACGTGCCGGGCGTGGGCAAGACGGTGCTCGCTACGGCCCTGGCGCGGAGCGTCGATTGTGCGTTCTCTCGCATCCAGCTGACGCCGGACATGCTGCCCAGCGACGTGCTGGGGGTGAGCGTGTACGACAAGGGGACCGGTGAGTTCACGTACAAGCGCGGGCCGATCTTCGCGAACATCCTGCTGGCGGACGAGATCAACCGCACGCCGCCGCGGACGCAATCGGCGCTGCTGGAGGCGATGAACGAGGCGACGGTGTCGGTCGATGGGCGGGTGCTGCCGCTGGACCAGCCGTTCATGGTCATCGCGACGCAGAACCCGTACGACTTCGAGGGCACGTACCTGCTGCCGGAGAACCAGCTGGACCGGTTCCTGATGCGGATCAGCCTGGGGTACCCCAGCCCCGAGGACGAGGCGCGGGTGCTGGAGGTGCGGCCCAGCGTGCACCCGCTGCACGACCTCAAGCCGGTGATGACGCGGGCCGAGGTGATGGAGCTGCAGTCGCAGGTCGACGCGGTAAAGGTTGATAAGGCGCTGCTGGCGTACATCGTGCAGTTCGCGAACGCAACGCGGAAGCACGCGGGGCTGCTGCACGGCCTGTCGCCGCGGGGGGCCTTGTCGCTGGCGCAGGCGGCGCGGGCGAGCGCGCTGTTCCGCGGGCGGACGTACGTGGTGCCGGAGGACATCGTGGACAACATCCTGCCGGTGTGCGCGCACCGCGTGGTGACGCGCTCGGCCGCGAGCACGGGGCCAGACACGGCGGAACGGGTGCTGCGGGATGTGCTGGAGACGGTGCCGAGCCCGGCCTAACCAAAGGGCAAATGGGCAAATGGCAAATTGGCAAATGGTGGAGGCGGTATGGCGCGGCTGGTGAGACTGGAGGCGACTGGGCCGATCAAGATTGATCCGTCGCAGTTTCCGCGCGATGAGCAGGGGAACTTGAAGGCGATCTGGATTTGCGCGTGCGGGCTGACGAGCACGCCGCCGTTCTGCGACAAGTCGCACAAGGCGTGCAAGAACGAGCAGGCGGGGATGGTCTACGAGTACGACCCGGTCACCAAGGACGTGAAGGCGAGCCGTCCGGAGTGATCGTTTGGGGGAAAGGCTGGGGGCGCGGTACTGTTGGTGGAGTCTTCGGAGCCGCGCGTGCGTGAGGGTGATCCCGAGTTCCGCCCCTGCCTTGTGCTGCCGACGTTCAACAACGCCGGCACGCTGGGGGGCGTGCTGGAGCGGGCGCTGGCGCTGGGGCTGCCGACGTACGTGGTGAATGACGGGTGCACGGATGGCACAGGCGAGGTGCTGGCGGCGTTCCGTGGGCGAGAGCGGCTGCGGGTGCTCATGCACGATGCCAATCAGGGCAAGGCCGCGGCGATGCGGACGGGGTTCAACGCGGCGATCGCAGACGGCTGCACGCACGCGGTGACGATCGATACGGACGGGCAGCTCGACCCCGAGCAGTCGCCGCTGCTGCTGGAGGCGGCGCGGCGCTCGCCGCGGGCGCTGGTGCTGGGTGTTCGGGACCAGCGGATCGAGCGGTGCCCGCGCCGCAGCCGCGTGGGGCGGTGGTGGGCGAACGCGTTCATCTACATCGAGTGCGGCGTGCGGGTGACGGACAGCCAGTGCGGGCTGCGGGTGTACCCGCTGGAGTTCGTGCGGCGGGTGCCGGTGAAGTCCGGACGGTTCGGGTACGAGACGGAGGTGATCACGCTGGCGTGCTGGTGCGGGTACGGCGTCGTGCAGGTGCCGGTGAGCTGCCGGTACTTCGAGCAGCGGGTGACGCACTTCCGGCCGTGGGTGGACACGTGGCGGGCGGTGGCGCTGCACGCGCGGCTGCTGGGGTCGGCGATCTTCGCACGCCCTGGGCGGATCGTGGATCAGGAAGCGGCGCCCGCGGGGACGCCGGTGGGCATGCGCGAGTAGGCGGGCACTTTGAGGTGCTCGTCGAGACGGGCGAGCGTGAGGCCGCGGGCGCGGATGTGCTGGATCAGCTGGGGCAGGGCGGCGATGGTTGGCGCGGGGTCGCGGTGCGCGTGCGGTGGGCAGCCGTCGTGGAGGAGGAGCACGTCGCCCGCGCGGGTGTTGCTCAGCCGTTGCAGGATGCGAACGGGCGTGGTGGGCAGGCCGTCGAAGGCGCGCCGGGTCCAGCCGATGGGCGTCTTGCCGAGTCCATTCAGCGGTGCACGCATCAGGGGTGACTTCTGGCCCCACGGCGGGCGGAAGCAGGCGGGGGTGAGGCCGACTGCGTCGTGGATGGCGTTGTCGGTGCGGCGGAGCTGGTCGAGCCAGTAGGCGGGGCCGCGGAGTGAGCCGAGGGACGCGTGGTCGAAGCTGTGGTTGCAGACCAGGTGGCCCTCGGCGTGCATGCGGCGGATGAGGTCCGGGTGACGGCGGGCGTTTTCGCCGATCACGAAGAACGCGGCGAGGACGTGGTGCTCGGCGAGGATGTCGAGGATGGCGGGCGTGCCTGTGGGGTGCGGACCGTCGTCGAAGGTGAGGGCGACGGTGTTGTTGTGCGCATCGGCGCGGGAGACCATCGGCAGGAAAGCGCGGCTGGTGGGGGCGAGGTAGGCGTGGGCGAGCACGCCAAGGCCGATGCCGGCAAGAGCGGCCAGGCCGGGCGCGGCGAGCGGTGTGAGGTCGGTGGTCAACGTGCCGAGTTTAGTGCGGCGGGAATGCTGTGGGCTCGCGACACCAAACGACAAAGGCCGCCCCGGTGGACGGCCTTCGTGAGAACGGACGCAGATGGTGGAGGCTCAGCGGCGGCGGCGACGCAGGGCCAGGCCCGCGAGGCCGAGCATGCCGAGGCCGGCGGTGCTGGGCAGCGGGATGACCGTGAGGGCCGCGAACTCTTCGAAGCCGCCCTCGGCGGTGTCGGTGTCGCCAAAGCGGGCGAAGAGGTAGAGGAAGTCGGACGGGGCCGCTCCCGCGAGAGCCGCAACGGGGATGAGGATGCGGACGTCGGCCTGGCCGCTGCCGCTGTTCATGTCGTTGATGCGGACGACGCTGTTCTCGCCGGCGTCGAGGTCGTAGCGGAGCGTGCCGAGGCTGTTGATGTCGGTGGTGGTCTGCGAGCCGGTGGCGCTGGTGAAGATCTTGAGCTGGTCAAGCGAGATCTCCGGGTTGCCGGCGCTGTTGGGCTCGTTGGTATCGAGGAGGAACTCGTAGTAGGCGGTGCCGTTCACCGTGCGGGTGGCCAGTTCACTGATCTGCAGGTTGCGGGTGAACTGCGGGCTGTTGTTCTCGTCGAAGGGCAGCGGCCTCCCGGAGGTGTTGTAGCCCTGCTCATTGCCGTCGTTGTCCTGCATGCGCAGGAACGAGCGGATGACGCCGGTGCCCGCGGGGCGGACGTCGGTCGTCTCGAACAGGGCGCCGTTGACGGTGCCCGAACTGCCGGCGGTCACGAGGTTGACCGTGGCGGCGGAAGCGCCGGCGGCACAGACCGCGGCGCTCCCAAACACAATGAGGAACGCACTCGAAGCTCGCATAGATGATCCCCTTCCAAACCTTGTAAGCGGCAACATCGCCGCCGCGGACGAAGGTGCCGGGTCGGGGGGAGGGCTGGTTCAAGTTCTTATGAAGCAAGAGGTTGCGCCGAGCCGGGATTGGATGACGAGAACAAGGGGGCAGCTGGAGCCCGGCGCGTGGTGATCCGGCTGATGGGCTTTCATAGCAGCTGCTCAGATTTTTCGATGGCCGCGCGAACCCAAGGAAAAACCCACCGGTCGCCCGGTGGGTTGAGCGTGGACGGACGAGCTGGTCGGTGATGAGTCCTAGCGGCGGCGGCGAACGGCGAGGCCGCCGAGGCCGGCCATGGCGAGGCCCGCGGCGGTGGGCAGCGGGATGATCTCGGGGGGCGTGCCGCGGACCGCGACGAACTCCTCGAAGCCGGCGTCGGAGTTGTCGGTGTCGCCGAAGCGGGCGAACATGTAGACAAAGTCGTTGATGCCGGCGCCGGCGAAGTTGGCGACGGGGATGAAGAAGCGGATGTCGCCCTGGCCGCTGCCGGAGTTCCCGTCGTTGTAGCGGACGGTGTTGGTGGCGTCGCCGGCGTCCATGTCGTAGCGGAGCGTGCCGAGCTGGGTGATGTCGGTGGGGTTGATGGAGCCGGTGGGGTTGGTGAAGAACATGAGGCGCTCGAGGGAGATGAGCTCCTGGCCGCCGCCGGCCTCGTTGATGTCGATCATGAACTCGTAGTAGGCGGTGCCGTTGATGGTGCGGGACGCGAGCGAGCTGAGCTGGAGGTCGTGGGTGAAGTTGCCGTCGGTCTTCTCGTCAAAGCGGACGGGGCGGCCGGAGGTGTTGTAGCCCTGCTCGACGTTGTTGGCCTGGATGCGGAGGAACGGGTCGATGAAGCCGGTGCCGGTGGGCCGGACGTTGGTCGTCTCGAAGAGTGCGCCGTTGATGGTGCCCGAGCTCGGCGATGAGAGCAGGTTGACGATGACGGCCTGGGCGCTGGTGGCCATTGCGAGCGCGGCGCCACACCCCAACAAGAGAGCCTTGTTCCGATCGGTCATTGCGATTCCCCTTCGTTGAATCAGCGCGGCGGAAGTGCCGCGCAGGTCGGTGAGGATGACAAGTGGGGGACAAGGACCTTTGAGAGTGCGGTGAGAGGATATTGAGACCCACATGGTGGTATTCACAGAATGATTGTGCAGGAGCCACGGGCGCACGGGGATAAGCCAGTTCACAGGGGGTGCATGACGAGGCTGGAATTTCCGAGAAAAAGTGCGCGCGGAGCCGTGGGTGTGCAGGGTGCGCGGGCTCGGCCCGGCGCATGGAGATTCGCGGTGGGTGATGTGTGCGTGGAATGTTCTTCACCGGTGGGCTCATCACGGGTGAAGGGGCACCGAACGCGGAACACCAACGGAAGGGCGTGGGGTGCAGATGGTTGCGGAACTCGCAAGGCGGGGGGCCGCACGCCGGACGAGGGATGGGTGAGGCGCGGCTCACCGCTGGAAGGGGATAGATGAGCCGGGCAGGGGCAAAAACGAAAGCGGCCCGCGTGATCGCGGGCCGCTTGGAGGCTCAGGATGACCGTGTTGCTTACTTGCGGCGGCGGCGGGTGGCGACGAGGCCGAGCCCGACGAGGCCCATGGAGGCGGCCGCGGGAGCGGGGACGAGGACGGTCGGGGGCGTGTTGACGAAGCCCTCGCTGTTGCCCTGGAGGCCGATGGCCTGGACGTGCATGCCGATGCGGAGCTCGCCGGTGTTGAGGGCCTCGATGGTGTCGGCGAAGGTCTTGTTGTTGATCAGGTTGAAGGTGACGTCGAGCCACTCGCTGGAGGCGTTGACGCCGTTGGCGGTGGTGGGCGAGTTGCTGTCGGCGCTGAAGCCCTGGGTGGTCTCAAAGGCGGGGTTCACACCGTTGCCGCCCGGGAGGTCGGCGGGTGAGGCGCCCTGCGAGAAGTTGACGCCGGCCGAGGAGGTGATGGTGGAGATGCCCATCAGCGTGCCGTCATCGAAGTAGACGTCGGTGATCGAGCCGGCCATGCCGCTCGAGACGTCGTTGAGGAACCGCACCGTCACCTGATTGTTACCGGCGTCAGAGATGACGGCGGACAACTGCGAGGCCGGGTTCTCCGGGCCGTTGTTGGTGATGCGGTTGAAGTGCACGGTCACCGGGTTGGCCATGGCGGCGGAACCGACGGCGAGCACGAGCGCGAACGCAAACTTGGAAAGCGACATCCTTCTTCCATCCTCTCTCGAAAGCCGAGACACCGAAACGCCGCCGAAACGGAGCGACGTTCCACCACCCGGATGGTACCGCCCATGAAGGCCGTCTACAAGCTATTTCAGATGGTCTATAGGGGTTTTAGCGCAAGTGCTTGCGGCAGGCCCGATAAGGGCGCGGGTCTCGTCGCAGAATCCCGTTGCAGCTTTGCTCTTCGGACGCCGCGGAGGTTATCGGCCGGCGTATTGGCGGGCGTAGTAGGCGCGGTAGTCGCCGCTCTTCACGCGCTGCCACCACTGCGGGTTCTCGACGTACCAGGCGACGGTGCGCTCGAGAGCGCCGGGCCAGGCGGAGCGGGTGGGCTGCCACCCGAGCTCACGCTTGATTTTGGAGGCGTCGATCGCGTATCGGAGGTCGTGGCCGGGTCGGTCGGCGACGGGGCGGATCATGTCGTGGCCCTTGCCCATGATCTTGAGGATGGAGTGGGTGAGCTCGAGGTTGGAGCGTTCGTTGTTGCCGCCGACGTTGTAGACCTCGCCGGTCGTGCCCTTCTCGAGGACGGTGAGGATGGCCTCGCAGTGGTCCTCGACGTGGAGCCAGTCGCGGACGTTGCGGCCATCGCCGTAGAGGGGGACCTGCTTGCCCTCAATCAGATTGGTCACGAAGAGCGGAATGACCTTCTCGGGGAACTGGTAGGGGCCGAAGTTGTTGGAGCAGCGCGTGGTGAGGACGTCCAGGTGGAAGGTGTGGTGGTAGGCGCGGACGAGGCAGTCGCCGGAGGCCTTGCTGGCGGCGTAGGGGGAGTTGGGCGAGAGGGGCGTGTCCTCGGTGAACATCACCTCGGGGGTGTCGAGGGAGAGTGAGCCGTAGACCTCGTCGGTGGAGACGTAGACGAAGCGGGGCGAAGACTTGTGGTCGGCTTGGATGCGGCGGAGGCAGTCGAGCAGCGTCTGCGTGCCCAGGACGTTGGCGGTGATGAAGGGGCGGGCGTCCATGATGGAGCGGTCGACATGGCTCTCCGCGGCCATGTGCACCACGGCGTCGCACTCGAGCATGAGGCGGGAGACGAGCTCGGCGTCGTTGATGTCGCCCTTGACGAAGCGGTAGCGGTCGTCGTCCTCGAGGTCCTTGAGGTTCTCGGGGTTTCCGGAGTAGGTGAGGGCGTCGAGATTGGTGATCTTGACGCCGGGGCGGTTCTCGAGCACGAAGCGGACGAAGTTGCTGCCGATGAAGCCGCTCCCGCCGGTGAGGAGGATGTGCTTGAAGGTGCGGGGCTGAGTCTTGCTGTTGGTCGTCATGTTTCGAGCCTCTTCATCACGTCGGCGAGGTTGGTCTTCCAGTGCGGCATCGGGCCGACGACCTCTTCGGTCTGGCTGATGTCGAGCACGCTGTAGGCGGGGCGCTTGGCGGGGCGGGGGAAGTCGGCGGTCGTGCAGGGCTCGACCTTCGCGGGGGCGTTGGAGAGCCTCACGATCTCCTGGGCGAACTCGAACCACGTGCACTCGCCGCCGTCGGTGACGTGGTAGATGCCGGTGGCTTCCTCGTCGAGGAGGGCGAGGGTGGTGCGGGCGAGGTGCTCGGCGCTGGTGGGCCGGCCGCGCTGGTCGTTGACGACCTTGAGCACGGGCTTCTCGTGCGCGGTCTTGTTGATGGTGCGCACGAAGTTGGTGCCCCAGGGGGCGTAGAGCCAGCTGGTGCGGATCTGGAGGTAGTCGCAGCCGCTCTGGTGCAGCGCGGCTTCTCCCGCGGCCTTGCTGCGGCCGTAGGCGTTGATGGGGCTGCGCTTCTCGGTGGTGCGGTAGGGCTTGTCGGCGTCGCCGCGGAAGACGTAGTCGGTGCCGTAGTTGACGAGGATCGCGCCCATCTCGGCGCAGGTGTGGGCGAGGGCGCCCAGGCCCTCGCCGTTGACCATGGTGGCCTCGGCCTCGTGCTCCTCGGCCTTATCGACGTTGGTCCAGGCGGCGCAGTTGATGACGATGCGGGTTCGCGGGGGGATGGCGAGAGCGAGGTCCTCGGGCTTGCTGAGGTCGAGCTGCTCGCGGTTGAGGGGCGTGAAGGGGCGGCCGCGCCGGGCGAACTCGTTGAAGAACGCACGCCCGAGCATGCCGCGGGAGCCGATGAGGACGAGGGGGGCGTTGCTCATGGCAGGCTGCACTTAGCCGTGGCGGACGCCCCAGGGGAAGCCGGCGATGGAGTCGTAGGGGCGGCGCTGCTCGTCGGGGTTCTTGGGGTTGTAGGCGTGGGTGACGTAGTAGAGCAGGCCGGCGGGCTCGTGGCCGACGGTGGCGGCGCCGTGCCAGAGGGGCGGGGGGATGATGACGACGCCGGGCTTCTTCTCCCCCACCACTGTGCACCAGGAGGTGTTGTCGTCGTCGCGGTGAACGCCGACTTTCAAGTGGCCGTTGAGGCAGATCCAGAAGTCGGTCTGGAGCGTGTGGTGGTGCCAGGCCTTGATCACATTCGGGTACATGACCGAGTAGTTGATCTGACCCTGAGGACCGAGCACGCCCTGAAGCTGGTTCATGAGCGACCAGCCGCGGTCGTCGGCGTAGAGCGTCGCGGGGACGAACACGGGCTCACGGCTCGCCTTGGCGTGCTCGAAGGCGGGGACGGGCCCGTCGGTGAAGGTCTTGATCGGCTGGGTCTGCATGGGTGTGGTCGAGAGCAGTTCGCGGCGGACTTAGCTTGCGGTGCCCACGGCGGCGAAGAGCGGAGCGGTGGCGGAGCGGTCGACGTGGTTGGCCCCGTCCTTGGCGACGGCGCTGTTGGCGCGATAGAGGCTCTCGAAGGTGCCGGCGTCGGTCCACCAGCCCTGGAGGATGTTGTACGTGAGGTCGCCGCGCTGGAGGTACGCGTTGTTGACGTCGGTGATCTCGAGCTCGCCGCGGCGAGACGGCACGAGCGTTTTGATCTTGTCGAAGACGGTGGCATCGTACATATAAATGCCGGTCACGGCATAGTTCGATTTCGGACGCGCCGGTTTCTCTTCGATTCCCATGATCCGGTCCCCGGAAACGTCGGCGACGCCGAAACGCTCGGCATCGGGAACTTCCTTCAGCAGGATGTGCGCGCCCGCCGGCTCCTTCCGGAACTTGTCCGCCGCGTCGCGCACGCTCCCTTCGATGATGTTGTCTCCCAACACGACACAGATCTTGTGGCCGTCGGCGAAATGCTCGGCGAGCGCCAGGGCGTCGGCGATGCCGCCTTCGCCTTCCTGGTACGTGTAGTGGATGTGCTTCAGCCCGAACTGCTTCCCGTTCGCCAGCAGGCGCAGGAAGTCCCCCGAGTTACGCCCGCCGGTGACGATCATGATGTCCTCGATCCCCGCGTCTACGAGCGTCTGGATCGGGTAGTAGATCATCGGCCGGTCGTAAATCGGCAGCAGGTGCTTGTTGGTGATTTTGGTAAGGGGAAACAGACGGCTGCCCGTCCCTCCCGCCAGCACGACGCCTTTCATAAGGTCCCATGATAACAGGGGGTTGCGCCGCTCCGCGCGGCGCGGGCACTGCCGCAGCCGTGTAGAATAGCCCGCATGGATCTCTACGATTGGAACAGCATGCCCGCCGAGCAGCTCAATCCGCAGATCGTTCGGCGCGCGGTGCACACCGAAAACCTGACCATCGCCCGGCTCCTGCTGGCCAAGGACGCGGTTGTTCCCGAGCACAGCCACGTCAACGAGCAGGTCGCGACCGTGGAGCGCGGCGCTCTCCGCTTCCAGATCGGCGGGCGCGAGCTCGTGCTCGGCGCCGGCCAGTCGGTGGCGATCCCGTCGAACGTGCCGCATAGCGTGGTCGCCCTCGAGGACACCGTCGTCGTCGACATCTTCTCGCCCCGGCGGGAGGATTGGATCCGCGGCGACGATGCCTATCTGCGAAAGTAAGCACAACGGCCGGCGCTCCCGGCGCCTGCTCGGTTTCTAACCGCACCAGAACTCCGTTTCGACCCTAACGATCACAATTTAAGCCGTCTCAATCGGCACGGACCCTCTATTTTCAGGCTGATACCCTCGATGGCAGAGGTTAGTTTTCTTTGGAGGATCCATGCGTAAGACATTTCTATTCCTGACGTGTGTGGTCTTACTGGCTGGCGCGGCTCTGCTGAGCGCTCAGTTGGTAGGTGGCACACTGTCGGGAAAGGTTACGAGCGCGGCGGAGCGGGTATCCCGAACGCAGCCGTAACGGTGACGAATACATCCACGAATACTTCACAGCGCGTGCTGACCGGGCCCGACGGAGCTTTCTCCGTCTCTAACTTAGGCCCCGGCGTCTATCGCGTCGAAGTCGAAACCCAGGGGTACAAACGCACCACGCAGCAGAACGTCGAGCTCACCACCACGGGCCCGACCGCCCTCACCATTCGCCTGGAGGCCGGCAGTGCCAATGAGACCGTCGAAATCCGGGGGCGCGCTCCCAGCGTGCAGGCCGACGGCGGCCAGATCGAGATGCGCATCGATGCCCGCAATGTCGTCGAGCTTCCCATCATCGACCGCAACTATCAGGAACTCATCGGCTTGCAGTCCGGCGTGACCCCGCCGCAACCCGCCGTGGACCTGG
>DASPKU010000010.1 GCA_035627955.1 Phycisphaerales bacterium
CGCCGGGGCTGCAGCGGAACAGCCGGCTGTCGTGCCAGTGCGTGATCGAGAAGGAGGGGCCGATCCAGCTGCGGGTGCCCGCGTGGAACCGGAATGCGGTGAAGGAAGTGCCGCACTAGCGGAAGTGGCGGAGTGGCAGAGTGGCAAAGTGGCGGAGTGGCGAAGTGGCAGAGTGGCAAAGTGACGGAGTGAGGCGCGAGTGGGTGGGCAGGACACGTTCGGATGGCTGGAGACGGAGCTGATCGGGGAGCTGCTGGCGGAGGAGCACCCGGACAAGGACCCGCTGCGCGTGGGGTTCACGGAGCTCAAGAAGCTGGTGGTGGCGCTGCCGGGGTTCGAGGAGGAGCCGGGGCATCCGGTTAACGAGAAGATCCTGGAGCACATCCAGGCGGCGTGGATCGACGAGCGGAACGACATCCAGCGCGACGAAGACTGACGCCTTTCATTTTCACTTTTCGCTTTTTACTTTTCAGTTTCTCCGATGCCCCAGCCCCGCAAGCTCCATGACGAGTACTTCAAGAAGGCCAAGGCCGAGGGGTACGTCGCGCGCTCGGCGTACAAGCTGATCGAGATCAACGACAAGAAGCGGGTGCTCAAGCGCGGCAACCGGGTGCTGGACCTGGGGTGTGCGCCGGGTTCGTGGCTGCAGGTGGTGGATGAGATTATCGGTGATCGCGGCGTGGCCGTGGGGATCGACCTGCAGCGGGTGGACACGCGCTTCTCGCACCGCGTGCGGCTGCTGCAGGCCGACGCGTTCACGCTGGACCCGCAGGCGCTGCTGAAAATGTCGGGCGGGCTGTTCAACGTGGTGCTCAGCGACATGGCCCCCAGCACCACCGGGCACGGGGATGACTTCCTGTCGGTGCGGCTGTGCCGGCGGGTGCTGGAGATGCTGCCCACGGTGCTCGCGCCCGGCGGGAACGTGGTGATGAAGGTGCTCGAGGGGGCCGAGTTCGCGCAGCTGCTCAAGGACACCAAGCGGCTGTTCCGGGAAGCGGGGGCCACGAAGCCCGCGGCCAGCCGCGACGTCTCCCGCGAGATCTTCATCGTGGGGACCGGTTATATCGGACCCGCGCAGCAGCCGACGCCCCCTTCCGCGTCCAAGGGCGGCGAACCAGACAACGCGGGTTGAAGTGAAGCGTGCATTGCTCCGATGTTCCCCACGCTGAGGGGGAACACCCGGAGCTCAACGTGCCCGAAGCTGGCGACAGCTTGCGCTTCTTCCCCGTCCCGATGGACTCGCTGGACTTCCGTGCTCACACGGTGGACCTGTACATCCGCTTCGACGCGACGCCCGGGCAGCCGACGCTGTACCGCTCGGCGGGGCTCGAGTTCACGAAGGCGGACGCCGAGCGGCTCGCAACCCAGGGCGTGAAGTTCCTGTACATCTCTGCGGCGCAGCACGCGGCCTACCGCAAAGCTCTGGCCGAGCGGCTGGAGGCGGCCTTCACGGACAAGGCCGCGGCGACGGAGGAGCGGGCCCGCATTGTGCGCTCGGCGTGCGGCAAGATGATCGAGGATGTGCTGCTGCTGCCGGGGCAATCCGAACCGGTGGCGGCGGTGAAGGAGATCAGCGAGCGGTTCGGCGAGTGGTCCAAGGCCGACCCGCAGGCGTTCACGTACCTGTTGGACATGTCCGGGCACGACTTCTACACGACGACGCACATGGTGAACGTGGGCGTCGGGTGCGGGCTGCTGGCCAAGGAGGCGTTCCCCAACGACGCCGAACTGTTCAAGCTGGTGGTGCAGGGCGGGCTGCTGCACGACCTGGGCAAGCGGAACATCCCCGAGAGCGTGCTCAACAAGGAGGGCAAGCTCAGCGATGCGGAGTGGAACCAGATCAAGGTGCACCCTTCGCTGGGGTTCGAGGAGCTCAAGAACAACCCGGAGATCCCGTCTGCGGTGCTGGAGATGGTGCGCGACCACCATGAGCGGCCGGACGGCAAGGGCTACCCCAACGGCGTCGACGGCTCGAAGCTGTCGATCCCGGCGAAGATCTGCGGGATCGTGGATGTGTTCGACGCGATCACCGCGGCACGCCCGTACCGCGGCCCGACGCCGCCCGCGCGCACGCTCCAGATGATGCAGGACGGGCGGGGGACGCAGTTCGACGCGGACCTGTTCGATGCGTGGACGCGGGTGGTCAACACGATGCTGAAGGAGGACCCGCAGCGGGCGCCGGTCGCGCCGCCGATTGATCCCAAGGCGCCGCCGCCGTCGCTGGCGGCGTTCGCGCAGGTCGCGCCCGAGGGCGTGATCGCGAGCCTGTCGCGTCCGGCGCCGCTGGAGGGCGATCAGCGGCGGCCGTACGAGCGGAAGCGGTGCGACATCGCTGCGATGGCGACGTTCAAGTGGCAGGGGAAGAAGTACACGGTGAGGCCCGGAGAGTTCTTCAGGGTGCGGGTGGTGGACGTCAGCCGCGGGGGGTTGCAGATCGAGACGCCCTGGCCGCTGACGCTGAATGACGTGCTGGTGGTGCAGCTGCCCACGAAGGACAAGCCGATTGCACGCCTGTGCCGCGTGGTACGGGTGCGGAGCGCGGGGGCGGCCTGGTCGGCAGGGGTGTGCTTTATCGACGCGCAGGCGGCGGCTTCTCCGGCGGCATGACGGGCGGGGGCGTGGCAGGCTGAGTCGGCGTGCCCAGCGTGAACCAGAACGTGGCGCCGTTCCCCGGCTCGCTCTCCACCCACACCTCGCCGGCGTGGCGGCGGACGAGCTTCTGCACCAGGGCGAGGCCGGCGCCGGTGCCGCCGCCGTAGGCGTCGGGGGTGTGCAGGCGGCGGAACATGCGGAAGATCTGCTGCTGGTGCTCGGGCTTGATGCCGATGCCGTTGTCGCGGACGAACATGGCGAGCTGGCCGCCCACGCGCGGGTGGGGCTCGCAGCCGACCTCGACCCGCTTGGGGCGGCTGGTGTTGTACTTGATGGCGTTGGTGATGAGGTTGGTGAGGATGCGGGCGACCTGCACGCGGTCGCAGGTGAGGGTGGGCAGCTCGCAGGTGCGCGACACGATCACCTCCTGCTCGTCGATCAGCCTCGTCAGCCCCTCGAGCACGTCGGCGAGGAGCCTGTTGAGGTCGACCTCGGCGAGGCGGAGCTGGGTGCGGCCGGCCTGCGAGACCTCCAGCAGCGAGTCGACCAGGGCGATGCCGCGGGAGGCCAGGCGCGAGATGGTGTGCACCATGCGGCGGCCCTCCTCGGGGAGAGATTCGCCGTGGTCTTCGAGGAGGAAGGAGGCGTAGAGGGCGAGGCCGCGGAGGGGCTCCTTGAGGTCGTGGGCGGCGGCGTGGGCGAACTGCTCGAGGTCGGCGTTGCTGCGCTCGAGCTCGGCGGCCTTGCGGAGCAGCTCCTGCTGGGCGTGCTTGAGGTCGGTGGTGTCGAAGCACTCGACCAGGAGGATGCCGCCATCTTCCGCGCCATCGTGGGGGCCATCGTGACGCACCGGGATCTCGCGGGCGGTGAGCTCAACGTCCAGGACCGTCCCCGTGCGGGTGACCTGACGCGTGGCGATGGTGCCCTCGAAGTGGTCGGCCTTGTCGTGGCGCTGCTCAAGCTCGGTGGGGGGCTCGTCGGGGGGCCGGAGGTCGGCGAGCGTCCTGCTCAGGAACTCCTCGCGGGTGTAGCCGAAGCACTCGATGGCGGCGTCGTTGACGTCCAGGAAGCGGAGGGTTTCCATGTGCACCAGCCACTTGGGCCAGGGGGCCTGCTCGAAGAGGAGGCGGTAGCGGGCGGCGCTCTCGGCCAGCGCGGCCATCGCCTGCTTGCGGCGGGTGATGTCGCGGTAGACCATGACACCGCCGATGATCAGCGGCTTGCCGTCGGGGCCGAAGCAGGTGCGGTCGAAGATGGGGGCGCCGTTGAGCAGCACGGGGATGCGGCTGCCGTCGGGGCGCTCGACGACCAGCTCGCGGTCGAGGATCGGCTCGCCCTTCTCAAGCATGCGGACGAAGGGGCGGTCGGTGTGCGGGATCGCGTCGCCGCTCACCGGGTCGATGGCCCTCCAGGTGCGGGCCAGCTCGTAAAGACTGCGGCCCTGCACCTGCGGGGCGTGGAAGCCGCCCATCTCGGCGCCGGCGCGGCTGATCAGCCGGACCACCCCGCCGGGCATGTCGATGATGACGATGCCCTCTGGGATGGAATCGAGCAGGGCGCGGAGGGTGTTGAGTGCGGTGCGGGACTCGTGCTGGCCGCGGACGTAGGCGACCTCGGCGCGGGCGCGGGCCTGCGCGAGCAGGCACACGACCAGGCCGGTGAAGGCGTACATGACAGTGCCCGCGATGTGCGGCGTGGTGGTGGGCCAGAGCAGCCCGCGCGGCTGGATGAACAGCAGCAGGTGCGTGAAGTAGCAGAGCACGAGGGTCAGCAGCGCGGGGCCGGCGCCCAGCAGCCAGCCGGAGACCACCACCGCGCCATACGCGGTGAAGAAGGGGTACATCTGCTGGGTGACCGGCACGAGGGCGGCGCGGAGCAGCACGGCGCCGGCCACCACGAGGACCGCGGCGGCGTACCGCTGGGCGGGCGGGCGGCCCATCCACCAGCGGAGCTCGGCGTGGGAGGGTTCGGGGCCGACAAGGGGTGGAACGTGGGCTTCGCGGTCCCGCTCGCGGGGCTCGCGCCCGGCGAGGCGGCCGATGCCGCGGGGTTTCTCAGCGTCGGTACCGGCGGGGGAGCGCCCGGCTTGACGGGAGCTCGCGGCGCCCTGCTCGCGTTGACCTGTGCGCCTGTCCGTGCGGCACCTCCCCCGTGGTGTTCAAGGGACGGTACCACCGAAACCGGAGAGATTGGTCAAGACTCGCCCGCGAGCGTGCTGATGCTGGGCTGATGCGGGGTTCAGGATCTCTGGAGGCGCCGGACTTCAAGCTCCAGCCAGGCGAGGCCGTCGGGGGAGTTCACATCGACGGAAAGGAACGTGGAGACGCCGACCGCGTCGGGGTCGAAGATCCACACGACCGAGCTGGTGGGAGTGCGGGTGGGGACGGTGAGCTCGATGACGACCTGGGTGCCGGTGCTGGGGCGGGCCATGGACCAGCGGAAGCCGCCGGACACCGACGTGGGCTCGCCGAAGGCGGCGACGAGCACGGTGTAAGCCGCGTCGCAGCCGTCTCTGGTCCAATCTTTCGTCCTGGTGCTTGAAACCATGTTCGCCTCTCCTTAAGGCTTCACCCGGAATGGCTGTCTTCCTGACGGCTTTATCCGGGTCTAGAGATAAAAACGCGGGCCGGCTGAACGCCGCATGAAAGATCAATAAAGACAAGGACTTGGGGCTAAGAACGCGCCTCGGGGCAACAGATCCCAGCCCGAGAACACCCGGGTCAGGGGATATCGGGGTGCCCGGCGTCGGGTTGGGCTTGGCGTTCCGGGGCACGCCGGTTAGCTTGGTGGGTCCCCAGCTCGAAGGAGGATCGATGTCCCGTGCGATCGTGAGTCTGATCGTCGGCGCGGCGGTGGCCGCCCCCGCCCTGGCCCAGCCCTATGAGTTCACGGTGCGGAGCGCCGGGACGGGCGCGAGCACGATGTCGTCAACTTTCAACGGCACAGCGACGTTCAGCGGGACGTACATCGGCAACTACGACCAGGCGACCAACCCGACGGGCACACGCACGCTGAACTTCAGCCCCTTCTCGCCGCGCCCGGGGCCGCCCACCAACATCTCCAAGACCCTGAGCGGCAACGGGAGCGCGAACGGCAACGCCCCGGGCGCGCCGGTGGGCACGTATGGGCTTGAGGTGAGCGGCGGGACGGTGTCGCTGACCTCGCTCAGCACGAACCTGATCGGGAGCGCCGCCCAGACGCCGGCCCCAGTGAACGCGACGGTGACGTACCAGTCCTTCATGACGGCGGCCCCGGATTACACCTATCCCTATCTGGTGCCGATCACGGTGCAGGTGGGCACGGCGACGGTCGCCGCCGTGAACGTGGTCCAGACCGGGCCGGCATCGGGCGCGATCACAGGGACGGTGAACGGCACGCACTCGTTCTCGCTGTCGGTGCCGGTGGATGTGACCGCCACGGTGGACTTCCAGGGCTCACCGGTAACACAGACCTCCGCGCAGACGCTGGCGGTGAACGGGACAGTGACGCCCAACGGTGACGCGGCGACGGCCTCGCTGAGCTTCCAGCTGAACGTGAGCGCCTCGAGCAACACGCCGCAGCCGCAGCCGACCACGCCCTTTGCGTTCCCGCCGCCCTCGGGCACCGGGGCACCCGCGAACCTGCTGCTGACACTGACGATCAATACCCAGAGCACGTCGGTCACAGCGAACGCCACCCTGCCTGCGGACGGGACGCGCCAGGGGCCGGTGTGCGGCACGTCGGACTTCAACGGCGACGGCGACTTCGCCACCGACCAGGACATCGAGGCGTTCTTTGCGTGCATCGGCGGGCACTGCTGCCCGACCTGCTTCGCGGGCGGGTCGGACTTCAACGGGGATGGGGACGCGGCCACGGACCAGGACATCGAGTCCTTCTTCCGGGTCATCGGCGGGAACCCTTGCTGAGCCGGCCAGCCGGTCAGCCCAGCTGCCTGCCCTTCATCCAGCGTCATGACGGCCCTTTTCCGCAAGACAACCCCGGCCGCCGACATCCAATCTGGGGCAACACCCTCAAGGGGACCGGAGTTGACGCCCGAGGAGTTTGCGCGGAGGTACGAGGAGTGCCATCGGACCCTGTGGTTCATCGCCGCGGCCATCCTCGGCGATAAGACCCAGGCCCATGACGTCGTGCAGGAAGCAGCGGCCATCGCCATGACCAAGCTCGCAGAGTTCAACCCGGCGACCAACTTCACGGCGTGGATGGGCCAGATCGTCCGGTACGTCGCCCTCAACGAGTCGCGGACGCGCCAGCGGCGTCGGAGCAGCACCGCGCCCGACGCGCTGGACTCTGTGCCGGCGGGGCGGTCGGCGGGCCTGGCGACCGGAGTATCGGGGCAGTTGGATGAGCACGTGGCGGCGGGGCTGATGTCGCTGGATGAGCTGCCCCGGACGTGCCTGGTGCTGCGGATCGTGCACGGGCTGGCGTACAGCGAGATCGCGGCGGCGCTGAGCATCCCCGAGGGCACGGCCATGAGCCACGTGCACCGGTCGCGCCTGGCGCTGCGTGAGCGGCTGCGGGGGCGGGAGGATGAGTTGCGGTCGACGCTGGGAACGGGGGGAGGTGCACGATGAACCAGCTGACCCCCATTGAGCTGTCGCGGGTGGCCGCGTACGTGGATGAGGCGATGACCGCGGAGGAGCGGGCGCAGTTCGAGAGCGAGCTGGCGGTGAACGCGGCTTTGCGTGAGGAGCTGGAGATTCAGGCAAGCCTCGACGCGTCGCTGAACCGGTTGTTCGAGTACAGCGCGGCGGAGGCGGGGGCCGAGGCTGTCGCGGCGCCGAGGGCGCTGGCGTCGCCGTTCGTCGGGCGGTCGCGGGTGCGGCGGTGGTCGGCTCTGGCCGCGGCGGTGGTGGTGGTCGGCGTGACGGCGTGGGTGATGACGCGGCGTGACCCCAACCTGATCCCGCCGCAGCAGGTGTGGGCGAACATGGAGAAGGCCAACTTCGTGCCCAACTGGCGGTGCGAGGATGAGCCGACGTTCCGGGCGTACCTCAACTCGCGCCTGGGCGAGTCGTTTGCGATTGACGAGAGCGATTCGCTCAAGGTCGTGGGCTGGGGCTACAGCAGCGATTACCAGTTCTACCCCATCAGCGAGCAGACCCTGACGCTGATCAACAGGGTGGGCGACCAGCACGCGGTGGTGCTGATTGACCGGGCGGAGAACGACCGGGCGCTGAAGGTGCCGGAGGGCTCGGGCCTGCACCTGTACCGCAAGCGCGTGGGCGATCTTGTTCTGTACGAGATGTCGCCGATGTCTGAGGCGCGGGTTCTTCCGCGCGTGCGCAGCTGAGTGCTATTCGGCCTTCGCTTCTTCGAGTTTGACGCGCCGCACGCCCGCGGCGACTTCCGCGGCGCCCACCTCACGCAGCCACCAGCGCGGGCGCGGCCCTGCCTTGAGGCTCTCCTCGTGCGTCTCCAGCCCCCGCACAATCGCGTCGATGGCCTCGTCGGGCGAGTCGGTCACCGTCAGCAGGCGGAGGTCCTCGGCATCGATGGTCCGCGCGGCGAGCAGGGTCTGCTCAATGAACTGGACGAGGGGCCGCCAGTAGTCCACGCCCATGAGCACGATGGGGAACGAGTAGATCTTCTTCGTCTGCACCAGCGTGAGGGCCTCGAAGAGCTCGTCGAGTGTGCCGAAGCCTCCGGGCATGCACACGAACGCGTAGCTGTACTTGACGAGCATGACCTTGCGCACGAAGAAGTAGCGGAACTCGATAAACCGATCCACGTACGGGTTGGGGTGCTGCTCCATGGGCAGGATGATGTTGCAGCCCAGCGAGCGCCCGCCGGCTTCCTTGGCCCCCCGGTTGGCGGCCTCCATGATGCCCGGGCCGCCGCCGGTCATAGTGGTCAACCCCATCTCCGCGATGCGCCGGCCCATGTCGCGGGCCATCGCGTAGTAGGGGTTGTCCTCCTTGAAGCGGGCGGAGCCGAAGACGGTGATGCACGGGCCGGCGAAGTGCAGTGCGCGGAAGCCGCGGACGAACTCGCTGCCGATGCGGACCACGCGGAGGAGCTCGGCCCAGCGGGAGCGGGGGCCGGCGAGGAATCTGCGGACATCGGGGTCCCCTGGGACCTTGGCCCAGCGGGCCCGTCCGTTGGGGCTGCTCCCCTGGGCGTGGGCGTCCGGGAACTTCTGAGTTGGGTCCAAAGCCACGTAATCCACCTGAATGCGGCGGCCGATGCACAGAGCGGGGTGAAGGAGAGGCCGCGACCAAGGTTTTATCGGCCCACCGCATGGAGGGCTGGGAAATTCGCCGGTGAGAACGAATCCACTCGTTACCCCTTGTCGGATTGACTGTTAGGAAAAGAGAAGCCCCCGGCAGCCGAGAGAGCGCCAGTTTGGAGCCGGGGCCCATCGGAGTGAAAACCAAGGCGCAGGGATGCGTAATCACATGATGCAGTCAAGTGTTCGAGACACCACCAGCACCGGCGGCAAGTTCCAGCCGACCAAGGACCCTTTCTGGTCGGCGCTCACGGACGACACCAACCTGCCCGTGCTCATCGTCGATGCCAACGGCGTGATCGAGTTCGCCAACGGCGTCGCCAGCAAGATCATGGGGACCGACCCCACCAACGCGTCGGGCAAGAACCTGCGCGAGTTCTTCAGTGAGGAGCTCGTGACGGAGCGGCTCGGGCTCATTCGAGAGGCGGTCAACACGGGCCGGCCGATCACGATTGAGGGCATGGTCAAGGGGCGGCTGATGCGGGCGGTGTTCCGCCCGATGATGTCGCCCGGCCAGCCGCCGCGGGTGCTGGTCACCAGCCGCCTGGCGATCGGTGATCAGACGGGCGAGGGCGTGGTGCACGCACGGGTCAACGACTCGGGCGCGCTCGCGAGCCTCACCGCGCGGGAGCTGGAGATCCTCAAGCTCATCGGCGTGGGCCTGTCGACGGCGGATATCGCCAAGAAGCTGGGTCGCAGCGTGAAGACGGTGGAATGGCACCGCGTTTCGCTGGGCGACAAGCTGGGCGTGACCAACCGCGTGGAGCTGGCCCGCATCGCCATCGCGGCGGGGCTGGTGGGGCTGGACGAGCCGGTGAGCAAGCACGGCGAGAACTGAGCGGAGCTTCCAATGAGCGTGAACGGCGCTCGCACGAACCAGTAAGGCCGGACGGCTGGACCGGCACAAGCTACTCGGGTTTCCGTTCACCACATCCGAGTTCACACCACCACGGCACGCGTGAAGCGTGCCGTGTGTGCTTTTTGGACTTTGCGTGCCATGGCGACGTCTTCATCGCTATGACTTCGCTCAGGAGAGCGGCGGCGGAACAACAACGGCACGATCCCAAGCCGGTTACCATCCCCACTCGATGAGTGCCGCGCTGAACATCACGGGCCTGTCGTTCTCGTACCAGTCGGGGGAACAGCCATTCCGGCTGGACCTGCCGTCGTTGTCGCTCGCGTCAGGCGAGCAGTGCCTGCTCACGGCGGCGTCGGGGCGCGGCAAGTCCACGCTGCTGGCTCTGATCGCGGGGTTGATCGACCCACACCGCGGGACCATCGAGGTGGCAGGGACGAACATCCACTCGCTGCACGGGCACAAGCGGGACCTGTTCCGTGGGCGGCACATCGGGATGATCTTCCAGACCTTCAACCTGCTCCAGGGCTTCACCGCCCTGGAGAACGTGAAGGCGGCGCTGATGCTGGCGGGCCATTCGCCGCGGGTGCAGCAGGAGAAGGCCAAGGCGCTGCTGGACCGGCTGGGCATCGCCCGCCAGGGGGCGCTGGTGGAGACGCTGAGCGTGGGGCAGCAGCAGCGGGTGGCTGTGGCGCGGGCGATGGCCGTGGACCCGGTGCTGGTTCTGGCGGATGAGCCGACGGCGAGCCTGGACCCAGAGAACGCCGTCGCGGCCATGGACCTGATCCAAGGGCTCTGCCGCGAGAAGAACGCGGCCCTGCTGTGCGTGAGCCATGATCCTTCAATGGCGTCCCGGTTCGCGCGCCGGGAGGCGTTGAACGTGGGCGAGGCGGCGGCGAGCGGCGCGCCGGCCGGGGGGGCGGGGCGATGACCGACTGGACGATCATCCTGCGGAGCATGCGGGCGCGGCTGTTCTCGACCGCGACGACGGTGGCGACTGTGGCGGTGGCGGTGGCGCTCATGCTGGTGCTGCTGACGATGCGGGACGCGGCGCGGCGTGCGTTCGACAAGGGCGGGGGCAACATGCACCTGCTGCTGTCGCGCGACGCCAGCCCGCTGGTGTCGATTCTGAATGGGCTGTACTACGTCAACTCGCCGCGGGCGCCGATCCAGTTCCGCGAGTACGAGCAGTTCGCGACCAACCCGCTGGTGGAGTGGGCGATCCCCATGCAGCTGGGCGACAGCTACCGGGCGCGGTACCCGGTGGTGGCGACGGCGCCGGAGTTCTTCACGAAGTTCAAGCCCGAGCCGGACGCGGAGTGGTCGTTCGAGTCGGGGTACCCGTTCGCGGTGGACTTCGAGGTCGTGATCGGCGCCGAGGTGGCGCGGGAGACGGGGCTGAAGGCGGGGCAGTGGATCACGCTGACGCACGGGTTCCCCGCGCGGGACGGGGGTGGGGCGGGGGCGGCGCACGAGCACGATCAGTTCAAGTACACGGTAGTGGGGGTGCTGAACCCGACGGGGCAGGCGTACGACCGCGCGGTGTTCACCAACCTGATGAGCACGTGGATCATCCATGCGCACGACCGCATCGAGAAGGCGCACGCGGGCGAGGATGAGCACGACCACGACCACGCCCATCACGACCATGATCACGAGGTGGTGACCACGGCGGCTGATGTGACCGACGAGGACAAGAAGATCACCAACGTGTTCGTCCGCGTCAAAGGGCGCGAGGGGTCGGACTCCTCCGCGGTGCTCCCGATGGTCTTCGACCGCCTTCGGCGCGGCCAGCTCTTCCCCGGCGGCGTCACGGTTGCCCAGCCCAAGCAGGAGCTCGACAAGGTCTGGAGCATCGTGGGCAATGTCGATCGCATCATCATCGCGATCGCCGCGGCGGTGCTGCTGTCGAGTGGGATTGCGATCATGCTGGCGCTGTACAACTCGATGGAGCAGCGGCGGCGGCAGATCGCGGTGCTGCGGGTGCTCGGGGCCAGCCGAGGGCGGGTGCTGGGGCTGGTGCTGACCGAGTCGGCGGTGATCGGGCTGCTCGGGGCCGCGGCGGGCGTGGTGCTGGCGGCGGTGGGGGCCCTCGTCGCCGCGACGATCATGAAGCGGGAGGTGGGGCTCACGATTGATCCCACGCTCCAGCCGGTGGCGTTGATCCTCGTGGCGATCGGGACCATTGTGCTGGCGTGCCTGGCGGGGCTGGTGCCCGCGCTCGCCGCGTACAACACGAGTGTGATGCGGAACCTGCGGCCGATTGGGTAAGAACCGCGACCGTGAGGGAGCGGCTGGGTGGGCAGTGAGTTGGAAGGCCAAGGCAGCAAGCCCGCGAGGCGCGGGCTTCCGCTTCCTCACGGGCGCGGTTCCTATTCTTGTTTCATGTGGAAGTTCTGGGCGATCCTTGGGGCCGCGCTGCTGGGCGGTGGTGTGTACGTCGTGGCGCAGTCGCGACCTGCTGGGAAGCAGGTGGTGAAGGAGACGGCACCGGCAGAGCCGGTGCGGCCGTCGCGGCCCGACGTGATAAACCAGGCGCCAGAGGTGAAGCCGGTGCCGCCAGCGCGGCCCTCGACCCCGGAGCCGGCTCGTAACGGCACGCCGGCGCAGCCTCTCGAACCGGAAGCGTCGGCGACCGACGCACCTCCTGAGGCTGCGCCTGTGGAGCCCACGTCTGAGGAGAACAAGAAGCCAGGCGAGTTCGACGAGCTGGTGCCGACCGAGCCCGCGCCGGAGATAACCCCGCCGCCCATCGTGCCCGAGGCGCCCGCGGCCGACGCGGCCAAGGAGGAGCCCGCCCCCGAGAACCTCAAGAAGCTCGGCGCCTTCTCCATCGTGCCCGGCAAGATCGAGAGAAAGGATGACGGCTCGCTGCTGCTCGACGGCAAGTACACGCTGAAGGGCGAGGGCACGCCGCAGAGCCCGTACGTCGTGAGCTGGGACCTGCTGACCTCGGCCGAGGAGGCGTTCGATCCTCAGAACGGCAAGCGGCGGCTGCCCGAGCGGGTCGCGATGCTCGATGGGAAGACGGTTCGACTGAACGGGTACATCGCCTTCCCGATGACAAGCACCGAGCCGCGTGAGCTGCTGAGCATGCTGAACCAGTGGGACGGCTGCTGCATCGGCACGCCGCCGACGCCGTACGACGCGGTGGAGGTGGCGCTCACGGAGACGGTCGAGGGAGATGACCGCTTCGCCACCACGGGCAAGGTCGTGGGCACCTTCCATGTGAAGCCGTACCTCGAGGGCGACTGGCTCATTGGGCTGTACGTGATGGAAGATGCGAAGCTGACGCCAAGGGACTTTGGGCCGGGGGCGAACTGAGCACGACGCCAAGACTGAGCGAGCTTTGACGCGAAGTCGCGGATTGAGAGTTGCGCCGGGAAAGGTGCGTCGCCGCCAATCCGGGACTTCGCCCAGAGCGGCTCAGTCCCGGCTTCGGCTTATTCGGGGATGAACGCCGTGTAGCCGCGCTCGAGGAGGCCGTTGGGGGCGGTGTGCCCGGCGAGCAGGCGGTCGACAGCGCCGTCGATGCGCTGCGCGGTGTCGGCGAGGATCGACTTCTCGTCGGTCTTGCCGCCGGCGGACATGAGGTAGCCGAAGGTACGAGCCATGCCGCAGTTGGCCACGAAGTCGGGGATGATCGCGAACTCCTTGTCGGCGATCTTCTGGAGGGCGAGCATGTCGCTGACCCAGCTCTTGAGGTCGCTCTTGCTGCGGTCGTAGGCGAACGGGTTGTTGGCGCCGCAGGAGACGACCTTGACGCCGCAACGCTTGAGGGCGTCGATGCGAGCCGCGTTGGTGGAGTGGGAGATCGCGCCGGGGATGTATATCTCGGCCTTGTGCTCGAAGAGCTCGTCGCCGCTTGCGGAGTCCACGATCTGCGGGTGCTCCTTGCCGGGGGCGGGCAGCTCGGTGCCCTGGCGGGCGAGGATCAGGGCGTTGACGTTGAGGCCCTTGGCGTCGCTCGCCACGCGGGTGGTGCGGTTCGCACCCCGCGAAGACGCCGCCACCGTCACCACGCCCAGCTTCTGCAGGTAGTACGCGGCGAACGCGCCCACGGCGCCGAAGCCCTCGATGATCGCCCGCTGACCCTCGAGCTTTAGGTTCCGCTGCTTGTAGTAGCGCTCGACGGCGCGGACGACGCCGTAGCCGGTGACGACGTCGGCGATCATCCAGCGGCCGTCGCGGGGGCCGGGGAGGTCGGGCAGGACGACGGGGGCTTCGACGCCGTGCTTGAGGCGCTCGATCTTGGGCGTGGGGCCCTCGGTGTCGGTCCAGGAATGGCCGCGGGCGATGCCTTCCTGCGGGTGCTTGTTGCCGACGACCTTCTCGATGATGGCGGTGGCCTCGGAGACCTCGTCAACGCCGATGTCGCCGCCCGTGCCGTAGCAGCACTTGAGGTAGGGCCCGATGTGGCGGTACCAGCGCTCTAGCACGCCGCGCTTCACGTCGGCGGGGTACTTGTCGTAGTCGAAGTCGATGACGGACTTGCCGCCGCCGATGTCGGGCCCGGCGACGCAGAACTTCACGCCCATGGTCTTGGCGAGGAACACGGCCTCCTGCTGGGTGCCGCCGGCACGCATGCGGGTGCCGCCGCCGGCCGCGCCGCCGCGGAGGGTGTCGATCGCAAGCCAGCCCACGGCGGGCGTCTCGCGGTCGCGCCACTCGACGACGATGGTGGCGGGCCGCTCGTAAAACGCCTGGTACTTGTCGAAGCCGGTGGGCATGGCGAGTTCCTATAGGACCTATAGGACTCATTGGACCTATAGGAGCAGACCAATAGACAACCACGCCGGGGAGGCCCAGCGGCTGAAGGCGGAGTCGATTGCGGCTTACTTGTTGCCGACGAGCGTCTTGGGCAGGCCGAGGGCCTTGTCCTTCTTGGGGTCGAACTTCTTGTCGGTCTGCATCTTCTGGATGCGCTCGGCGCGGGTCATGACGGAGCGCTTGCCGGTGAGGTTGGCGGAGATCTTCAGGCTGCGGTCGAGGCTCATGGTCCAATCCTTCCTTCGTTCGTCAACGCCTTGCCGCGCCGACACTTACTTGAACTTCTCCCACAGGAACTTCTCGAAGTTCGAGCTGCCCCTGTGCTGCTTCTGCCAGATCGCCCCGAGCTTCACGACCTCCGCCTCCATCTTGGTGCGGACTGACTGGCGGTATTCGTCCGAAGTCAGCCCATCACCCACGAAGACGCGGTAAAGACCGGGGCCAGCATTGTTCGCCCCCCCGGCCGCGGATTCAACCGGCACATAGTGGGCATTGAGGCCGTTCTGGCGGAGCCAGCCGACGGTGCTCTCGGCGTCCTCCCGGGGGAGGTTGGCGAGGTACAGGTAGTTTTTCCCCGGTTCGCGGGGGTCGCGACCGGTGGCGGGAGGCAGGGCGGTGACGCCCGAGGACGGGCGCGGGTTCGTGGTAGCGGGGGTGCTTGCCGCGGCGGTGCTGGTAGTACCCATGGGCACCGACTCGTCGGGCTCCTGCACCTTGGGCGGGTCGCGGCGGAGGTCGGCGCTCAGTTCCTTCTCGGCACGCTTCTCGCCAAACCAGGAGCCAGCCGACCACGCGGCCACCAGTGCAAGGAAAGCGACCACCGCGACGACGGACTTGATCCACGCGGGGTATGCCCTGCCGTTCACGTGGACGACTTGCTCGGGCGCGGGCTCAGGGTCGGGTGCGTAGCTCGGCTCGCGGGGTTTGAGCTCGACGCGGACCACGGGCTTGGCCGGGCGCGGCGTGGCCGGTGGCGGAGCGCTCGCCTGGCTCCTGCTCAGCAGGTCGAACAGCGGGGTTTGGCGGCGACCGGCCATGCGGGGATGGTATCAGAGCCGGTGGTGTTGGGGTGACCCTGCGGCGGGCTCTTCTGCCCATTCTGTCGGAGACGGCGTGCGAGTGTGGGCGGGTGCGACGCGGTTGAACGCCGCCGCCGAGTCCAAGAGCACCCCCGTATACTGGGCCCCATGGCCATCCGCGACGAGGACATTCTTCCGCTCAAGATCAAGCCGCTCTCCCGCACGGAGGCGGTCTACATCCCCGAGATCGTGAAGGGTTTCGGCACCACCCTGCGGCACTTCTTTACCTCGTTCGGGCAGGGGCGGACCAGCCGCACCATGCAGTACCCCGAGGTGCGGCGCGAGGACCTGCCCGTGGAAGAGGGCGGGATGCTCAAGTCCAACTTCCGCGGCGTGCACCGCCTCAACCGCGATGAGCAGGGGCGGGTCAAGTGTGTGGCGTGCATGATGTGCCCGACGATCTGCCCGGCGCGGTGCATCCATATCACCGCGGGCGAGAGCCCGTGGGAAGACCGCGAGAAGTACCCGGTCAAGTTCGAGATCGACGAACTGCGGTGCATCTACTGCGGCATGTGCGAGGAGGCGTGCCCGGTAGACGCCATTGAGCTGACCCCCGAGTACGACATCGTCGGGGCGTCCCGCCAGGAGATGATCTTCGACAAGGAGAAGCTCCTGCACATCTACGACGTGACCATCGACAAGAAGCCGATGTAGGGTCGGCGAGGTCGGCGAGGTCTGATGGGCAGGACTTGGTTTGGAGCCCCCGCGACTGCGGGGGTTTTTGCATTTGGGGGCCGGCGGTTCGGAAGCCCCGAACAGACCCGTGCAACCCATTTATTCCTCCCACTCCGTTTGCCCATCCAGCATTCATGGTGTCTCTTCCACCCGGAGAACGGTTCTTTCTGATCGGGGTGCACCCAGTGCGCTGGCGGTCAGGCCGTAGCTCTTGATTGACTGATTCCCGCGGCGAAGCCGGGGCACGTTGTGCCTGCGCTATCCCCTTGCCCACGCGGCCTGGGAGTGGCGGCTGAACCGGGGGGGCGGTTGATCGCTGGGGACGGAGTGCGCCAGCGGTTTGTGCAGAGGGATTGTCAGGAGATCGAGTATGCAGCAGACTATCGCAGTGTCGGCCGTCGCCCTTGCCATCGCGAGCGGCGCCGCCCAGGCCGCGTTCTTCCGGTTCTCGCCGGACACCAATGACAACAGCTGGGCCTTCACGGGCAACGGCGCGAACGTGACGGCGGCCACGGGCAGCACGCCCGTCATCCTGCACATCGATGACAACAACGGGCCCGCGCCTGAGCTGCAGGTGTCTGTGTCCTTCGTGGCGCAGTACACGCTCACCTTCGTAGGGTCGGTGAACCTTCCGGGTGGGGGTCAGTCGCTGAGCTATGCCGCGAACGGCAGCTTCAGCTTCACGGACATCGCCAGCGGCGTGACGCTGCTGACCACGAACTTCTCCAACGCCCTGTTCACTACCCGCGGCGGCGCGAACAACGGCCCGTGGGCGACGACCGCTTCGCTGCAGGTCGATGACGGCCTGGGCGCGGCGGTGTCGATGGTCTGGGGCGGCGCCAACCTGCCGGCCTACGGCCTGATGAATGGCGCTCTGAACGGCAGCCCCCGCGGCTTCGCGTTCGAGATGACGAGCCTGAACTCCAGCGGCGCTCTGCCTTACGCGGGCCAGAACCCCGGCGTGTCGATCAACCCCACGACTCGACTGCCTACGGCTCAGTGGTGGAGCGAGGCGACCTACTCGTCCACGGCCGCGATTCCTGCTCCCGCGACGCTCGCGGCGGTGGGTGTGGGCGCCCTGGCGATGGGCCGCCGCCGTCGCCGCTGAGATCGTCTTTGATCGTCCTCCGAGTTTGAACGGAACTGAAGCACAACACGGCCCTCTGGGGCCGTGCTGTGTTTTTGCAGGTTGTGGTTGTTGTTGCGATAGAGTCGGGCAGCGCTCAGGCGCGGACCACGCCGGCGACCTCGGTGGCGAAGCGTGCCGCGGCGTCGTGGATGTTCTGCTCCCATGAGGCGGAGCCCTGGGCGTAGATGACCGAGCGGCTGGCGGTGACGAGCACGCCGCACTCGGCGATGCTTTTGCCCGGGCGGACCATGGCTCGGATGTCTTCTGCGGTGCCGCCCTGGGCGCCGTAGCCGGGGATGAGGAAGAGCTGGTCCGGCATGCGCTGGCGCATGGCCGCGGCCTCGGCGCTCTTGGTGGCGCCGACGACGGCGCCCAGGGCGCTCAGCTCGCGGGCGGACTTGTACTTGAAGCCGACGCCCTGCACGAAGGACGCAATCATCTCGCCGACGGTGCGGCCGTCGATGAGGGGCTGGCGCTGCACGGCGTCGCTGTCGGGGTTGCTGGTGCGGACGAGGGAGAAGACGCCGAGCCCAGCGTCGAGCAGGGGGGTGAGGCCGCTCGCGCCGAGGTAGGGGCTGGCGGTAATCCAGTGGGCGCCCAGGTGCGTTGCGGCCGCGGCGTAGTGGGCGGCGGTGGTGGAGATGTCGCCGCGCTTGGCGTCCCACACGACGACCAGCCCGAGCCGCACGGCCTCGGCGACGGCGTCTTCCATGACAGCAAAGCCGCGGGAGCCGTAGCGCTCGAAGCACGCGGACTGGAACTTGACCGCGGGTGCGACGCCGGCGCAGGCCCGCAGGACGCCCCGGCAGAACTCGGCGATGGCAGCGGTGGGCTCGTGGTGGCGGGCGCGGAGGTCGGCCGGGAGGTTCTCGAGCACGGGGTCGAGGCCGACGCAGACGGGGGAGCCAAACTTGTCGATCGCGGCCGCGAGCCGCTCGGCGGGGTGCATGGTGGCCATAGGGTGCCCTCAGCTCGGCGCGGTGTGGCCGAGGCACGCAACACTATCCGACTATCCTCGCCCATGGACGCGCCGCGGCACATCGACCTCAAGAAGGACAAGGGGCTGACGGTGGAGTGGCAGGACGGGGCGACGAGCTACTACTCGATTCCCTACCTGCGGCGGATGTCGCCCAGCGCCGATGCGCGGGACCTGCGGGAGAAGCTGACGAAGAACCCGCTGACGGTGCTGCCTGCGTCTCGCTCGCAGGGACCGCTGGTGGCGACGGACGCGGAGCTGGTGGGGAACTACGCGATCAAGATCACGTTCTCGGATGGGCACGCGACGGGGCTGTATTCGTGGAAGTACCTGCGGGAGATTGATCCGGCGGTGAAGGAGCGGGAGGCGCCGCCGGGCGCTTCGGCATAGGACTCATAGGAGTCATGGGACTCATAGGACTGTTGGGCTGTTACCCTGCGGGCTGTGTCTGAGTCGCCTTACCTCTTGACAACACCGCTCTCCGACATCCGCGCGATCACGGATCGGCAGGTGTCGCTGCTCAGGGGGCTGGGGATTACGCGCCTCGGTCACCTGATCGCGCACCTCCCCATGCGGCATGAGAAGATCGAGGCGGAGACGCCGCTAGGTGAGCTGGTGGCGGGGCAGCTGGTGTCGGCGCGGGGGACGATCTCGGCGACACGGCCAGTGCGGAAGGGCAAGCTGCCGCGGCTGGAGCTGGCGCTGATCGACGAGACGGGGCGGCTGGATGTGGTCATCTTCAACGCCCCGCGCTGGCGGATGGAGCAGCTGCACCCGGGCGTGCGGATCCGCGTCACGGGTAAGCCGCAGACACGCGGACCGGGCTTGCAGATGGCTAACCCCAAGATCGACGTGCTGAAGGAGGGGACCGAGGAGCCGGACCTGTCGGACGCGCGGGTGCGGCCTGTGTACCCCGCGACCGAGGAGCTCAAGAGCGCGGAGATCGAGAAGGTCGTGCAGAAGGTGCTCGACGGGGCGCTGCCGCTGCTGGAGGACCACCTGCCGGAGGCGTACCGCAAGGAACGCGGGCTGCCCAGCCTCTCCGAGGCGTACCGCATGCAGCACCGGCCCGAGTCGCTGGAAGAGACCAAGGTATCGCGCCGGCGGCTGGCGTACGACGAGCTGCTGATGCTGCAGGTGGGCGTGCACCTCAAGCGGGCGCTGCTGCGGAACACGCTGAAGGCGCCGGCGCTGAAGTTTAATGACGCGATTGACCGGCATATCCGCGAGCGGCTGCCGTACCAGCTCACGCCGGGGCAGGAGGAGGTCGTGCGCGAGATCGCGAAGGACCTCAGCCAGTCGGTGCCGACGAACCGGCTGATCCAGGGCGACGTGGGCAGCGGCAAGACGCTGGTGGCGCTGTACGCGATGCTGCTGGCGGTGGCGAGCCAGCGGCAGGCGAGCCTGATGGCGCCGACCGAGCTGCTGGCGGAGCAGCACTTCGCGAGCATCTCGCGGATGCTGCACGGCTCACGGGTGAAGGTCGAGCTCCTCACCGGCAGCACGCCCCGGCCCGAGCGCGAGTCGATGCTCGCGCGCCTCGCGGACGGCGAGATCAACATCCTGATCGGGACGCACGCGCTGCTGACCGAGAGCGTGCAGTTCAAGGCGCTGGTGCTCGCGGTGATTGATGAGCAGCACCGCTTCGGCGTGCACCAGAGGGCGGCCCTGCGCGACAAGGCCACCGAGGGGGCGACGACGCCGCACGTGCTGGTGATGACGGCGACGCCGATCCCGCGGACAATGGCGATCACGCTGTTTGGTGATCTCGACATCTCGTCGATTCGGGGCCTTCCGCCGGGGCGGACGCCGATCCGCACGAAGGTGCTGCCGCCCGAGCACCGCGAGATCGCCTACGGCGAGATCGAGGCGCGGCTCGCACGCGGCGAGCAGGCGTACTACGTCGTGCCAGCGATCGACCCCACGCACCAGGACGAGGGGGATTACATGCCCGTGGCCGGCGACGGTGGTGCCGTTGCTGCCCCGCTGCGGGACGTGCGCACGGCGGTGCGGGAGCTGGAGCAGCGGTTCCCGGGGGCGAGGATCGCGGCCGTGCACGGGCAGCTTTCGCGGGCGACGCGCGAGCCGGTGATGGAGCGGTTCCGCAATGGAACGATCCAGATCCTGGTTGCAACGACGGTGATCGAGGTGGGCGTGGACGTGCCCAACGCGACGCTGATGGTGGTCGACAACGCCGACCGCTTCGGCTTGGCGCAACTGCACCAGCTGCGCGGGCGCGTGGGACGCGGCAGCAAGGAGTCGGCGTGCTACCTGATCGCGGGCGAGACCGACCCGGCCAACCCCAACCCCGAATCGGCGGCGCGCCTGGCGATCATGGAGAAGACGACCGACGGCTTCGCGCTGGCGGAGAAGGACCTGGAGATCCGCGGGCCGGGCGAGATGTTCGGGGCGCGGCAGTCGGGGCTGCCGCCCTTCAAGGTGGCGGACCTGATGCGGGACCGCGAGCTGCTGCTGCTGGCGAAGCGGGACGCGGCGGCGTGGGTGGGGGCATCGCCGCGGATGGAGCGGGCGCAGGACCAGCTGCTGCTGCGGCGGTTGACGAAGGCGTTTGGGCGGGAGTTGGGGCTGGCGGATGTGGGGTGAGGGGTGAAGACCCTCGCTTGCGCGTCGGGCTCGTTGGAGGGGATGCGGGGACCCTCGCTGGCACGTCGGGCTCGTTGGGCGTGGTGGACCTTCGCTATTCTGTGGGTGGTACGGATGGCACCTTGGAGATTCACCATGAGGCGTGGCGTGTTGGCGGTGGTGGCGGCGGCGGGGCTGCTGGTTGGGGTAGGGGCGTTCACGGGCGTTGCTAAAGCGCAGGGCTCCAGCGCGGCAGCCAAGGGCGAGGACGCGTCCAAGCTGCTGGAGAAGGCGCGGGCCGCGCTGTCGAAGGTGAACGCGCTCAGCTATGAGGGTTCGGTGGTCGGCGGCGGTGGGCTGAACGCTCCGGAGGTCAAGGCGCAGGTCTCGATGGCCAAGGCCGATGCGGGCGGGTGGAAGGTGTACGCGAAGGGCACCTCGGGCACGACGCCCTTCGAGGTGGCGTACGACGGCGTGCAGGCGAAGTCGGTTCGCGAGGCGGACAAGGCCGTGTACGAGAAGACGCCCAAGGACCACGCGGACCTGATCGTGTTCTTCAGCGGGCAGCAGGCCAAGCACCCGGTGGCGTGGGAGCTGATCGAGGAGTCGCCCCTGCCAGCGACGGGCACGCCCGTGCTGGAGGGCGAGGCGACGGTGGACGGTGAGGCGTGCGATGTCGTGCGCGTGCCGGGCAAGGCGGACGCGAAGGAGGGGGCGCCCGACGCCGACTACGGCTACAGCGTGGCGATCGCACGCCGGGACTCGCTGCCGCGCCGGATCGAGCGGCGGGTGGGGATCGCGGGCACGCAGTCGCGGGTGCTGACGCTGTCGAAGTTCAAGGTCAACGGGGAGTCGGTGGGGGCGCCGTACTCGCTGTCGGTGCCGGACGGGTACGCGGTGCGGCAGGCGGACGTGGTCAAGAAGAAGAAGGGCCCCAGCGGCGGGCCGAAGGAGCCCAAGCAGGCAAAGCCAGCGGGCAAGGTGGATGTGGGCGCGGTGGCGCCGGAGTTCGCGCTCAAGGACGCGAGCGGCAAGGAGCACAAGCTCAGCGACTACAAGGGCAGGGTCGTGGTGCTGGACTTCTGGGCGACGTGGTGCGGGCCGTGCAAGATGGCGATGCCTGGGCTGCAGAAGCTGCACACGAAGTACAAGGGTCGGGGCGTGTCGGTGCTGGGGATCAACGTCAACGAGAACGGCGATCCCGTCGAGTACATGAAGAAGAACAAGTTCACGTACGGGCTGCTGCTCAACGGGGAGGAGCTGGCGCAGTCGTACGAGATCGGGCCGATCCCGATGTTCATCATCGTGGGCAAGGACGGAAAGATCATCTGGAAGGCGGTGGGGTACTCGCCGGATCACCAGCAGGAGATGGCGGAGGTGATCGAGAAGGAACTGGGCAGCAAGGGCGAGGGCGAGAAGAAGGGGGGCGAGTGATGAACGACACCGAAATCGATGTGCTGGCGAACGAGTCGCGGAACCTCACGAACAAGACGGGCGAGCACAACCTGTGGAAGGCGGTGCTGAAGCTGCCGGCGTGGTACTTCGTGGCGCAGGGCAGCGGTGAGGATGTGGAGCCGCTGGTGGCGAAGGTGGGCGGGCGGCCGACGCTGCTGGCCTTCACCAGCGAGGAGCGTGCCACGGCGTTCACGCGCCATCTCGAATCCCGCCAGGGCGGCGCCCGGCGGGGCGTGCTCGACATGGAGGTGGCCGACGCGGTCGCGTACTGCCAGCGGCTGTTCGAGGCCGGGGTGGAGACGATCCACTTCAACAGCGGCGACTACGAGTTCAGCAGCGGGATGATCAAGCTGAAGGACATGGCGGGGCGTTACGGGAGCTGACGAAGCGATCGCCCATAGGTCTAATAGGTCTTCGAGGTCCTCGAGGATCTCCGCAGTTGCGCTACCGCCACTCGTGGGCATCTGGCACGTAGTGCGGCGCGTTGTCGCCCACGGAGCCGATGCGGTGGAGCTCATCAATCATCAACTCGGGGCTGGCGCGCCAGGCGCGGGCGCTGCCGTCCGCGGCCACGGCCATCGACAGGTCGCCCGCGTGCCGGAAGGAGGTCGTCGGCGAGTCGTTGGGCACCCACTCCGTGCCCGACCAGAGCATGGGCGGGTCGAGGAGTGCCGAGTTGCGCGGCGTGCCCGCAGGGAGCATCGCGTCGGCGAAAACGAAGAGGCTCGAGGGCTGCTGGATGTCGGCGAGCCGCCGCCATGGGCGGTGGCCAATGGTGAACGCCCAGCCGGGCGTCTTGCTCGGCGAGAGGTAGTAGCCGTTGTAGCCGTACGTGCTCGTGGGCTCGCGGCTGGGGCCCTGCGGCTGGTACGTGCCCCAGGGCTGCTCCGGGCACTCGTACACCGATCGCTGCGCGAGTGAGGCGTCGAGGTAGGGCGCGATGAAGCCGCGGGCGTGGTCGACGGGGGTGGTGCTGCTGCCGTGCGTGCCCCACCAGTAGATGACGGGGCCGCTGCCGATGTCCTGCGTGGACCAATAGGCGAGGGGGATGGCGCGGTCGGCGTGCGTGCCGGCGTAGAGGGTCCACGCGGCCCCCAGCTGCCGCTGGTTGGCCAGGCAGCGCGTGCCGCGGGCGGAGGCGCGGGCCGCGCCGAGCGAGGGCAGCAGCACGCCCACGAGCAGCGCGATGATGGCGATGACCACCAGCAGCTCGATGAGCGTGAAGGCCCGACGCGTGGTCAGGCTCGTGGTCAGATGCGCGGTCACGGGCGGCCCCCAATCAGCAGGGCGCTCTCGGGGGCGCGCAAGGCGTTGATGAGCAGTGAGCGGTCCGCGGCGGTGGGCTGGCCGTCGCGGTCGAGGTCGCGGGCGGCGGTAGAGAGTGAGGATTCCCACGTGTAGAGGTCGCCCGTGCTAACGACGAAATCCTGCGACAGGTCGAGCATCGCGGGCGTGGGGCCGAAGTGCACGAGACCGGCGGTGCCGACTGAGATTAGAGCGGCGCCGGGGGCGGCGGGGCTGCCGCCGGCGCCGGTGGTGTGGGCCTGCACGAAAGCCGGGCTGAAGGGCGGCGCGTCGAGGTCGAGCACGAACAGCTCGTGCGAGGGGGAGGAGAACGTGCCGCTGGGGGGGATCAGCCCCACCGCCAGCGTGGTGCGTCCGCCGAACGTGCTGGCGACCGGCTGCTGCGTCCAGCCGCCCACGGCGAGGTGCTCGCCGGGGTCAATGAAGCCGTTGAGATTGAGGTCGTTCCATGTCGCGACCGCGGAGTTCCACAGCAGCACGCCGCTGCTGCCGAGGTCCTGGAAGAGCTCGACGGCGGGGAGCGAGCCGAAGCCCTGGATGCCGGTGGAGAGTGCGATGCGCCCGCCGGGCAGCGGCACGGGGATGGACATCGTGCGGTTGCAGGGCGTGGACCAGATAAGCGAGCCGTCGCGGGCACTCACCTTGACGAGGTTTCCGGCGTCGAGGCCGCCGCTGAAGGCGTAGGTGGCCGCGAGGAGGCTGGGGGGCTCGCGGCTACGCGCCGGCGGCAGGACGCAGAGGCCGCCGAAGAAGCCCTCGGGGTGAGGGTTCTCGAAGGTGAAGATCGAAGATGGAACATCGGCGAAGGCGTCGAACGCCTCGATCTTCCCCGCGTTGCCGCCCCCGCCGCCCGCGCCCAGCGTCGCCACGTACACGTGCCCCAGGCCGCCCATTGCAGAGGGCAAGTACGCGGGGCTGTTGCCAGAGCTGCCGCCGATGGGTGCGGACCACACGATTGCCCCGGGCTGGCGCGGGTTGGTCGGCGAAAGCGGGGCCGTGTTGATGCAGTAGAGCTTGGCCGCGGTGCTGAAGCCGTCATAGTCGGTGATGAAGAGCCGTCCGGGGCGGCCCGGCTCGTTGACCACCAGCGGCGAGGCGTTGACGACGCTGCGGGTGAGCTGCGCCTGCCAGCGCTGGGCACCGGTGGCCTGGTCGAAGGCGGTGACAAAGCGCTGCGAGGCGAAGATGACGGTGCCCGCGCGATCGTCGAGCACGGGGCCGGTGTCGGAGTCGAGCACGGTGCTGGCGACGGGCATCCACCAGCGGACGGCGCCGGTGCTGCGGTCGAAGGCGAAGAGGCGGGTCTGGTTCGCGGGCTGGCCGGGCGGGCTGACGCGCCCCACGGCGAACACGGCGTCGCGCGAGACGGCGGTGGGGGCCTGGCCGATGAAGCTGATGGTGTTGCCGTCGGCGTCGGTGGAGCGGGTCCACGTCGCGGCCAGCGGACGGTCGATCGCAGCCAGCGGGTGCGGTGTCGTCGCGAGGCGGGACGGCCCCTGCCCGAGCGTGCTCCACGCCCCCGGCGGCGCGAGGTGCTGCAGCCCGACGGGTCCGCCGGGGTAGGCCGTCTGCGCGCGGAGCGAACATGGAAGATGGAACATCGACGCGAGGATGATCGCGATCTTCGATCTTCGATGTTGCCCGAAGCGCTGCGGCATCAAAGACCGCCCGCGCACCTCTCGGCACGCAGGCGGCTCTCCTCGATCAGTGGGCGTGGCTCATGCGCCGGCGGCGGGTCGCCAGCAGCCCGGCGGCGCCAAGCACCACCACTCCCGCGGGCGCGGGCACCGGCGACACATCGGACATCGCGTCGATCTGGAGGTCACCGCTCGTGCCGAGGTAGGTGATCCGCACGTAGCTGATGGAGCTCAGGCCGGTGCCTGCGAGGTCAACGCCGGTGCCGCCGCCCGAGCCGTCGTAGGCCGCGACGATCTGCGCGAGGTTCAGGCCCGCGGCGTCGAACGCCGGGTTCACCGGCTTGGTGAAGTCGGTGGGGATGAGGCCGTGCGGGCTGGTGAAGGGGTGCGTGACGTCGACGTATCCGAGCGTCGGGAACAGGTGGTCGGGGCGGGCGCCGGTGATGGGGAACCACGTGGTGCCGTTCTGGCTCACCTCGATCACGCCCTGGTCACTGGCGCTGTACATCGAGCCGCTGGTGGTGTCCTCCGCGAGGTCACTGACGTAGAACGCGTTGCCGAAGATCAGCAGGTCGATGCCGAAGGGATTCAGCGGGTCGTCGGTCACGGGCTCATCGAAGCGCATGACCAGCGAGCCGCCCACGCCGATACCCACGAGCTCATTGGGCAGCCAGGGGGAGCTGAAGGGCGTGACCGCGCCGGGCCACTGGCCCTCGCCGGTGTAGCGCTCGGGCGACCCCACTGCATTCGCGGGGTCGTTGTACGCGGGGCTCGCGAGCACGCCGCTGGTGTAGGACACGACTTGGTCGGCCCACGGGTTCTGAGCGCGGGCGGTTCCGCACAGCCCGGCGACCAGCGCAACCGACGACAGCACGAGGCACGAACGAGAAGAACGAAGACGCACACCAACTCCAGACGCCGTGAGACACGGCCTTTCCCTCCGTTTCGCGCGGAGGAAGCCCCAGCCAGAAGACCTCCGGCCGCTCACGGGGGATGGAGTTGAGAGGGCCGCGCTGGGACGGTGCGCGGGTCATCAACGCCGGGTCCCTTGGCACGCGTCCTCATCCGAGGAGCACGATCATGAGGACATGATCGTGGCACGCGGCCCGCGAGGGCCAACCAGCAACACGTTGTCGGCAGGTCTTCCGGCTCCGGGCTCCGCGGGTCCAACCTTCCCAGCCTCTCGGCGATCGCCTTGAGGCCAGTGGCCGGGATAGCTCCTGTTGGAACCATCCCCAGTGGGACCCGCATCAGCACCCGATACGGCGGCGCGTCCGCGGTGGGTTTACACCACACTTCCCTTTCGCACCCGCGGGCGGCGTCAATGCCGACAGCGGGACCAACAACGCGGGCAGCGTATCAGGGCGGGGGCGGGTGTCAACCCGCAGCGACGCGGGTGGCACGACCCGCCCTGGGGTCGTGCTCGGCTCGTCCCAGCAGGTCAGGATGATCAACATCGAACATCACGCCCTCCCTTCAGAAGGAGAGGAATCTTCAATGTTCCGCTCTGGGGAAGGCTGCTGCGCCCACGGCTGAGCAGGAGTCTCAGGAACAAGGAAGATGGATTCTCTCCCTTAAGAGGGAGAGGAATCTTCCATCTTCAATGTTCCGCTTGGAGGAGGGTCATGCGATCCTCTGCGTTCCTCGCCTCCTCTCCGCGCTCCTCAGCTCTTCTGCGTACCCTCCGCGTTCCTGCCTTCCTCTTCGCCTCTGTTGCTCCGCCCGAGACTGGGAGAGAAGAAGGAAGATGGAAGTTCCAGAGGGGAAGGAATCTTCCATCTTCAATCTCTACCGGGTGCCACCCTTCTCAAGCCGGTTTTCATCGCTCCCCGACCCCCGCCATCTACCTTCCACGCGGAGGAACACCCCTGGAGGACCAGAGATGGTGCAGGATCAGAATGACGCTGTGAACACGGCCGCGGGGCGGCTGCGGGGCGATGTGGACCGGTTCCGTGAGGACCTCAAGCAGCTGGGGCAGGACTTCGCCAACCTGGTGAAGCATGGCCTGAGCTCGGGCAAGTCTGCCGGGTCCCGCTTCGGAGGGCGCATGAAGGGCGCCCCGGGCGAGATTGGCGACAAGTTGGGCGGCAAGGTGGGCGACGCCATTGAGAACCGGCCGCTGGCGGTGATCGGGACGGCGTTCGCGGCGGGCATCCTGGCGGGGATGCTGCTCAAGCGGCGGGGGTAAGGTCAGCCTGAAAGCCAACGAGCCCTTTGCGCAAGCAAAGGAGAGTGCTGTTCGCCTGTTCCGGGTGAGCCTATTCCGGTGCTCGCGCACAGGGCTCGTTCGCCTATTGGGTCGCCGTTGCCGACCCTCCCGCCTATCCTTCCAACCCCCCAGCACGTGCCGGGGGAACAACTTGTCGTGGTCGGCCTGCCCTCTCAGGCCAGAAGGAAGGATCCCATGGTTCGTCTCCGCATGCAGCGGCTCGGCCGCCGCAACCGTCCGTTCTACCGCATCGCCGCCGTCGAGAAGCAGACCCGCCGCAATGGCCCGGTCATCGAGGCACTCGGCTGGTACAACCCGCTCGAGAAGGACCCGGCGAAGGCCCTGCAGATCAACGATGAGCGCGTCAAGCACTGGCTGAGCAAGGGCGCCCAGCCCAGCGACACCGTCCGCGACATGCTCGCCAAGCGCGGCATCGGCGACGTGAAGCAGTGGGAGGCCGACCGCGCCGCCGACCGCAAGCTGGTTGAGGAGAAGAAGGCCAAGGCCGCCGCGGCGGCCGCCGCGGGCGAGGGCGAGAAGAAGGCCTGAGCCTGAGTATCTTCCTGGGTACCCCGCCGCTCCGCGGCGGCTCTCACGCAATCTGCTGACTCAAGGCCCGGGCTCAACTCCCGGGCCTTATTCTTTGCCTTCCACTTCGTTACTCGGTCACTTCCACACTTCGTCACTTTCCCAATGCCCCTCCGCATCGACATCCTCACCACCTTCCCCGAGATGTTCGCCACCGAGCCCCCCGCGGCCCTTGGCGTGAGCATCCCCGGGCGGGCGGCGCGCACCGGGCACATCGAGGTTCACGCGACCAACATCCGCGACTTCACGACCGACAAGCACCAGAAGACCGACGACCGACCCTTCGGCGGCGGGCCGGGGATGGTCATGATGTGCCAGCCGCTGTGGGACGCGGTGCAGGCGGTGGAGGCCCGGGACCCCCGCCCGGCGACGCGGATCCTGCTGACGCCTCAGGGTGTGCCGCTGCGGCAGCCCTTGGTGGAGGAGCTGGCCCAGAAGTCCCGGCTGCTGCTGATCGCCGGGCATTACGAGGGGATTGACGAGCGGGTGATCGAGCGGCTGGCACCGCTGGAGGTGTCGATCGGCGACTACGTGCTCTCCGGCGGCGAGCTGGGGGCGATGGTGCTGATCGACGCCGTGACCCGCCTCATCCCGGGGGTCCTTGGCGACGAGTGCTCGAACCTGGAGGACAGCTTCGCCCGCGGCAAGGACGGCCGGCGGCTGCTGGACTGCCCGCACTACACCAAGCCCCGGGAATGGATGGGGGTCCCCATCCCCGACGTCCTGCTCAGCGGCAACCATGCCAGAATCGATCAGTGGCGGCACGAACAACGCCTGGCCCGCACGAAATCCCGCCGACCCGACCTCCTCGCACCCCCCGAACAGGCTCCGCAACCACCTGTCGTATAGCGTACTACGAGGACTATGGGTCGTCTCAGTCCGCTCGCCTCCCTAGAAGTTGCCCGGCGGCACGCCTAACCTTCCCGCCCTACTCCGAGGTATAGCCATGTCCCAGCAGCTCATCGAAGAGATCAATAAGGCCACGCTCAAGACGAACGTCCCCAAGTTCGAGCCGGGCGACACCATCAACGTGCACTTCCGGATCGTCGAAGGCGACAAGGAGCGCACGCAGGTGTTCCAGGGCGTGGTGATCTCCCGCAAGGGGCGCGGCATCGGCGAGATGGCCGTGGTACGCAAGGTCGTCGACGAGGTCGGCGTGGAGCGCATCTTCCCGGTGCACAGCCCGCTGATCGCCAAGTACGAGGTCGTGCGTCGCGCCGATGCGCGTCGCGCCAAGCTCTACTACCTCCGCGACCGCGCCGGCAAGAGCCGCCGCCTCCGCGACCGCCGGCGTGGCCTCAAGCACGACCCGATGGCCGGCATCACCGTCGAGACGCCGGCGAAGAAGGAGAAGGCCGAGAAGGCCTGAGCCCTTTCTCCGCTTTCGATCACCGATCTTCGAACTTGATCTTCCTCCGGACCCCTGCCACGCGGGGGTCCGGTTCGCTTTTGGCCCGGTGGTGAGGCCGCGGCCTAGGCTTGTCTCGTGCGCTCGTAGCTCAGTTGGATAGAGCGGCGGTTTCCTAAACCGCAGGTCGGCAGTTCGAATCTGCCCGGGCGCGTTTCCCACTCGGGGCTGGAACCAGCAAAGAACGAGCCCGGCGCAGCAGCGCACCGGGCCCGTTTCGTTTGATCGCAGGTGATGGTTGCGGACTCAGCAGCTGCCGCCGCCGAGCACGCGGAAGAACGACTCGATGTCCTGGTCGGTGCCGAAGTCACCGTCGCCGTTGTAGTCGCTGGTGCCGCACATCAGGCAGCAGTTGCCGCCCAGGCACGCGAAGAAGGCCTCGATGTCCTGGTCGGTGCCGGAATCGCCGTCGCCGTTGAAGTCCTGCGCGCAGTGGTCGAGCTGGCCTTCGACGAGGTCCTCGGGCTCGCTCTGCGGCGCGCTGGGCGTCGTGTCAGCGGCGGGGCGGGTGAGCGCGAGGGTGAAAGGCTGGCCGGGGGCGACAAGCGTGCCCGCGTAGAGCGAGTTGGACTTCGCAACCCACGAACCCGCGGCGTCCTGCTCGTACTCCTGCACGACGCCGTTGTTGACGAGCATGACCGAGCCGGTGTCGGTCCACGTGAGGCTGCGCGGCTCACTGCCGGCCGGGAGCGCGATGGTCTCCGCGAGCTGGTAGCCGTTCACGCGGTCATACGAGATGCGGTGCACGGCGGGGACCCCGCTGGAGCACAGCAGCACCTCACCGGTCGTGGGGCTCACGCTCATGGCGATGTCGCCGATGAGCGACACCGCGGGCGGGCAGGGCTGCACGGAGTCCTCGGGCTGCGCGAGTTCGAGGGGACGGCGGCACATCACGTAGCTGCCGGTGCTGTCCTGCTGCAGCAGCACAAGACGCCCGGCGGTGTCGTCTTCGCCGATGGCGAGCGTCTGGCGGGCGAGGAGGATGTGCTCTCGCGTCTGTGCGGTCGGGCCGGGGTTGGCGAGGCGGCGGAGATAGATCGCACCGGTAGTGGGCGCGGTCTCCACCACGTAGAGCTCGCCCGTGTGTGCGATGTAGCTGGTGACAAGCGAGTTCTCGAGCTCGTACTGCAGGTGCGACTCGCCACTGCCCATGCCGACGCGGATGAGGCGCGTGGTGTTGCCGGGGCCGGAGGCGAACACCCAGGAGTAGGCAAGACCAGGGTCCACGTGCACCGCCTTGATCTGGCCGGTCCCGGTGGGCAGCTGGCTGTGCGTGTGCGTCGGGTTGAGCTCGTCGGTCAGATTCAGCGGGCGGACGAAGTTGATGCCGCTGGGCTCTTCCCCGACAACCGGCTGGCCGGTGAGCGCGACGGTGGGGATGAGGGTGGCAAAGCCCTCAAGGTAGCGGCGGGTCTGCCAGGTCTCGCCGTTGACCTGCGAGGTGCCGATGGAGTTCGCGTACCGCCAGACCTCGCGGTTCTCCAGTGAGCCGTCAATATAAAACGTGACCGTCTCCTTGTGCAGCGGCTCATAATGCGTGCGGAACGCGGACTGCTCGGTCTGCGATTCGATGTTGCGGTCAGTGTTGGGGTCGCGCATGCTGACGATGGGGTCGACGGCGCAGGGCTCGTGCAGGCCGCGGAGGGCGACGATGTGGCCGCCGTAGCGGATCCACTGGAAGGTGTTGGGCTGGAGGCGGTAGAAGCCGCGGGTGAGGGCGGCGAATCCGCCGGCGAGCAGCACCTCGCGCATTTCGGCGGGGCCGGCAGTCCAGCCGTACGCGCCGCCGACGAGGGCTCCGGGAGCGCGCTCGTCCATCAGCTGCTTGATGCCACTGACGGAGTTGCTGGTGCCGTCGGCGTCGGTTCCCATGAGGAAACCCATGTAGCCGATGAGGGCGCCGGCGACGTTGTAGCTGCTCTCGTCCGTCCAGTCGTAGCTCTGGTTGAGCAGCAGGCCGGGCAGGCCGTGGTCAGAGATGTAGGCGATGTTGTCGGCCCAGCTGGCCGGGACACAGTGGGAGGCGCCGTTCCACGGCAGGCCGAGCTTGTTGGGGGCGTCGATGCGGCGCTGGTCGAGGTCGGGCAGCCCGGTGCGGTAGACGTCCTCGCACTGGGCGTGCGCGTTCTGGCACAGGCCGGCGAGGAGGACGAGAGGAAGAGCGCGGGCGATGGTCATGACAAGTCTCCGAGTACTGAGGTGTTCGCTTGGGGAGCAGGGCAACGGGGCCTGTATCAACCCTCCGACAGCCAGAGCGGAGACTGGGCGCGGGTGTGACACGCTGCGAGCAATTAATTGTGCTGGGGGCTTGTTCGGGCGATGGCAGCCTCGAGGTCCTGCGCCTGCTTCGCCAGCTTTTCGCCCGCGTTGCCCATCGCGCGGGCGTCGGCGCGGACCTGCTTGAGAATGGCCAGGGCCTCGTCGTGCTTCTGGAGGGCCGCGAGTGCGCGTGCTTCGACGACCAGCAGCGGGCCGCGGACCGCGGGCAAGCTGCTCGGGCGGAGGTTCTCGGGGATCGCGGCGCGGGTGAGCTCGGAGGCCGCCGCCGGGTCGCGGCGGACCTTTATTAGAAAGTCGGCCAGGTTCCAGTGAGCGAAGACGGTGCCCGCGTGGTAGCGGCCGTTCACGGCGATGGAGTCGTCCACCAGGGTGCGAAGTGCCTGCTCGGCCTCGTCCATGCGGCCCTCGTCCCAGAGGGCGCGTGCGACGTTGTGGCGGGCATTGAGGGTGCGGACGTCGTCGCGACCGAGCTTCTTGGCCGCGGCGTCTGCGATGGCCTGCCGAAGCTCCGTGCGTTCGCGGAGGCGGTCCTGCTTGTAGTAGAGCTCCGCGAGCCGGCCGCCGACCTCCTGCCACTCCAGCAGACCGATGCCGGGACCGTCGCGCAGCGATCGTTCGGCGCGGGCGAGCAGCGGCTCGGCCTTGCCGAGCTGCCCGTCGGTGAGGGCCCACTGGCCCAGGGCCGCGTAGGCGAGCCCGGTGTCGACATCGCTCTCGCCGAGGGTGGTCGCGCAGAGCGGGGCCACGGTGTTCATCTCTGCGCGAGCACGCTCAAGATCGCCCGCGTGCGAGCGCGCCCACGCCAGCAAGCGGCGGGCGCGGAGCGTGTCCGGCGCATCGATTCCCAGTTGTTCGGCACGCACTCGCACGGCCTCGACGAGGTGCTTGACCGCGCGGTCGTGCTCCTTGTTGGCGATCAATCCTGACGCCAGCACCACGCGCACGCCGGCTTCGATGAGCGGGCGCTCGGAGACGCTGTAGTGCATGCGGCGCTCGGCGAGGTCCAGGGCTTCCTGGATGGTGGGCTTGTCAGTGGGGGAGCTGCGCAGCGCGGCCACGATGGAGTCGGCCGCGTACTGGTTGATGGCCAGGGCCGTGTCGCGCTGGCGGATCGCTTCCTCGAGCTGGCTCAGGGCGTCACCTTCCGCGGCCACCGCGCGCCTCATCTCACGGTCGGCGGCGTGCTCGGCGGTCAGAGCCCGGTCGCGCTCCTCTCCAAGCCGAAGCACGTAGACAGTTGTCGAAACCCCGATCGCCGCGGCGGCGACTGCGCTGACGAGCACGGCGGCGCGGTGGCGGCGGGCGAAGAGCCGGGCCCTGTGCAGCGGCGGGGTGACGCGCGCCGCCACAGGACGCCAGTGCCGGAAGGCGTGGAGGTCCGCGGCAAGCTGGTCGGCGGAGGTGTACCTCGCTGCTGGGTCCGAAGCCGTGGCCCGCTCGATGATGGCGCGGAGGTCGGTCGGGATGGTGGCGGCGAGCGGGCGCAGCTCGGCGCGGCGTGCCTGTTCCAGCACGTCCTCGCGAGCGGAGCTGCTGTGTTGGCCACTGGGTGCATAGGGCGGCGTGCCCGTGAGCAGGAAGCGGAGCGTTGCGCCGAGGGCGAAGACATCGCTCTGCGGGGTCGCGGTCTCGCCCCGGGCCTGCTCTGGGGGCATGTACGCCGGTGTGCCCACAATGCGGGCATCGGCCTCAGCACGCGCCTCGAGGGCCAGGCCGAAGTCGGCGACCATCACGCGTCCCGAAAGGGTGAGCAGGATGTTGCCGGGCTTGATGTCCCGGTGCAGCACGGCGCGGGCGTGGGCGGCGCCGACGCCGCGGCAGGCGGCCTCGATGACACGCGCGGCCTCGCGCGGCGGCATCGGTGCACATTCTTCCAGCGACCGCGCGACACGCACGTGCAGTGGATCATTCCCGGTGGGCTCTGGATCGCCCGCGAGTTGCGAGTCCAGGTATGCAAGGCCGTGGTCCTCGAAGAGGCCTGCCGCGTGCACGCGGACGATGTTCTCGTGGTCCAGGGCCGCGGCGGCGCGGGCCTCGGCGACCAGGCGGGAGTGCCCTGTGCTGCCTCCCGGTCGCACGGGGGCGGCGAAGAGCTTGAGGGCAACGTAGCGGCCCAGCTCGGAGTCGAGTGCCCGCCACACGTGCCCGAAGCCGCCCGAGCCGATGTGCTCGCGGAGCTCGTACTTGCCCAGGCGCGTGCCGGGCGTCAACGCGGGCCCAGCCTCCTCCGCCTCGCGCATGAGCGAGAGCAGCTCCAGCACCTCATCGAGCTCGCCCGCAAGCGAGGGGAAGCGCGCCAGCAGGTCGGTGCGGATGGCGACCATCGGCTCACTGGTGCGGCGGGCGGCCTCGCACATGATGAGGGCGCGGCAGAGATCGCGCTGCTCGGTGAGCCCGGGATCGGCCGCGAGGTACTCCTCCAGGCGGGCGGGCAGGCCGCGGTTCCAGCGCTCCTCGGCGTCCGCAACGACCGGGTCGACCAGCATGACCCCGTTGTCAGAGGCCCTCGCCAGCACCTCGGAGATCGCGGGCGGCCCCGCCGTCCACGAGGCGCGGACCCGCGCCGAGGCCGAAACAGAAGCTGAACGCGTGAACGGGTCCATGCGGGCTCAAGTCTAACGAAGTGGCGGGTCCTCCCGTATGCTGAGAGCGTCGCGGCGGGGCCGGTGTGACACGCCGCCGCATGTTTTTCCCGGAGACGCCCGCGTGCCCGAGCCAACGGACAGCCCGGTGCAGAAGCCGCAGCAGGCGGCGCGGTTGTCGGGGCTGCTGGCGCGGGCGTGCGCGGGGAGCGACCCCCGCGCGCGAGAGGCCGCGTTCGACGAGCTGCTGCGGCTGCTGACGATCTACGTCCGCGCGGGCATGGGCTCGCGCCTGCGCGACCACCGCGAGTCGATGGATGTCTGCCAGTCGCTGGCGAGGTCGTTCGTGGACGACTTCGAGGGTGGCAGGATCGCGTTTGAGAGCGAGGCGGCCCTGGCTGCGTACGTCCGTCAGTGCGTCCGCAGCAAGCTCGCTGATCTTTCCCGCCATGACCGGGCCGCCAAGCGCGGCGGCGGCGCGGTGACGCAGGGTCTGCCAGGGGATGGCCCGCACGGCGGGCCCGGTCCCGCCAGCGCTGCCATCGCCCGAGAAGCCGTCGCGGGGGCACTGGCGGCGCTCAATGAGGATGAGCGCACGCTCCTGCGGCTGCGGTCGCAGGGACTCGCGTGGGAGGCGATCGCGCGCGAGCTGGGACGCACGCCCGAGGCGGTTCGGCAGCAGTTCAGCCGCGTGCAGCGGCGGCTGGCGCAGGGTTCGCAAGAGTCTCCGCCTCCGACGCGCTGACGTAGCCCTGCAGCACGAGCGAAAAGAAAAGGGCCCGGACGCTGGTCCGGGCCCTTGATCCACCGATTGACTCACACGTCAGCAGGGGCTGCCGCCCAGCACGCGGAAGAACGCCTCGATGTCCTGGTCGGTGCCGATGTCGCCGTCGCCGTTGAAGTCGCTGCCCTGGCAGAAGCAGGTCGGGCAGCAGTTGCCGCCCAGGCACGCGAAGAACGCCTCGATGTCCTGGTCGGTGCCGGCGTCGCCGTCGCCGTTGAAGTCCTGCGGCCCGCACTGGTTGCCGGGGCAGAAGGAGATCAGCACGGCCGCGTCGGTGGAGGTGCCCAGCACCACGCGGACGATGAGGTAGCGGCCGTTGTCCGACATGGCGAAGCCATCGGCGATGCCGCGCACGGTGGTGACGGTCTGGCCGTCGACGACAGTCACGCCGTCCTGAATGAGGAGGTCGCCGTTCCAGAACAGGCCGTTGTCGACGTTCGTGCTCGGGTCGTTCCAGTCGCCGTACCACACGACGTTGCCGGAATCGTCCATCTGCACAGGCGCGGAGCCAAAGCCGGTGAAGGCCCAGGGGCCGAGCGCCGCGGGGACAGCCTGCCCCTCGCGAGCCACCACTGTTCCATCGCCCTTCACGATCACCTCGTCGTCGATCGTGTCGCCGGTGAGGTTGCCGCGGACGACCCATGCGCCGCTGTTGTTGAGGTCGAGGGGGCGGTCGTTGAGGATCTCCCACGTACGCCCGGCGATCGGCGAGGGCTGGAGCTCCTGGGCCACGATCGTGCTGCCGACGAAGAGGGCGTCGGTGGTGGAGGCGACCAGCTCAGCGCAGTACATGGGGGTGCCGGACTGGTTCCAGGCGAACGCCGCGGCATCGGTGCTGAAGTCGGCGATGGTGGAGGCGCCGACCGCCTCGCCCTCCTTCGCGAGAACGGTCTCGGTGAAGGTCTGGGTGCTCGAGTTGTAGTCTACCCGTACCAGCGCCCGGTCCACCGTGCTCGCGAGCGCGGGGTCGTCCACGCTCGCCACCATCAGGATCTGGTTCGCGTCGTTCATCTTGCAGCCGAACCACCCGATGTACGGCGTGCTGGGGCTGAAGCCGGTGGCGGTCGAATGCGTGCCTTCCTGGATCAGCAGGCGGTCGTTGAAGAAGATGCCCGAATCGGTGCTGGTGGTCGCGCCCGAGAGGAACCAGTTCCAGCCGCTGTCGCCATTGTTGTTGAGCACGAGGTCGTCGAAGGAGCTGATGCCGATGACACCGTTGGCGGGGGGCGGCAGGATGGTGCCCTGCTGGTAGGCGATGGCGCCGCCGCGGATGATGATGCCGTCAGCCGCGGTGTTGGCGTTGTTCGTGTCACACTCCACCAGCCAGTGGCCGCTGTTGTTCACCATCACGTTGTCGACACTCGTGATCGCGCCGATTTCGGTGAGGTCCCCCTCCCGGACCAGGATGGTCATGGTGAAGGGCGGGGCCGCCAGCGCGGTGGTCGCGGCGGCGAGGATCAGGGCGGCGGCGGGGGCGTAACGCATGCGTGGACCTCCAATCATCGGGGGGATCTGGTAAAGATCGATAGCGTGTGAGAACCTCTCTCTGGCGGACTCTACGCGGGGACCCGATCAGGGGTTGCAGCATTCACCCGATCAGCACGCCCCCCCGCCCAGGACCCGGAAGAAGCTCTCGATGTCCTGATCCGTCCCCGTGTCGCCGTCGTTGTTGAAGTCCGACGACCCGCAGGTGACGCAGCAGTTCCCGCCCAGGCACGCGAAGAAGGCCTCGATGTCCTGGTCCGTGCCCGCGTCGCCGTCGCCGTTGAAGTCCTGCGTGCACATGGCGGCGGGCACCAGCCAGCGCGAGGCGGGGATGACCGCCTTCGTCAGGCTCGGGCTGCTCATGCTCACCTGCACGGCCGCGCCGCCACCAGCCTCGAAGTACTCGATCCGCAGCGGGTGGAAGCCGGCCTTGAGGCCGATCAGGGCGCTGGCCTTCTCGGTGGCCCCGTGCAGGCCGTCGTGGTTGATGATCTCCGTGCCGCCCAGGAACACCTTCGAGCCGTCGTCGGAGGTGATGTAGAAGGTGTAGAGGTTGGTCGCGGGCACCTCCACGTGCCCGACGAACACCACGCCCACGTCGTCGCTGCGCCCGGAGCCCGCGATCACGCCGGTGGTGTTGGGGTAGTTGATGTTCGCCAGCCGCGCCCCGCCGTAGGGGGTGAGCGTCGCGAAGTCCGGCAGCGAGCCGGGGGCGGAGAGGGCGTAGTAGTCGGCGTCCACGCCCGCGCGCACCTGCCCGAGGCTGTCGCCGTTGCGGTAGGTCGCGGGGTTGTAGAGTCGCGCCGTCACCGCCGCGGCCGCGGGGTTGCCGCCCGCGTCGCTGACGGTGTAGTTGAAGGAGTCCAGCCCCTGGGTGTTCAGCGGCGGGGTGTAGGTGAGCCTGTCCCGCCCGCCGGGCCCGGTGCCCACGCTCCGCGTGATGGTGCCGCCGCGCGTGCTCGTCGCGGAGAAGCTCGAGATCGTCATGGGCAGGCCGGTGGAGTGCCAGTCGTTGGCAAGCACGTCGATAGTGACAGGGGTGGCGCTGCTCGTCTGGAAGACGCCCGCGTCGTCGGAGACGGGGTGGCACACGGACTGATCGCTCACGCGGAAGCTGGCGACCCAGTTGCGCCAGCTCGCCGTCGGCCCCGGGTACTCGCCGATCCCCCAGAAGAGCAGGTCGTCGCTGGGGTCGACCGCGATGTGGTAGTAGTCGCCGTAGCGGCCGTCGGTGTTGGCCTCCCCGTCCTTGAGCAGGATGGGCTGGCCCATGCGCCCCAGCGGGTCGGTGGCGCGGCGGCCCGCGATCCGCACGCTCACCCGGTAGTCCGGGCCGGTGGCCCCCATGACCACCGCCACGTCGCCCGCGCTGTTGGCGGCGATGGCGGGGAACATCGTGTGCAGCCCCGGCCCCGGATCGACATCGCCCGACTGCACCCGCGTGACCACGCCGCTCGTCGGCCACGTGTTCGTGCTGAACTGGTGCCAGCGCACCACGTTCCGCGCGGCCGTGCCGCTGCCGGTGCGGGCGTTGTGGCACCAGTAGAGCTGGCCGTTGCGCCAGGTGGGGTCGGTCGAGCCGCCCGCGCTCATGGTGCCCCCGCCCAGCGTGGGCGCGCCCTCGGGGCCGCTGTAGCCGGGCACGGTGACGTTCGTGCTCACGATCGCGGGGGCCGTGAGCGGGCTCAGGATGGAGTAGATCCGCACCGTCGTGGAGTTGATGTCGTCGGTGAAGTAGGGGTGCGTGGGGTTCCCGAAGTGCCGCGCCGGCTGCAGGGTGTACGCCCCCGCCTCGCGCAGCGTGGAGTAGGTCGCCGTGCCGCCGGTGAGCATGGGCGTCTTGTTGAATATTCTGAAACCGCAGCCGCCGTAGGGGCCGCTGCTCATGGCGAAGAGGTTGCTGGTGACGTACCACGCGTTCTGGTCGTAGCCCAGGCCGGGGTAGTCCCACCAGTACAGCGCCCCGTTGATGTTGGTGACGCAGTCGGTGCGGTACTTGTACCACGTGCCGTTGGGGTCGCTGTCGTCGCTCACGGCGATGGTGACGAACGCCTGGTTGCTGCTGGTGTACGCCTCCAGCACCAGCACGATGAAGCGCTGGGCGAAGTGGTCGTACACGACCTTGGGGTCAAAGCAGAACGTCGACCCGCCCACGCCCTCGAAGAAGCCCGGGTTGCCCTGGCTGCCCAGGGGCGCGTTGAACTGCTGCACGCCCGCCTTGGTGTACCACGCCACGCTGGAGTTCACCGCCACCACCACGTGCCCCGGCCCCACCGCCAGCGTCGGGTCCGGAGGGTTCCACCCCGTCGCGTTGATGCTCGGCCACAGCGTCTCCACGCTGGTGCGCGGCTCATCCATCGTCGTGCCCGCCTCCAGCGTGTTCGCCGGCCCTTCTCTGGGCCAGTTTTTGATCTCCTGCTTGTTGGCCTCGTGCGGCGGGAGGTGGTCGCGGACCATCCTGTACGTCCACGAGGGCCGGTCGTCCGCGGTGGGGTCCTCCTCCTGCAACTGCGGCATGGTGCGGGTGTCGATGATCTCGACGGGGGTCGTGCCCCAGGCGACGGCGCCCTTGGGGCCCAGGTCCGTCATCTGCGCGAGGTCCCGCGCGTTGGCCTCGCCCGCGCCCGGCACCGGCTGCCCGCCGCCCGACGGCCGCATGGGCGTTGGCGCGAAGGCGTCGCTCTCCTCGGCGGTGGGGGCGCCCGATCCAACCGCCCCCGCGCTCGACGCCAGCGCGCTGGCCCCCCCGCCCCGCGCCGAGCGGGCGCACCCCGCCGCCCCCGCCCACGCCAGCGCCGCCACGCTCACGCCCAGGGCCACGCCCACCTTGGAAATACTGATCACGCCACGCCGACGCACGCTCATGAACTCACCCCTGCAAAGGACAGACACAGGCCCCACCGCGCCAGCGTAGCAGACGCCGCAACCCCCGCCATCCCCGCGCCCCACGGGCATGGGGGGCTGGGCGCCGCCGACTCCCGGCTGGGTGCCACTGATCCCCGGCTCTGCGGCAATCAGTGGTGGGCGCACGTTGCTCACAGATCGCGCGGACCGCTTGCCTTCAGCAGGGAGTCGCAAGAGGGGCGGCAGCCCCTTTTGCATGCGCGGAACGAGAACCGCGCCGAGCTTGCCCAAGACTCCAAGGCAAAGCAGACAAGGCGTTGGCTCCGGTTGGGCACTCGGGGAGAGGGCCCGCAAAGCCCGGGCCCCCTCCCCAGCGCCCAAAGTCCCGGGGGCGTTGCCGTCAACCGTGCGCACCAGTGGGCGCGCGGCCCTCGCCGCATCGGAGCGCCCGCGGTAGGCTGCGGGCATGCAGACTCCCGCTGCCGCCGGCCGGCCGAGCAACCCCGCTCCCAAGCGCCGCCGCTTGCCATGGCTGGCGGCGCTCGCGGCCGCCCTGACACTGGTGGTCGGCACCGCCATCGTTTTCGCGCGGCGTGAGGTCGCTTTGCTGGGCTTCAGCCCCGGCGTTTTCCGCACCGCCTCCAGCACGCAGGTGGAGCAGATCGCGCCGGGGCCTAACGCCTACGCCGCGACGCTCCCGCTCAGGCCCGGCGAGACCCTCTTCGCGACGCTCAGGTACACCAGGGCTGACCGCGCGTGGCCGGTGCCGAGGGAGGACCCGCCGCGCTTCGGGGACCGCCTGCCCGTGGGCACCCTGCACAGCCTCACCGTCTCCTACTTCGCGGCGGGCGGGGCCGAGGGGAAGCGGGACATCACCGAGGCGGAGCTCCCGCGCGGGCTGCGGCAGTGGCTCGCGGGCGTCCTCGAGGGCCGCACGCCGCCCGCGACCACCGTGGCCGGCCTGCTCCGCGACAGCGACGGACGACGCACGGAGTGGGCCGCAGACGGAGTGCTGCGGGTGCTCGCAATCTGGCTCAGCGCCTACTGGTGGGCCGCCGCGGCCGCCCTCCTCGCGCTGGACGCGGCGGTAGTGGCCCGCGTGCTCCGCGCCCGCCGCCGGCGCTCGCAGGGGCGCTGCGCCTGCGGCTACGACCGCCGCGGGCTCGCCGCCGACGCCCACTGCCCCGAGTGCGGCCTCGCACCTTAGGCGGGGAGTCGCAAGTGGGGCGGCAGCCCCTCCTGCGCCAGCGGGAGGAGGATGATGCAGGACGCGGCCCCCGCGCGGTAGGATGCCGCGATGGGACGCACTCGCGCCGCACCGCCGCCCCGCCGCCGTGTGGTGGTATCGCTGGCCTTCGGTGTGCTCGCGACGGCTGCGCCGATGGCGTGGGGCTGGAGGCTCGCGGACGACCGGCGGCCCGGCGCCGCGCCGCTCAACAGCGGGCCCGCCGCGGCCCTGGGCTCCTTCATCCACCCCAACGGCGCCGACGTCTGGACCTGGGGCGTCTGGGAGAAGCCGTTCATTACCAGCTGCTGGGCCGCGGGGCGCGACCCGCTCATCGTTCCCGGCCAGCGCCTCACCGTGCAGCAGCGCAAGCGCTCGTGGGAGATCAACCGTCACCCCGACGGCTGGCCCCCAAGTTCATCGGGCGTAACCGCCGACCTCCTCGCACAGCACCCGCACACGGTCGCCGAGGGGTACGCAGTTGGCTTTCCGTTCCGCTGCGGCCGGGCCGTGATCCTGCGCGCCGCCCCCGGCGGCGACCCCGCCGACCACGTAGCGGCGCACGGGTATGACATGGGCATGGCCGCCTACACCGAGCACCTGGGGCGCGTGGTCCCCACCAGCGTCATCTGGCCGGGGATGCTCGGGAACATCGCCGCGTACACACTGCTCCTGCTCGCGCCCTGGCACGCGGCCGCCTGGTGGCGCACCAGGCGAGCGGCGCGACTCAACCGCTGCCCCGCCTGCGGCTACGACCTCCGCGCCACTCCCGCGAACGCCCCCTGCCCGGAGTGCGGCGGGACGCGCGTGGTCTCCGCAGGTCTGTGAGCCGCGCATCCGAGAGGGGCTCCAAGGCCGCCCCTCTCAAGGTCTCCGGGCCTCTGCGTGCACACCGCGCCCGCCGAGCGCGCGAGCGATGTGCCTTAAGCAGGGAGTCGCAAGAGGGGCGGCAGCCCCTTTTGCACTAGCGGAACGAGGACGGCGCAGGGCGCGCCCAGCACCCTCAGTGTGAAGGATGTCGCGCATCCGAGAGGGGCTCCAAGGCCGCCCCTCTCGGGCTCTCCTGGTTTGGCGACGGTGACGTGCTTGCTCAAGCGAATGGGAACAAATCACTAGGTGGGTTTGTAAATGGGTTCGCCGTAAACTCGGCTCATGGCCGTGACCACATTCATCCTTGGAGCGGGCGCGAGCAAGCCCTACGGGTTCCCCATCGCATCCGAGCTACGAACGGCGATCTGCAATGCCCCCCCAGTGTTCATCGACCGCATGTGGGAGGGCGACAAGATGATGACTCAGATGGCGAAGGAGCAATCAAAGAGGATCGCCACGGCTCTCCGCGCGAGCGGCCAGGCCTCGATTGACGCCTGGCTGGCCCAACAGCCGCAACACGCGGAATGGGGGAAGACTGCGATTGCCATGCACCTGCTGCCGGTAGAGGCCCGTTGTCTGGCCTCCGATACGGAGGACTGGTACAGCTGGTTCTTCCGCAGGTACCAAGTCAAAGGCGGCCTCAACTTCGCCAACGTACGGGTGGTCACCTTCAACTACGACCGCAGCTTGGAAATGTTCCTTGTTCAGGCGTGCATGAATAGTTTCGGGATGACGCTCGATCAGGCGGTCTCGCACGTAGGACAACTCCCACTCGTGCACGTGTACGGAACCTTCGCGGCACCCGCGCTCCAGTCGCACTTCACCAATCGGGTGCGATTGCACCTCGAGGTGTTTGTCGAGGCGTCGAAGGGCATTCTCACCATGAACGATGAGCGTGAGGCGGCGGACCGCGCCGTCGCGACAGCTAGAAAGTTCATTGACGAGGCACGCCATGTGGTCTTCCTTGGTTTCGGCTTCGACGAAGCGAACCTCGCTCGCATCGGCGCGCACCGGGCAAGAGCCGCATGGGTGATGCGGAAGGGTCAGGTCGACTGCTTGGGTTCGGCCTATGGCATGCTCGAGGGAGAGCGGATGCTTGCTCGCATGCGCATAGGAATCGAACCCAAGTTCGGCATCCCGACCTATGGGTGTTACGAGCTCCTCCGATCGGCCGTGACGTGGGAGGACTAGCTCAAGAGACCGCGATCCGCTGCGGGGGCGGCCGCGACCCACGCGCGGAACTTGGGGACAGCTTCCAACGTCGCGTTCACGACTGCGGTGAACTCCGCTGCGGCCACGAACGAGGGATTCGCCACCTCGAACAACCTCTCCGCAGCTTCGTCTAGCCCGCTTGCCGCCTCCGACAACCCCCCCGCACCCTCCACGAACCCGTCCGCACCCTGCGCGGGTTTTCTCGCACGGGGCGGGGGTTTGTTGGCGTGGGGCGGCGGTTGTTCCGGCAGGCCTTGCGCGTTCCCGGCCCGGCCACGCGCGTCCTCGGGGCGCTGACTGAAAAAATCAGAAGGTGCACCGAAGTCCCCCTCCATCCTCGCCGAAACCTCTGTACCGCGGGGCAATGACGCTCCCGCTCATACGGAGTGTTCCACCATGTCCAGCTGGCTGCCCATCACTGATTCTGGTTTCGATGCGTTCTACCTCAACTTCAAGACGCTGATCGCGGCCAACCCCACCAACTATGGCTTGCAGGCCAGCGACGGCACGGCCCTGGCGGCCGACTACACGGCGTGGCACAACGCGTACCTCGCGGCCACGCAGGAGACCACCCGCACCAAGGCGACGGTGGCCACCAAGAACACGCAGAAGCGCACCAGCATGTCGCTGGTCCGCGGCTACGCGGCCCAGATCCGCGTGAACCGCGCCGTCACCGAGGCCCTCAAGATCGGCCTGGGCCTGCACATCCCCGACACCACGCCGTCGGTCATCCCGCCGCCCGCGACCAAGCCGGTGCTCTCGATCGCCCGCATCGAGCAGGGCAGCCAGCAGGTGCGCGCCACCGACGAGGCCACCCCCAACAAGCGCTCGCGGCCCGTCGGCAGCGCGGGGATGCTGCTCTACCGCGCCATCGCCACCGACGCGGTGAACGACCCGGCGCAGGCCACCTTCGTGGGCTTCGTGGGCCGCCCCGACTTCACCTGCGAGTTCACCTCCGCCGACCGCGGCAAGACGGTGACGTACTTCGCCCGCTGGACCAACGCCAAGGGCCAGACCGGCCCCTGGAGCCAGGGCGTGTCGTCCTCGATCGCCGCGTAAGCACCCGCACACTCTGGGAGACGCGCCCGGGCGGTGGTTGCCTGTTTACGCCGCCCGGGCGCACGCCCACCCGACGTTGATTCGCCCCCGCGGAGGTTCCCCATGACACCGCAGAGCGGCGCGGCCGTGCGCCCGCGCAGCAATAAACCCAGGTCCATCCTCGAGGCGGGGCTGCCCGACCCGAGGCCGGTGACTACCTACAGCGTGGAGGTGGTGGGCACGAACCACCTGCTGGTCACGCTGGACCAGCCCTGCGTGATCCGTTCACCCGCGTGGTCGCTGGTGGACTCGATCACCGGCGAGGTGCTCACCGCCACCGGCGTCGAGATCGTGAGCCCTAAGCAGTTCACCCTCGAGTTCTCCAGCACCATCAAGGACAGCATGGGCTTCGTCGAGGTGCCCTACATGGACACCAGCGTGCAGAACTTCGCGGGCGGGTTCGTGAAGCCCGGGGCGCAGTGGTTCCGGGCGGCGGGGTAGGCCCCGCCGGGGTGATGTCGGATGTCGGAGGTCGGATGTCGGACGGTCAGGAAGCCGTCGGCGGCGCCGTGCTGCACCTCCGACATCGCACATCCGACATCCGACATCCTTCTCTAGCAGGGCCCGCCCCCCAGGATCCTGAAGAACGCCTCGATGTCCTGGTCGGTGGCGTAGTCCCCGTCCCCGTTGAAGTCGCTGCCGCAGGGGCAGCACGTGGTGCAGCAGAAGCCGCCGATGCAGGCGAAGAAGGCCTCGATGTCCTGGTCGGTGCCGAAGTCGCCGTCGCCGTTGAAGTCGCTGGTGCCGCACCCGGGCAGGTGCAGCAGGAGGCTCAGGTTCAGCCGCCAGCGCGCCCGCGGCGTGCCGCCGTGCACCTCCGTGGTCACCAGGTCGGGCAGGCGGTTGTGGCCGATGTCGCCCACCCCCGCGAGCACCCGCCCCATGGTGTCAAAGCCGATGCCGGCGCGGTTGGCGTAGCCGCCCATGCCGTCGTTCACCCACACCTGCCCGAAGGCGGAGGCGTTGGGCACCTTGAGGATGTGGGCACGCCCGCCGGTGAAGCCGGCGACGGCGATAGTCGCGGTCGATTCGTTGTCCTCGGCCCGCGTCTCCCGCGCGGTGAGGGTGAACTCGCCGTTGTCCCCCGCGAGCAGGACGTAGAGGCCGCCCTCACCGCTGACGTCGCCGCGCTCGCCGAAGACCACGAGGTCGGCGCGGGCGTCGCCGTTGAGGTCGGTGAGGTACGCGCGGGCCTGGCCGGTGCGGACGTTGGTCAGGCGCACGTCGAGGGTGAAGGCGGTCTGGAAGTGCACGGCGCCCGAGCCGTCGTTGAGGTTCACGGCGACGGTGGTCTGTGCGTGCGCATCGCTGCCGGTGTTCACGAGGGAGACCACGTCGGGCACGGCGTCGCCGGTGACGTCGGCCAGCAGCGTGATGCCCCCGGCGCCCACGCCCGAGCCCCAGCCCGACTGCAGCGGGGGCATGAAGGTGCCGTTGCCGTTGCCGCGGAGGACGGAGAAGGCGTGGTCGCCCGCGGGCGAGACGATGTCGGCCCTGAGGTCCCCGTTCATGTCGGCGATGGCGACGCTGCGGCCGCCCGGGCCGCGCGGCGTGGTGTCGGTCCAGCTGTTCACGAGGTTCACCTGGCCGGCGAAGCCGCCGTTTTCCTGGCCGAAGAGGATGGCGAGGTTGGGGCGGACGCCCGACTCGGGGCTGAACCGCGCCAGGCGCGTGGTGACGAGGTCGGCGCGCCGGTCGCCGTTGAAGTCCGCGAGCGCGAGGGCGATCTCGCCGAAGTCCGCGCCGTCCAGCTGGGGCGTCGTGGTGATGGGGGAGGAGAACACGTCGTCGGAGAGGTTGAGCAGCGTGGTGATGACGGGCACGCCCGCGGCGATGTCGGCGATCACGATGTCGGCGCGGTTGTCGCCGTTGACGTCGGCGACCTCGATGCCGGCGCCGGGGGCCCGCGCGGCGGGCGTGAGGGCAACGCCGGGCGGGGCGGCCGCGAACTGCGGCGGCCCGCCCTGGGCCAGCGCGGGGGCGGTGAGGGCCGGGGCGGCCGCGGCCGAGGTGAGAACGAGGCAGACCCTGACGCCCGCGTGCCAGCCTGTGTAGCCCATGTGCGCGCCCTCCTGAGGAAGCGGCGTTGGCCCGCCCACAAGCCCGCCGTGCAAGTGTGCATGCGGCGGCGCGGGCGTGCGCGGATCAGCGGCGCGGATTGCGGGCGCGGTAAAAAAAGCACGCGGCCCGCCGACCCGGTGCGGGTGGTCGGCGGGCCGCGTGGGATGAATCAGCCGGATGCTACGGACGGCTCAGCAGGGGTTGCCGCCCAGCACGCGGAAGAAGGCCTCGATGTCCTGATCGGTGCCGAAGTCGCCGTCGCCGTTGAAGTCGCTGCCCTGGCAGAAGCAGGTCGAGCAGCACGTGCCGCCGAGGCAGGCGAAGAAGGCCTCGATGTCCTGGTCGGTGCCGCTGTCGCCGTCGCCGTTGTAGTCCTGCGGGCCGCACTCGTTGCCGGGGCAGGGCGGGGCCCCGCCGATGGTGACGAACTGGTCGCCGGCGATCGCGGTGAAGTCGACCACCGCGGACTCGCCGAGGCTGGGGGCGTAGGGCTCGCCCGCGGGCGTGGGCAGGCCGCCGATGACCTGGTTGGACACGAAGTCGTGGCCGGTGCCGTTGAGGAAGCCGGCGACGCGGATGGGGCCGTTGTCCCAGCCCAGCTCCGCGAGGTCGATCTCCAGCTCGATGCCGGTGGTGACGCTGGCCGCGCCGGAGGTGCTCGGGGTGCCGTCGATACCGCTCACGCCCGCGACGTTGGAGTTGTTGATGGCGACCTTGATGAGGCCGGGGGTGAGCTGGCCGTTGAACGCGGCACGGGGGGCGCCGTCGGTGTTCAGCGGGTCGGTGCTGACGAAGTCGGGCTCGTCGCGGTAGGTGGCGGGGAAGTTCATGACCGGCAGCGTGGACTTGGGCCCGCCGCTGGTGGCCGAGTAGTCCATGATGTAGCCGGAGCTGTAGATGGGACCGTCGGCGCGGAGGATCGCGGCGTTGGTGTAGTTCTCCACCGGGTAGCTGCCGTTGGTGATGCCGATGAAGTAGTCGGCGGCGAAACCGGACTCAAACTTCATGCCGGGGCGGGTGGCGTCGCCGCCGCCGCCGGTACCCATGCGGTTGATGCCGTTGTAGTCAACGTCCACGTTGTCCATGCGGAGCACGTTCTGGCCCTCGCTGGCGTTGACGTCGATGAACAGGTCGAGCTTGTTGAAGTTGGTCTCGAGGTTGCCGGTGATGAGCAGGTAGAGCTTGCCGTTGCTGACGGTGCCGTAGAGGCCGTCGATCTCGGAGCCCGCGGCCACGTCGTTGTTGGGCAGGGTGATGCCGGTGACGCCGCCGCCGACGCCGGCGGTGTTGCCGTTGTCGAGGGAGCACTGGAGGGCGGGGGCGCCGGCGTCGCCGCCGGTGAGCACGCCGTTGCTGAGCGGGGCCGCGGTGCCGCAGTACCAGCCGGGGCCGCCGCCCGCGGGCAGCAGCTGCGCAAAGTTGGTGTAGAGGGCGGTGGGGGCGCCGCCGGTGGTGACGCCCGCCCAGTAGCCCGGGGTGAACGCGGCATCGAAGGTGAGGCCGGGCTGCGTGCCGTTGGTGCCCATGCGGTTGAGGCCGCCGCCGTCAACGCCGTTGTTGTCGGAGCGGAGGGTGTTCTGGCCGCCGGTGCCGGTGTCGAAGAAGATCTCGAGCTTGTTGAAGTTGCTCTCGAGGTTGCCGGCGATGAAGACGTAGAGGATGTCGTCGGCCGTGTCGGCCTCGGTGCCGTTGTTGTAGACCACGGCGTAGAGGGCGTCGATCTCCGAGCCGTTGGCGGTGACGCCGGTGTTCTGGGTGTTGTTGCCGAAGCCGGTGTAGTTCTGCTGGAGGAAGCGCGGGCCGCCGTAGGTCGTGGCGTCGCGCGAGCCGTCCACCACCGGTGCGACGGCGCTGCGGGTGAGGTCGAGGGTAACGAACTGATCGCCCGCGATGTTGGCGAGGTTGATGTTGCGCGGCTCGGCGAGATTGCCGGTATTCACCGGCAGGCTGCCGATGAACTGGTTGCTGGCGTAGTCGTGGCCGCCGCCGTTGACAAAGCCTGCCACCTTGATGGACGTGGGGTTGCCCAGCGCGCTCATGGGGATGACGAGCTCGACACCCTTGGTGACGTTGGCGGGGTCGCCCACGGTGCCGAGTGTGCCCGCGGCGTTGTTGCCGAAGGTGGTGGGCTGGTTCTGGACCCAGAGGATGCTGCCGTAGGGGTCGGAGCCGAGCTGGCCGTCAACGACGGGCTGGGCGTAAGCGGCGCCGGCGCAGAGGGCCAGCAGGGCGGCGGACATCGTGGGCTTCATCTTCATCTCTCCAGTCGTCGGTCGCGCAGGAAGTGCGGACGCGAGCAGTGCATTGAGGGGTCGCGGTGCGCGCGCACCACGACCCGCAATGGGCCACTGTACAGGAGGTGTCAAGCCGCTCAGATAGGGTGAATACCCCATGGGGCCCTTGGGCATGAGTGGCGTGCGGAAGGTTTCTGTATGGAGCGCGCCGGTGACTGGAACGAGCATCGCGGCCTTCGCCGCTCCAGATGGCTCCAGATACGAGTGTAGAAGCGGCGGCATCGGCTACACTGGTGGTTGGAGCGCACTCGTCGCCCACCGGGAACTCTTTATGAAGGCTTCGGCGCGTCGGTCCGGCTTCACGCTCATCGAGCTGCTGGTGGTGATCGCGATTATCGCGCTGCTGATCGGCATCCTGCTGCCGGCGCTGGGCAAGGCCCGCGAGGCGGGCAAGCTCAACAAGTGCCTGAGCAACACCCGGCAGGTCGGGCTGGCGATGACGTACTACGCCAACGACTGGAAGTACTGGTACCCGATCATCCCGTTCAAGCCGCCGCCCAGCCCCAGCAACGGATGGACGCAGTGGAATCAGCCTCCGAGCGGCTACCGCGCGCTGACCGATCAGTGGGTCCGCGGCGGCGTTGCTGGCCTGTTCAGCCTCAACCAGGTTGGCGACGGCGTGAGCACCGGGTTCTACGGCCAGTCGATCGCGGAGGGTGACCCGCTTGAGAAGTACCCCGACGGCAACACCACCCCGCTGATGCGCGGCTACCTCGACGGCTTCGGCACGCTCACCTGCCCCTCGGACAGCGAAGACCGCTATTACCGCAACGGCATCTCCAACCCGCCCCTTGACGGGATGTACGCTACCGCGGCGGTGAAGAACCCCAAGGTCTGCGGCAGCGAGTCGGACGTGATTTCGTACAACATCAGCTATCTCTACATCGCGGGCATGAAGTCGGACGACCCGCAGATCCTGGCGCCGGCGCCGATCTGGGGCGACGAGACCAACGGGCCCGACATCAGCACGGATGCGTGGTACGGCGACAACCCCGGGGGTTCGGCGACGGCGAACGCGACGCAGGCGGGCACCACGCCCGGCATGTTCTCCAAGTTCGACAATCACAAGACCTCGGGCGGCAACTACACCTTTACCGACGGTCACGCGCAGTTCCTCACCGGGCGCGTGTGGTACAACTTCTTTTCGAGCGACAACACCGCGGGGACGAGCATCAACGTGGTCAACCCTCGCCGCAGCGACGCGACGCAGACCATTGATTGAGGCGTGACACACGCGGGGTTGTCCCCAGGCCCTGACAGGATGCACGGGCGCGGGTAGGCTATCGACCCCCTCCGCCGGCTGAGCCGCGGGGCGGGTTGGAGGCTGTGATTGGCCGCAGGGGCGACAACGGGTGCAACGGGCGCGGGGCGGTCGCTGCTCAAGCGCGTGCTGCTGGCGCAGGAGATCGGGCTGGTGGCCGTGATCCTGCTGATGGCCCTGGGCCTGACGCTGTTCGGCGGCACGAAGAACAAGCGGGTGCAGACCGAGAGCGGCCAGTGGGAGGTCGTGCAGGTCAATAAGTTCCTCGACGCCCAGAACCTCGTGCTCTTGGCCAAGGACGCGAGCTTCGTGGCGATCATGGCCGTGGGCATGACGGGGGTGATCGTCATGGGCGGCATCGACCTGTCGGTGGGCTCGGTGTACGCGCTGTGCGCGCTCGTGGGCGGGATGTTCCTGCGGTACAACTGGGCCAACGGGCCGCCGCCGCTGTCCTTGGGGGGGCACGGGTGGCTGGCGTGGACGCTGCTGGTCGCCGGGCTGTGCGCCGCGGCCGCGTCGGGCGCGGCACTCAAAAGCGCGGGCTCGGCGGAGGGGACGAAGAAGGCCAGGGCGGGCGGGCTGACGCTCGCGGCCATCGGCGGAGCGGCCGTGCTGGTCGTGATCGGCGCGTTCGTCGTGTCGGTCCGCGATGAGGGCGCACCGGCGGCCGCGGCCTACGGCTGGAAGACGTCAACGATGCTGTCGGTGGTGGTCGGCGTGGGCGTCTGCTGCCTGGTGGGGGCGATCTGCGGGCTGATCAACGGCTCGCTGGTGGTCGGCCTCAACGTGCACCCGTTCATCATCACTCTTGGAATGATGACGGTCGTCCGCGGCATCGCGTTCGTGCTGACGGACGGGCTGTCGGTGAGCGGAGTGCCCGAGGGGTTCACGCGCGGGTTCTTCAAGGCGGGGTTCTGGGAGCAGGCGATCGGGGTGCCGGTGTACCCGGTGCCGGTCGTCGTGATGATCATCGTCGCGCTCGCGGGCGCGTTCGTGCTGGCCCGCACCGTTTATGGACGGCGCGTGTACGCCATCGGCGGCAACGAGACGGCCGCGCGGTACGCGGGCATCCCCGTCGGCCGCGTGAAGATCCTGACATTCACGCTGATGGGGCTGCTGGCGGGGCTCTCGGCGTGCGTGTCGCTCGGATATCTCGGCTCGGCCTCGAGCAATGACGGCATCGGCTATGAGCTGAGCGTGATCGCCGCGGCGGTGATCGGCGGGGCCTCACTCAGCGGCGGGCGCGGCTCGGCGGTAGGGGCGGTGCTGGGGGCCGTGCTCATCCAGCTGATCAACAACGCGATGATCATCCTCGACATCAACACCAACTACACCAACATCGTGATGGGGGCCGCGATCGTCGCGGCCGTGGTGCTGGATCAGACCAAGGCGCGGCTGTTGCCGGGCGGCCGATAGCGGCAAACACAGGAGTGAATCCATGAAGACTCTGAAGCGGTTGGGCGCGGCGGCCCTGATGGGCGTGCTGGCGCTGGGCGTGAGTGCAGGCCTGGGCGGGTGCGAGAAGAAGCCCGCGGCCAACAACACAACCCCCGCGCCCAAGAACGCGGGCACGAACTCCGGCGCGGGCAACACCACTGCGACCGGCGACACGAGCAAGACGGGCAACAACGCGGCCGCGCCCGCGGCCGGCAAGAAGAACCTGACCATCGGCGTTATCGCCAAAAGCACGGGCAACCCAGTCTTTCAGGCGGCCAAGACCGGGGCGGAGAACGCCTGCCGCGAGCTGGGGCAGAAGTACGGAATCACCATCGAGATGAAGTGGCTGACGCCGGTGGACGAGGACGCGGCTAAGCAGGCGCAGAACGTGGAGCAGCTGGTGTCGCAGGGCGTGGACGGGATCTCGATCTCGTGCAGCAACGCGGAGACGCTGACAGGCGTGATCAATGACGCCGTCGACAAGGGCGTGGTGGTCGTCACGTTCGACAGCGACGCCCCCAACAGCAAGCGGATGGCGTACTACGGCATCAATGACGTGGAGTGCGGCCGCGCGGTGATGCGCGAGCTGGCGAAGGCGATGGGTGACAAGGGAGGGACGGTGGCGATCCTGTCGGGCAACCAGACGGCGCCGAACCTGAACGCGCGTATCCAGGGCGTCGAGGAGGAGCTGGCGAAGCTGAAGGACAAGGGCTTCACCCTCAAGGGCAAGTGGAACACGAAGGAAACGCCCGGTGACGCCGCGGCCATGGTGCAGCAGGTTCAGGGCGCGAACCCGGACATCGCCGGCTGGGCGATGGTGGGGGGGTGGCCGCTCTTCACGCAGAACGCGCTGGACAACGTGAACGCGAAGGTGGTCTCGGTGGACACGCTCCGCGAGGAGCTGGACTACGTGAAGGCGGGCAAGGTGCAGGCGCTGATCGGGCAGGACTGCTACGGCTGGGGCTACGAGTCGGTGCGGATGATCGTGGAGAAGCTGGTGGAGGGGAAGACGCCCGCCAAGCCGATCAACAACTTCGAGCTCGCGGTGGTGACGCCCGCGAACGTGGACCAGTACTACGGGAAGTGGGAGGAGTGGCTGGGGAAGAAGTGAGCGGAAAGCGGAAACCGGAAACCGGAAACCGGACGTCGGAAGTCGGAAGTCGGATTGATCGCGAGCGCCGGTCTGCAAGGAGCGGCGCTCGTATTCGAGCATCGAACCAACCCACCCCAACCCCTCCCTCTGGGAGGGGCTTTCAATGCAGGAACACCACGACAACTTCCTCGTCGCGAGCGGCGTGTCCAAGCGCTTCGGGATCACGCAGGCGCTCGATGACGTGTCGGTGTCGTTCCGGCGGGGGGAGGTGCACGCGCTGATGGGGGAGAACGGCGCGGGGAAGAGCACGCTCGGCAAGGTCATCGCCGGGCTGCACCGGGCCGACAGCGGGACGGTGACGCTGGATGGGCGGGTGCTCAAGCCGGGGTCGCTGGACGACGCGTTCGACGCGGGCGTGCGGCTGGTGCACCAGGAGCTGGCGCAGTGCCCCAACCTGTCGGTGGCTGAGAACCTGTGCCTGCACGACCTGCCGCGCCGGTACGGGCTCGTGGACGACCGCGAGATGGCTCGACGCGCGGCGGCGCTGGTGCACAAGCTGGACGCGAGCATCGATGTAGAGGCCCCGCTGGGGCTGCTCAGTCCGGGGCGGCGGCAGATCTGCCAGATCGCCGCGGCGCTGGAGGAGCGGGCGGGCAAGCCCGCGGCGCGCGTGATCGTGCTGGATGAGCCGACGAGCTCGCTCTCGATCAGCGAGGCGGACCGGCTGCTGGAGATCACGCGCGGGCTGGCGGCGCAGGGGATCACGGTGCTGTACGTGAGCCACCGCATGGGCGAGATCTTCGCCGTGTGCGACCGGGTGACGGTGCTGCGGGATGGGAAGTTCGTCGCGACGAGCGTGACCAAGGAGATCGACGAGCCGACGCTGGTGGAGCAGATGATCGGGCGGCGGATCGAGACGGCGCGGGCGCGGGAGTTTTCAAGGGGTGTCGTGGCGGGCAGCGCGGGGGCGGAGTCGGCGGGAATCGCGGCGCTCGCGGGCGGGGAGCACCACGGGCGGCCGGGCGCGGTCACACTCGAGGTGCGAAACCTCTCGAGCAGCAAGGTGAAGGGCGCGTCACTCCAGGTGCGTGCGGGAGAGATCGTGGGAATCGGCGGGCTGGTTGGCGCGGGGCGGTCGGAGCTGCTCAACGCGATCTTCGGTCTGGATCCGACGGCCAAGGGCACGGTGCTGGTGGAGGGGCGCGAAGTCTCGATCGCAAACCCCGCGGGACCGATCCGCGCGGGGATCGGCTATGTGCCCGAGGACCGGCGGAACCAGGGGCTGTTCTTCCAGCTCGGCGTCGACGAGAACATTCTGATGCCCTTCATGGCCCGCTTGGCGCGGGTGATGGGCGTGCGGTCGGCGTCGCGCGAGGCCGCGCTGGTCGGCGGCAGGCTTAGCGAGTTCCGCGTCAAGGCCGCGGCTACGAGCAGCCTGCCGGGCGAACTCTCGGGCGGCAACCAGCAGAAGCTGCTTATCGCGCGGTGGATGGGCAAGCAGACGAAGGTGCTGCTGCTGGATGAGCCGACGCGCGGCATTGACGTGGGGACGAAGGCGGAGATTTACAAGGCGGTGCGGCAGGCCGCGGACGCGGGCGCGGCGGTGCTGCTGGTATCGAGCGAGATGCCGGAGCTGCTGGCGTTGTCGGACCGCGTGCTGGTGATGTGCGGCGGGCGGATCACGGGGGAGCTGGCTGGCGAGGCGATGACGCAGGCGGGGATTTTGCGGCTGGCGACCTCGGACGACGTTCGGAACGAGCCCCGAACGAAGTGAGCGGGCAGAGTCGCGATGGAGCCGCGTCGCACGAAGAACCCCTCACTGCGTTCGGGGCTCGTTGCGAACGCCACAGGCGAACCTACTTCGCCGTGACGGGCGTGCCGTCCTGCCCTTCGCCGTGGAGCTCCTTGTCTCCCAGCACGCGCACCATCACGGCCCGCTTGTCACGCGGGCGGCTGCCCTCGGTGTTGACCACCTGCACCTCGACGCTGCCGTCGGGGTTGCGCGTCGCCTCGTACGTCGTCAGCAGGTACTCGCCCTTCTGGAATCCGTAGCCATCGCCCGCGTCCTCGTACAGCGTGCCGCTGGCGCGCCCCTTGTCGTCGAGGTTCACGAGGAGCGTGAGGGGGTTGAGCGGCTTCTCGTCCACGTACTGGATCTCGGGGCCGATGGGCACAATGGCGCCGGGGCGGACGAACAGGCGCGGGTTGTCCTTGCTCCGGGGCTCGAGCACTTCTCGCCACGAGCCCGCGGGCATCTTCGGTGACTTCCCACCCTCCTTGCTTGTTTGCGCCACAACCAGCACATCGCCGCCGATGAGGAAGGAGTCATCCTCCGCCCGCAGCGCTGCATCCTTCGGATCAGCGAAGAACGTCGGGCGCGCCACCGGCAGGCCCGTCACGTGCGATTCGCGGAACACCGTGTAGTAGTACGGCATGAGGATGTACCGGCGCGTGATCGCTTCGCGGCAGCTCTCCTCCACCTTGGGACCGAAGGCCCACGGCTCCTTGTTGATGCTCTCCTTGGCGGTGTGGCCGCGGGGGAAGGGGAAGAGGGCGCCGAAGCCCATCCAGCGGGCGAAGAGCTGGCCGTCGCCGTTGCCGTTGAAGCCGCCGATGTCGGGGCCGCTGAAGGGCTGGCCCGACAGCCCAAGGTTCAGCACCATGGGGATGGACATATCAAGGTGCGGCCAGTCGGCGTTGTTGTCGCCCGTCCACGAGGCCGCGTAGCGGTGGCCCCCGATGTAGTTCGCGCGGCTCAGCACGAAGGGCCGCTTGTCGGGGTTGGCGGCCTGGATGCCCTCACGGCTGCCCTTGACCATCAGCATGCCGTAGACGTTGTGGTAGCGGGCGTGGTCCCCCGCCGCCTTGTCGCCCTGCGGCTTGCCCGCGGGCGTGAGCATCGCGGGGTCGCCCCGGTGCCGGTTGTCCTCGGGCATGGTCTTGGACTTGACGTTGAACACGGCGGGCTCGTTCATGTCGTTCCACACGCCGGTGATGCCTTGGGCCATGAAGTCCTGGTAGAAGCCGGCCCACCACTGGCGCACTTCAGGTGAGGTGTAATCGGGGAACACGCACCAGCCCGGCCACACCTCGCCCTTGTACGTCTCGCCCTTGGCGTTCTTGACCCAGACATCCTGCTTGGTGCCGGTGTCGTAGATCTGCGTAACGCCGGACTCTTTCTCGGCGTGCACGCCGGGGTCGATCATCCACACGTTGTGGAACCCGTCCCTGAGCAGGTCGTCGTTGAGCTTCTTGGGGTCGGGGAAGTGCTCCTTGTTGAAGGAGAACACGCGGAACTTGTCCATGTAGTCGATGTCGTACCAGATGACGTCGCAGGGGATCTTCCGCTCGCGGAAGTTCTGCGCAATCTCGCGGGCCCGCGCTTCGGGGAAGTACGAGTAGCGGCACTGGTGGTAGCCGATGGCCCACTTCGGCGGCATCGGCATCGGCCCGGTGAGCTCGGCGAGCGTGCTTACCACTTCCTGAGGCGACTGCCCTTCGATGACGATCACCGGGAACGAGGGCCCCTCGGCGTGGAAGATGATCTGGTCGGCGCGGGTGGCGCCGGTGTCGATGGTGCAGCGGTAGGTGGTGTCGGCGAGCACGCCGAAGGCGGTGCCGTCCTTGCGCACGGCCAGCACCCACGGGTGCGACTGGTACAGCGAGGGGTAGCTCTCGGTGTAGCCGTAAGCATCCGTGTTCCAGGTGACGACCTTGCGGCCGTTGCGCAGCAGCGGGCCTGCGACCTCGCCCGTGCCGTAGAGGGACGTGCCCTCGGGGATCTGGATGTTGGCCTTGTGGGTGCCGTCCTTCTGGGTGCTGAAGCCGATGGCCGACTTCACCGCGACCTCGCCCGCGATGGGCTTGACCGTGTCCAGCAGGGCGTAGGAGGGGAGGGCGGCCTGGCGGGCGTCCTCACTCTCGAAGAACCGCACGGCGTTCTTCGCAAGGCGCTCCTTCACGATCTGGGCGGTGGCGCTGGTGCCGGCGGCGAGCAGGATGGCGAGGGCGGCGAGGCTGCTGATGACAGGACGGCGCATGCGAGGTTCCTTGAAGCCCCGATAACCCGTGCCGGGTGGGGGTTGGGCAGCGTACAGCCGGATCAACGGCTCGGCCAACCCCCTGACCAGATGGTCCGGACCTCTCGCCGATAGAGCACGCCCGCGGAACCGCGTAGATGCGCTTCCAGAATCGATCTTTGGGTGCGATACTCGGGGGTGATCGCTGCCCGCGGCCGCGCCGTTCATGCTGCGCGCCCCCCGACTTCGTCTGCTTGAGGAACTCTTCGATGACCGCACGTTCGTTCGTGATCGCCCGCTGTGCCGCCTCAGTCACGGTCCTCGCTGGCGCCGCGGCCGCGGCGCACGCCCAGGCCTGGGACGAGAACCCCCCGCCCATGCTCCAGTGGTTCGAGTGCCGCTGGTACGACATGGAGCACCGGATGAGCGACTTCTTCGTGGCGGGGTACGGTTCGGCGTGGCTGCCGCCGCCCAGCCGCGGGTACATGCCGCCGACGAACCCCAACCAGAACAGCAGCTCGGCGGGGTTCGACGTGTTCGACCGGTTTGATCTCGGCAAGCCGGGGGCGACATCCGCGTACGGCACGGAAGCGTCGTTCCGCGCGGTGGTGGATGAGTTCCACAGGGCCAATGGGCTGGTGTACATCGACGCCGTGCTCAACCACAACGCGGGGCGGCAGACGGGCGTGCAGTTTCAGCAGGAGGGCGGCTACCCCGGTTTCTGGATGGCGTCGACCAACCCGATCACCAACAAGACGCCCACGAGCAACTGGGGCGACTTTCACAACGGCAACGCCAGCGGCTACTACCAGAGCCACGACCCGAATGGCGCAAACTACTGCCTGCTCAAGGGCGACCTGGTCGCGCTGGTGGACATCAACCACGCCACGACCAACATGTTCATCCGCCAGCCGGTGAGCGCGGGCAACCCGCAGAACATCCCCGCCGGCACCTACTTCAACAAGCCTGACCCGAGCAACGCCCGCTTCTACCCCGACCAGGCCCTGGGCAGCGAAACGGTGAACAACCCCGGGATGTGGTTCGCGGGGCCGCTGAACACGGGGATCTTCGCGCCGCCCTGCGATGTGCCCTCGCGCAACGAGCCGGCCAGTAGCGTGCAGATGGGCCGCTTCAACCTCGCCAACCCCATGGCCGGCGACCCCGTGCCTGAGAACGCCACCGGCTACCTCATGCGCTGGGTGCAGTGGATGATGGACGTGCAGAAGGTCGACGGCTTCCGCATCGACGCCATCAAGCACACGCCCAGCTGGTTCTGGGACACGTACTACGACAGCGCGGTGCACAACCGGCTGGTGACGCCCGACGGGCGGCGGGTGACGCCGTACTCCTTCGGCGAGTGCGTGGAGGGCAACGACTTCACCTTCGACCGCTATATCCGAAAGCCCAACGGGCGCACCAGCGGCCGCTCCATCAGTGGCGACGCCTTCGGCAACCGCGACGCCCTCGACCTCAACGGCGCCGGCCAGCTGCGCGACCTCATCAACGGCGGCGGGTTCGGGCAGTGGCAGAACGTGCTCAACGCCCACCTGGACAACACCGACGACGGCTTCAACAACGGCTCCATCGGGACGCTGCACATCTTCAGCCACGACAATGGCTCGACGGGCGACGGCGGCAGCAACCCGCCCATGCCCACCAGCCGCCAGCAGGGCTGGTACGCCCACGCCTACATGCTCTTCCGCCCGGGCGTGAGCGAGGTGTACCACAACGCCCGCGGCGTCGTCCGCACCGGCTCCGGTTTCTACCCGCGCCAGGGCGTGCCGGTGGCGCTGGGCGGCAACAGCGCCAGCATCGGCATCGAGCCCGCGATCACCACCCTCGTGCAGCTCAGCAACGGCCTCGCCCGCGGCGAGTTCACCCCCCGCTGGACCGACGCCGACGTGCTCGTCTTCGAACGCCGCACGGCCACCGGTGGTGGCGGCTACTCTGGCAACTGCCTGGTGGGCGTGAACGACAGCTACGCGAGCGGCTTTGATACGCGCACTGTCTCGACGAGCTTCCCGCAGGGCACGCGCCTTATCGAGATGACCGGCAACGCCACCAGCGCGACCGTCGATCCCAACAACGACCTCTTCGACGTGGTGACCGTGGGCGCGGGCGGGTCCGTCACGATCCGAGTGCCCCGGAACGTCAGCCCCACGGGCACCGAGCACAACAAGGGGTACGTGGTATACGCCCCCGCCATCCCCAGTGGCACGCTCTCAATCGGCGGGGCCAGCGGCAGCCTGCCCAGCGAGCTGGGCGTGTCCACCATCGCCCCGTGGCGGCGGCGCGCCTTCGCGGTGCCGGTGGTGACCGGGCCGACGTTCTCTATCAACCTCACGACCACCAACGGCGACCCGGGCGCCGCGAACAACGACAACGCCGACGACAACGCGGTGTTCCGCATCAACCAGGGGTTTGTAGATTACAACGGCAACGGCGGGGTGGACATCCCGCACACCAACGCCGTGGTCCCCGGCTACGAGCAGTTCGTCACCACGCGCCAACCCCTGGCGAACACCACCAACGTCAACGGCGTGTACTCGCAGACGATCAGCAGCAGCCAGCTCGAGGAGGGGCTGAACTACGTCTCCGTGGCCGCGTTCCGCAAGCGTGCCGCGAACGAGGCCCCGCTCTTCCGCGAGTTCCGCACGGCCGTGTACGTCGACCGCCTCGACCCCTCCGCCACGCTCGACAGCCCCGGCACCCTCTTCGCCGTGACCTCGCACCGCTTCCTGGTGCGTGCCAACGACCGCACGGTGAGCCGCGTGCACCTGGTGCTCAACCCGCCCGCGACCGGCAACCCGCTGTCGCTGGCAACCACCAGCAACCAGGCCGTGCAGGACGACCGCTTCGACTGGTCGCGCACGCTCAACGGCCTGCAGCCCGGCGACAACACGGTCCTGCTGCTCACCTTCGAGGAGAGCGGGCGCGGCGTCGCCACCTCCCACACCGTGCACGTCGCCTTCTGCGGCAGCCAGGACTTCAACGGCGACGGCGACTTCGGCACCGACCAGGACATCGAGGCGTTCTTCGCGTGCCTGGGCGGCACCTGCTGCGACACCTGCTGGATCGGCGGGGCCGACTTCAACGGTGACGGCGATACCGGCACCGACCAGGACATCGAGGCGTTCTTCCGCGTGCTGGGCGGGGGCACGTGCTGAGAGCTCTGGAATAGACCCTCGAACTACATGACCTCGATGACCTAGACGACCTCGCCGACCTACGGCACCACCCGCACCGTGTACCCATACGCCGGCACCGCCCGCGGCAGGTCCGCGCCCGCGGGCGCCTCTTTCTCCGAGAGGTTCACCGCCACCTCCAGCGTCTGCTCCGCGTGCACCCGCCGGAAGCGCCACACCGCCGGGTTGCTGCACGCGAGCGGCTCGTACGAGCCCCGTCGCAGCGCCACGTTCTCGCGCCGCAGCCTGATCACCGTGCGGTAGGTCTCCAGCAGCGAGCCCTCCTTGCTCTGCTGCTCCTCCACGCTCCGCCCGTCCTTATCGTGGCTGTACTGCTTGTCCACCGTGCGAGGGTCGAGCGCGTGGTACCGCGTCATCGGCGCACCCTCCACCGCCAGCCACTTCATGGGCTCGCGCCGCGGGATGTCGTTGGAATCGCTTCCGAAGGAGCCCGCCCGCCCCAGCATGCCCAGCTCGTCGCCGTAGTAGATCACGGGCGGGAAGGGCTGGAGCAGCAGCGCCGCGGCCGCGGCCTTTGCACGCCCAGTCGTCTCTGCCTTGTCCGCGCCGATCTCGCTCGCCAGCCTGTCCACGTCGTGGTCGCCCAAGATCGCCAGGAACGTGCGGCCCTTGGGCACTTCCGCCACGGCCTTCCCCATCCACTCGTACAGCTCCGCGGCCTTCTCGGCCTTGAGGGCGCGGCGGGCGGCGAACTCGAAGGGCTTGGTGAAGGCCGCGTCGTGCGCGGGCAGGAGGTCGGTGCCCCAGGTCTCCCACTTTGCCTGCTCCGCGAAGGTGAACACGCGTGGGTTCACCTTCTGCAGCTCCCGCTTCCACTCCAGCCAGAAGGGGTCGGTGTTGTAGCCCAGGCCGCCCGGGGCGTTCTTGCCGTCGGGCTTGTAGGTGCCCCACACGTGGTCGAGCCGGAACCCCGCGACACCATCGCTGGGGTCGCCGTCGCCGTTGGGGTCGAGCCAGTGCCGGGCCTGCCCGGTGACCAGCGCACGGGCCGCGGAGTTGCGCAGGTCATAGTGCACGAACCGCACCGTCCCGCCCGTCCACGTCTTGAACGAGTACCCGAAGGGCTTGGTGCGGGCGTCGTCCTCCAACGCAAAGAGGGCCGCGTCCTCGCCGCCGGGCTTCTCGCGTGCCGCCTTGTACTGCGGCGATTCCTGATTGACGCCGTAGACCACGAAGTCGATGTAGACCTTGATGCCGGCGGCCTTGGCTGCGCTGACGAAGGCCCAGAACTCGCGCTCCTCACCGAACCATGGGTTCACGCCGGTGGCGGGCAGGTGCTGGTAGCCGTGGTACGCGGGGGATGGGAAGATCGGCGTCATCCACACGCCGGACACACCCAGTTCCTTGAGGTACGGGATCGACTCGGTCATGCCGGTAAAGCTGCCGAAGCGGTTCTCCTTCGCGATGGCCGGCAGCTCGCCCGTGCTCGGCGCGTGCCGCCAGCTGATAGGCATGATCTGGTACAGGATGTCGTCGGAGGCGTCGTAGGCCGAGGGCGAGAGCACCGCCGCCGTTGACGGCGCGGCGACCTCTGCGCCTGGGGCCTGCGCGTGCGACGGCGCTGCGTTGAGAAGACCCGCGATCAGCAGCGCCGCTCGGCAGTGGGAGTGCATTGGGTGCAGACTAGCACCCGCAGCGCCCGCCGCAAGCGTGTTCCTTCACCGCGCCGTCAGTCGCTACACCCGCTCAGCAGGGCCCGCCGCCAAGCACGCGGAAGAAGCTCTCGATGTCCGCATCGGTGCCGTAGTCGCCGTCCGCATTGAAGTCGCTCCCGCACGTGCAGCACGTATCGCAGCAGTGCCCGCCCAGGCACGCGAAGAACGCCTCGATGTCCGCGTCGGTGCCGAAGTCCCCATCGCCGTTGTAGTCCTGCGTGCCGCAGCACGGCGAGTACTCGAACGCGACCACGGTCATCGCATTCGCGCCCGTTGCCAACGGGACACCGAGCGCGATCCGCCCCGTCACCGCGTCGCGGCTGAAGGTCATGCCCACGCCGTTCACCGTTACCACGTTTACGCACTGCCCCGGGTCGCTCCGCAGCGAGGTGTACACCGTCAGCGGGAACCCCGACCGGTTGTTGAACTCATTCCGGGTCCGCCCGCCCGCCTCCGCCGTCACCGTCACATCCACCTTGTGCGTCTGGTTCGCGCTCGTGCGCACCAGCGTCACGCCGCGGAAGGTCATCGTCGTCCACGCGCTGGGCAGCTTGGGGTTGAGCACCATCGCGTTCGCGGGCGCATCGGGGCGGAAGTCCAGGAACGCCATCATGGCGTCGGCCATGGTGGACATGCTCTCCCACGCGTTGGGCCACGCGGTCTGCAGCACGAAGTCGCTCTGCCCGGGGTAGAGCAGGCTCTCGAGCGGACCGCTGCTGTACGCGATCTGCTCCGCACCGAGGCCCGTGGGGCCCAGCCGGTCCAGGCACAGGTCGAGGCGGAGCTTGTGGTTGTCGATATCGCCGGTGCCGGGCGTGAAGTCCTGCCGCTGGGCGTAGTAGAGGCCGTACCAGAGCGTGGAGAGGAACCACGGCCCGCCGCGCCAGTAGCTGTCGCCCCAGTAGCGGTTGATGGTGCCCGCGTGCTCGCCGCCGAAGTTGACCAGCGGGTGGTTGTTGCCGAAGCGGTCGGTGGCGACGCCGTTCATGCGGTCCACGAGGTGGGCCAAACGCCCGTCGTTGGCGGGGTAGACGTCGAAGGGGTACGACAGGCCCAGGTGGCTCACGTCCGTGTTCTCTCCGTCCCACGCCAGCCGCGCATCCAGCCCGTTCTTGATCGCGTTGCGGCGGTTGAAGGCGTCGGTCGCGTCCGCGGCATTCCCTACGGCGCTCGCGATGGCGCGGGCGTCGTCGAGGCCGCGATAAACCGAGGCGTTGCTGTACAGGAACACGTCGTAGCTGTCCTCCCACACGTTGTTGCTGTACATCAGGTTCGCGAAGTCGTCGAAGTAGAGGCGGCTGTCGCTGCTGTCCTGCGACATCGAGAGCACGGCATCCCGAACCGCGCTGTAGTTGAGGTTCAGGAACGCGCTGTCCCCGGTCATCAGGTACTGGTACCACACGCCCCACGGGAACGCGGCCGTCTCATCAATCTGCGGGGCCCCCCAGATCACGTACCCGTCGGTCGAGTACTTCTGCTTCCAGAAGCCCAGCCGGCCCCACGCCTCCCAGTCCCGGTAGCACACCTCGCGCATCCAGCGGTACACGTTCGCGGCCTCGGTCAGATGCCCGGTCCGGGCTAGGGTGATGGCCGCGTACACCGCGTCCCGCGGCCAGACGTACGGGTACGCCCCGTTGTGGAACCCGGCGATCACGCCGCCGTTCACGGTGTCGCAGTGCAGGGCCGTTGCCAGCAGCGAGCGCTTGAAGATGTCGTCGTACCGCTGGTCGGGCGTGTCGATCGTCACGCCCGCGTTGAGCCAGCTGCTCCAGTAGCTGTCGGTCGCCGCCTGCACCGCCCCCATCGAGCTGCTCGCGAACCAGTCCAGCACGGGTACGAGCTGCTCGTTGTAGATCGCGTCCGCGGCCGGGATCGGCCGCTGGTGCGCGCCCGCGAGGATGATGTCCACTTCGACCGGCGTGCCCGGGGGCAGCAGCACCTGCTGACCGATCCATCCCTGGAACTGGTCGCTGGAGGTGTCGCGCCAGGCCTCGCTGGCGAGCGTGCCGCCGCCCGCGCCGGGGGCCGTGACCTTCATGGCCGCGGAGAGGTAGAGGGCGTTGCTCTTCTCGTAGCCGGCGAAGGTGGTGGGGTTGTATTCGTTCGGCGGGGCGAAGCCCACGCCGGTGCCGGTGACCACGCGGAAGGTCTTGTCGAACGCGGTCATCGCGCCGCGGGCGGCGTCCCAGAACATCGCGTCGTACCCGTCGCCGCCGTTGAGCGCCGGGTCCATGTAGAAGTACACCTGCACGGTCTTGCTGCTCGGGCCGTGGTTCGTCAGCGTCATCCGCTTGATGAGGATGTGCCGCTGCGCCCGCCCGGCCGCGTCCACCGGGAACTGCACGCCGCCGCCCGCGCCGAAGAGCGGCGAGAAGTCGCTCTGCACCACCGAGATGTTGTTGCCGCCAGCGCTCAGCGTCTGCGTGGTGATCACCGTGTTCGACGTGGTCACGTAGTCCTGCGTCACACCTGAGTACCCCAGCCCCTGCTGGTTGCTCATCCAGTACGTCGTCCCATCCACGCGGATGCCGGGCATCGCCTGGTTGAGGTGCATCTGCCCGCGCCAGCCCGACGGCAGCATGGGCGGGAAGGTGTCCTGCCCGTCGACGTACCCCTCGTTCTGCGTGCCAACGCCCTGCACGCCGCCGGGCGTGGGGAAGTGGAAGTCGTAGTACGTGCCGTTCTGGTCGATCTGGGCCGCGCAGTACGTGTTGCCGATGATCGCCTCCTCCTTCCAGAAGGAGACCGGCGGGTAGCCCGCGCTGGGGTTGGCGTTGCCCGCCCCCGCGCCCGGCCACGCGATCTTGTTGGTGAACTCCGCGATCGTGGGCGTGCCCGCGGGGTTGTCGCACCTGCCGTCGGAGCAGCCGGTGTTGTTGGAGAACACCTCTGGGCCGCCGCCGCTGTGCCACGCGCCGACCGTGTACCGCACACGCTGGCCGTACGCCCGCGTCCCACCGGGCAGCGTCCCCCGCCACCAGTCCACCTGCCCGCCGGGCGTGCCCTCGTTGTGCGAGAACGTCACCTGCGACGCCGACGACCGCAGCACCTGCGTCGCGCCGCTGAGCGCCACGCCGCGGCTGCCCTGCGGCGCGCTCCCGTCGGTTGTGTAGTACACCGCGACGTCGGTGTAGTAGAACGAGTACCCGACCGCGGCCCACAGCTCGACCGTCTCACCGTCGCGCGGTGCATCGGGCTCGCGCATGGTGGTGCCCGCGGGGCCGCCATTGACGCCCTGCGTTGCGATGTGCGTGACGAACTCGGGGGTGGCCAACGCCGCCGACGCAAGCGCGACCGAAGCGAGCACAGAAACAGCGAGTTCAGACACGAGCCGGCGCGTGCGCATGGGATCACTCAACTCGGGGAATGGCATGGACTTGGGCCCACCTTGGGGCCGTCCAGCCTACACGCCCTCCCGAAGAAGTCCAGAGGAACCGCGTGACAGCACGCGGTCAGCACGTCATCAGCAGTTGCCCCCGCCCAGCACGCGGAAGAACGACTCGATGTCCTGATCGGTGCCCGCGTCGCCGTCGCCGTTGAAGTCGCTGCCGCCGGGGAAGCAGGTCGGGCAGCAGTTCCCGCCGATGCAGGCGAAGAAGGCTTCGATGTCCTGATCGGTGCCGAAGTCCCCGTCGCCGTTGAAGTCGCTGGTGCCGCACCCATTCCCCGTTGGGACCGGTGTCGCGATGATCAGGGCGTCGCTCCCGTCCGACAGCCGCCCGATGAACGCGATCTGGTTGGCCCCGTTGAGGGCGATGTTGCCGACGAGGGACGTGCGCGGGTTGCCGGTGCCCGCCCCCAGCGAGAACTGCGTGCCGTCCGGGAGCGTGATGAAGCTCGAGTCGCCCACCACCCGCACGAGCGTCGTCCCATCGCCGATGTAGATCGCCTGGGTCGGATCGTTCGGACGGAACGCCACCAGCCCGTTGTTGTTGATCACCGGCGGGAAGTTCGCGAACGCGTTGTTCACCAGCCCCGCGGGGTTGAACGGCTCACTCGAGGCGATCACCACCGGGTCCGCTGTGCCGTCGCCGCGCATCAGTCGGAAGCTGCTGTCCGCGGCCACGCGCACAAAGAACGCCACCTGCCCCGCGTCGTTGAGGTCCGTGCCGTTGGAGATCAGGTTGTACGGCGAGCCCGCCGTCGCCTGGATGATCACCGGCGCCTGCCCCTCCTGCCAGCGGACCACGCCCGCGCCGCCGCTGCGGAGGTCCGCCTTGCTCGCCATCTGGTGGCCCGCGTTGACAGTGGGGGAGTACAGGAACGAGTACGGCGTCGCCCCGTCCGTGCTCGCCAGCAGCGTCTGCACCCGCGTCGCCCCGACGAAGCGATCGAGGATGTGCTTCGAGATGCCGCCCGAAGACCCGCGGTAGCCGATCGCGCCCGTGGTCGTCAGGCGTGCGCGGGTGACCGGCCCGGTGATGCCCTCCGTCCCGCCCACCGGGTACGTGTCGAGCAGGTTGCCGTTGTAGTCGCGCAGCTCGACCCCGCCGTCGTTGAGGCTGAGGGCGATCCGCCCGTTGAGCATGTCGATGGAGCTGGAGTACAAGGCGCTGGCGTTGGTCACGACGACGCGGCTGGACTGCTCGGCCGCGCTCCACACGAAGATCCCCTCGCCCCCGCTCATGGTGTACCGCACGCACGCGTTGCCCTGGTCGTCCAGCCCGGGGTCGTTCTGCACCAGCTCCGCCCCGTTGGGGATCCCGAACCCGCTGGCTCCCTCCCGTGCCACCACCCGGAATGTCCACTCCGTCGGGACCTGGCCAAGAGCAGTCGAAGCAAATGCAGCAAGCAACGCGGCAACAGAAAGCGTCTTCATGAAGTAGTCCTCGGGGTGGCTTGGGGTTGGCACGGGCCATTCGCTCGCGGCCCCGCCCATGTTCCACCACCGGGTGATCCCGCGCGCAAACCACCGCCACGCAAGGTTCACCGCACTATCAGGCGGCGGGTGCACGGTGTGGGCAGACCGGAGGTGTGACATGCTCAAGTGGGCACTGGTTTTCCTTGTCGTCGCCATCATCGCCGCGATCTTCGGCTTCGCCGGCGTCGCCGGCGCCGCGGCCGACATCGCCAAGGTGCTGTTCTTCATCTTCATCGCGATGTTCGTGCTGGGCCTCATCGCGGCCATCTTCGTGACCAAGAAGATCTTTTAGCCGGCTGGCCGCCGGCGCGATCGAACCGATGCCGAACAACCCGCTTATCGCCCCTCAACACGGCACAAGCGGGCGGGCGCCTGAACCGATACGCGCATAGACCACTACAATGAGCGGACGCTCAGAGGAGGTCTCGCCTGGCGTATCCCTTGGCCAAGCTGCTGGTCCTCGTGTGCATCGCCCTGCAGGCGGTGGTCGGGATCGGCACGCACCAGCGGGTCGTCGCCCTTGCGTCGTGCGAAGCCACCGCCTGCGCCTGCTGCGCCCCTGAGGAGGTGAGCTGTTGCTCCTCAAAGGCCGAGCGCCGCTGCGAGATGGCGTGCGGCTGCTGTGCCCGTCCCGCCGAGCGGCCCGCCCCTGTCAACGAGCCCACCCGCCTTGGTGAGGTAAAGGTGGACCGGGTGCTGCCCCAGTGGCGGCCCGTGCTGCCGACGCCGAGTTCTCTCGGCTCGATGAGCCGCAGCGCGCTCGTACTGCGTGAGGACTCACCCGCGGGCCGCGCTTCTTGCGGCATCGCCACCACCCGCATCGTCGTTTAGACACTTGCTCCATGGCCGCATTGCGCGCCCGCCGAACGGCCGGGAGCGCGTGTTCGTGCCGCGTGTCCCCGTTGCGGGGCGCCGGCGCTCCGGTTCAATGGTCAGCAGCCCCCGCGCACCCTCGTCGCGACGGCTCTGGAGTGAGCAATGACACACGTCTGGACCACCTGCCGCGCCGCGGCCGCGCTCAACCTTCTGGGCGCGGGGCTCTCCGGCTGCGCCTCCTACTCAGCCCGCCCGGTTGACCTGCACGCGCACCGGGCCGCCTGGGCTGAGCGCACGCCCGAATCCCCCGATGTGCGCCTGCTCGCGGAGGAGCTGTCGAAGGCGAGCGGCGAGCCCGTCTCCCTCGACCTCGCCGACGGGCTCTCCGCTGCCGAGGCCGAGCTTGTGGCACTGGTTTACAACCCCGAGCTGCGTGTGGCCCGTCTGCGGGCGGGTGTGGCCCGCGCCACCGCCGACAACGCCGGCCGCTGGGAGGACCCCGTCCTCGGCGGCGAGGTCACCCGTTTCCTTCAGTCCACCGCCAACCCCTGGATGCTGGCCACCACACTGGGGCTGACGCTCCCGGTCTCCGGCCGCCTTGGCATTGAGCGTCAGCGCGCCGGCGCCGAGCACGCCACCGCCATCACCCGCGTCTTCGAGCAGGAGTGGACCGTCCGCAACGAGCTCCGCCGCGCCTGGGCCCGCTGGAGCGCGGCCGAGCAGAAGGCCCGCGTCACGCGCGAGTACCTCGCCAGCCTCGAGGGCCTTGTGGGCATCGTCGACCGCCTCGAACAGGCCGGCGAGCTGCCCACCATCGACGCCCGCTTTTTCAAGATCGAGCACTCGATGCGCCGCAATGAGCTGGTGCAGATGGAAGCGATGCGCCGCGAGGCCGAGTTGATGGTGCGGCAGGTCATGGGCCTGTCGCCCGGCGCGCCCGTCACACTGCTGCCCGGTCTTTCACCGGATGTGGACGCAAGCCTTTCGCCCGAGCACTTGCTCGAGCGCAGCCCCGCCCTCGCGGTCGCGCAGGCCGAGTACGAGGTCGCCGAGAAGTCGCTGGAGCTGGAAGTCCGACGCCAGTACCCCGACCTCATGGTCGGCCCCGGCTACGGGCGCGAGGAGGGCATGGACCAGGCGATCGGCATGTTCCAGCTGCCGCTGCCCCTGTGGAACCGCAACCGCGAGGGCGTGGCCCGAGCCGAGGCCGAGCGCGAGGTTGCGCGGGCGATGCTCGAGACGACGTTGGAGCGCGTTGAGTCCCAGCTCGCCCAGGCACGCGTGTCGTACGAGGCCGCACTCGCCCGGCGCGAGACCCTCGAACGCGAGATCGTCCCGCTCGTCGATGAGCAGTTCGCCGCCTCCCGCCGCGTCGCAGAACTCGGCGAGGTTAACACCCTCTCCCTGCTCGAAGCCGTGTCACGCCAGCAGGAGGTCCGCATGGCCCTGATCGAAGCCAAGCTCGAGGAGTGGCTCGCGGCCATCCGCGTGAGCGAGCTCACCGGCCCCGCGGCGGCCGCTCACCCATCTGGCACCGCGAAGGAGGCCCAGCAATGACGCAGGCCGCCCCCGATGTCAGATCCCTCTCCCGCGGCCGTCCCGACGCACCTGCACCCATTTCGGTACCGCGTCCGCCCCGCCGCCTGTGGGCCCGCGTGGGCGTGCCTCTGGCCGTGCTGCTGTCGATCGCCGCCCTGGTGCTCTACTCCGCGCGGGCCCTGCTGTGGCGGGCGACGGACGTGTGGGTCGCCCCAGTGCTCTCCCGCCACGCTGCGTCGTCTGCCAGCGGCGCTGGCTCTGCCGCCCGCCCCGCCCAAGTCCTCGTGCAGGCCCCCGGCTGGGTTGAGGCCGACCCCTACGCCATCAGCGTCACCGCCCTCACCGAGGGCGTCGTCAGCGAAGTGCTGGTGCTCGAAGGCCAGCGCGTGCAGCAGGGCGATGTGGTGGCCCGCCTCGTCAACGAGGACGCCAAGCTCGCCCTCAGCCGCTCCGAAGCCGAGCTCGAGGCCATGGAGTCCGAGCTCATGCAGGCCCGCGCCAATGTCTACGCCGCGGAGGCCCGCGCGGCTGAGGTCCGCGACGAGGTCGAGCGCAAGCGGCCGCTCGTGCAGGCCGGCGGCATCTCCGAAGGCCAGTTCGCCCGCCTGGAGATCCGCCTCCGCAGCATGGACCTGGAGGTCGAGTCCGCCAAGAGCGCCGTCAAGGTCGCACAGGCCAAGGTGCGCCAGCACGAGCTCGCATGCGAGGAAGCCGAGCTCGCCCTCTCGCGCACCGAGGTACGCTCGCCGTCCTCGGGCGTCGTCCTCGCCCGCCTGGTCGAGCCCGGCACCCGCATCAGCATGAACGCTGCCGCCGGCATGCCCGGCGCGATCGTGCGCCTCTACGACCCTCAGCGCCTCCAGGTACGCGTCGATGTACCCATCGCCGAGGCCGCGAAGGTCGGCATGGGCACGCCCGCCCAGATCGTCACCGAGGCAATGCCCGACACCGTGTTCAAGGGCGTGGTGACGCGCCTGGTGCATGAGGCCAACATCCAGCGGAACACCGTGCAGGTGAAGGTCGCGATCGAGAACCCCAGCGAGACCCTCAAGCCCGAGATGCTCACCCGCGTGCGCTTCATGGGCCAGGGCAAGCCCGCGACCGGCAGCACCGCCGGTACCCCCTCCACCGCACAACAAGACTCAACCACATTCCTCGTCCCCGCCGCCGCCCTGCTGCACGCCAGCGGCGGCGTTGCCCACGTCTTCATCGTCGACCGCACCGCCGACGCCGGGGCCATGGCCTCCATGCGGCAGGTCTCCTTCACCCCCGCGATGGACGGCTACGTCGAAGCCCAGGGCCCGCTGCACGAGGGCGACCGGGTCATCATCGAGCCCTTGGACAGGGTGCGTGACGGCGGGCGCGTCCGCGTGCTGGGCGAGAAACAAGTCAGCGAGCAAGGAGGCCCGCATGCCACTCATTGAGTGCCGGCAGCTCACCAAGTCCTACAGGAAGGGGGACGCCACCATCACGCCCCTCCACCAGCTCGACCTCACCGTCGAGGCCGGCGAGTTCCTCGCCCTCATGGGCCCATCCGGCAGCGGCAAGACCACACTGCTCAACCTGATCGCCGGCATTGACCGCCCCACCGGCGGCCAGCTGCTCATCGCGGGCACCGACATCGCCACGCTCTCGCGCTCGCGCCTCGCCGACTGGCGCAGCGAGAACGTCGGCTACATCTTCCAGCTCTACAACCTCGTCCCCGTGCTCACCGCGTACGAGAACATCGAGCTGCCCCTGCTGCTGCACAGGATGTCCGCCCGCGAGCGCCACGACCGCGTCTCCGCCGCTCTCTCCCTTGTCGGCATCGCCGACCGCCACGACCACTACCCCCGCCAGCTCAGCGGCGGCCAGGAGCAGCGCGTCGCCATCGCCCGCGCCATCGTCACCGACCCCCGCATCATCGTCGCCGACGAACCCACCGGCGACCTCGACGCCGCCTCCGCCAGGTCCATCCTCCAGCTGCTCACCCGCCTCAACCAGGAGCTGGGCAAGACCCTCATCATGGTCACGCACGACGCCAAGTCCGCGGCCTACGCCCGCAAAACCCTCCACCTCGAAAAAGGCCGCCTCGTCGAGCAGACCGAGAACGAGCACCCAGCCGCACAGGAGGTGCTCTCGTGATCGCACCCCGCTTCCTCCCCCTCATCCTCAAGCAGGTCTCGCGCCACACTACCCGCACCCTCCTCACCGTCGCGGGCGTGACGGTCGCCATGTTCCTCTTCATCGCCGTGCAGACGCTCCAGCACAGCGTCCGCAAGGCCACCGAGACCACCGCCGCCGACACCACCCTCGTCGTCTACCGCGAGAACCGCTTCTGCCCCGCCACCAGCCGCATCCCCGAGTACTACGGCCCCCGCATCGAGAAAATCGCCGGCGTCAAGGACGTCATCCCCATGGCGATCGTTGTCAACAACTGCCGCGCCAGCCTCGACGTCATCACCTTCCGCGGCGTGCCCCAGGACGACCTCTCCAAGATCTCGGGCGACTGGAAGCTCGTCGAAGGCGACCTCGCCGACTGGAACCGCCGCTCCGACGCAGCGTTCGTCGGTGAGCGCCTCGCCCAGCGCCGCGGCTTCAAGGTGGGCCAGTCCTTCGACTCCTCCGGCATCACCGTCTACGTCGCCGGGATCATCCGCTCGCCACACCCGCAGGACGAGAACGTCGCCTACGTGCACCTCGACTTCATCCAGCGTGCCTCCACCAGCCGCGCGGGCCAGGGCATCGTTACGCAGTTCACCGTACACGTGAACAACCCCGCCGAGCTCGAGCAGATCGCCGAGAAGATCGACGCCGAGTTCCGCCACGAGGCCGACCCCACGACCACCCGCTCGGAGAAGGCCTTCGTTGCCCAGGCCGGCGCCGACCTCGTCGAGATCGTCCGGTTCACCCGCTACCTCGGCTGGGGCTGCCTCGCCGCGGTGCTCGCGCTCGTCGCCAACGCCATCGTGCTCTCCGTGCAGGACCGCATCAAGGAGCACGCCGTGCTCCAGACGCTCGGCTTCCGCAGCGGCGTCATCGCCCGCCTCATCGTGGGCGAAGGGCTGGTCATGGGCATCGCTGGCGGCGTCCTGGGCACCGCCCTCGCCGTCGCCGTGGTCCGCTACGGCAACTTCAGCCTCAGCAACGAGGGCCAGAGCGTGAACATCACTTCCGACTGGAACGTCGTCGCTCTGGGGCTTGCGCTCGCGGCGGGGGTGGGGGTCGTGGCCGGCCTCGTCCCCGCGTGGCAGGCCTCACGCCGCGAGATCGCCGCCTGCTTCCGCGCGGTGTAAGGAGCACAAGGACCCACCATGAAGCTCCTCCCCATCGACTACGCCGTGCGGAACCTGGGAAGGTCCACCGCGCGCCTGCTGCTCTCGGTGCTCGGCAGCGCCCTGGTCGTGCTGCTCGTCCTCGCCGCCGCGGCCTTCGTCCGCGGCATGGACGCCTCCCTCCGCTCCACCGGCCACCCCGACAACGTCATCATCCTCGGATCAGGGAGCGAAGAGTCCATCGAGCGCAGCGAGATCGAGGCCGGCGTCGGCGGCCTCGTCACCGCCACCATCCAGGGCATCCGCACCCGCGCCGGCCAGGCCTACGTCTCCCCCGAGGTGCACGTGCAGCTCCCCGTCAAGACCGACCCCCAGCAGGAGCGCGGCCCCACCGTCCTCGTCCGCGGCGTCACGCCCCCCGCCATGCTCGTGCACAGCGACGTGCAGGTGGTCGAGGGCCGGCCTCCCCGCGCTGGTTACGACGAGGTCATGGTCGGCGCCATGGTCCACGTCAAGCTCGGCGTCGCGCCCGAAGCCCTCGCGCTGGGCAACAAGCTCTACATCGACGACCGCCCACTCACCATCGTCGGCCGCTTCGCCTCCCCTGGCACCGTCACGCAGGCCGAGCTCTGGGTCCCGCTCACCGACCTCAAGCAGGCCACCAAGCGGGAGACCGACTCCTGCGTCGTCCTCACGCTGGACCGCGACAAGGCCGACGCCAGCGACGTCGAGCTCTTCGCCCGCACACGCTTCGACCTCGAGATCACCTCCACCCCCGAACAGGCCTACTACGCCCGCCTCTCGCAGTTCTTCGCCCCTATCCGCATCGTCGCCTGGGTCACCGCCGGCCTCATCGGCATCGGCGGGCTCTTCGGCGGCCTCAACACCATGTACGCCGCGTTCGCCTCGCGCGTACGCGAGATCGGCACGCTCCAGAGCCTCGGGTTCCGGCGCGGCGCCATCGTCGTGAGCCTCGTGCAGGAGTCCGTGCTCGCCACCTGCGCCGGCTCGCTGCTCGCGGCCGCGCTCGGCCTGCTGCTCCTCGATGGGCTCGCCGTCCGCTTCTCCATGGGCGCGTTCGGCCTCCGCGTTGATGCCGTGGCCATGATCATCGCCCTCGGCTCTGGCATCGTGCTGGGGCTGGTGGGCTCACTCCCCCCCGCGTGGCGATGCCTGCGCCTGAGCATCCCCGTCGCCCTCAAGTCGATATAACCTTCTGCAAGGAGTCACCTATGAAGACCGCCGCCCTGATGACCGCCACCATCTGCTCGCTGCTCGCCCTCAGCGCCTGTGAGAAGAAGCCCGCCACCAACCAGACCACCCCGCCCACGAAGACCTCCGCCGCGCCCGCGGGTGCCCCCGCCGGGGCCCTCCCCGGCGAACTCTTCCTCACCGCCGCGCCCGCCGATGCCAAGCCCGTCAAGCAGGCCAAGCAGTCGGTGAAAGTCGGCGACACCGTCGCCGTCGTCGGTCGCGTGGGCGGCAGCCGTAAGCCCTTTATGGAAGATCGCGCCGTGTTCACGCTCATGGACCCCGAGCTCCCCGCCTGCTCAGACAACCCCGACGACGGCTGCAAGTACCCGTGGGACTACTGCTGCGAGAAGAAGGAGGACATCGCCGCCAGCGCCGCCACCATCCAGGTTGTTGACGCCGCCGGGATACCGCTGCGCGTTGGCCTCAAGGGCGAGCACGGCCTCAAGGAGCTCTCCCGCCTCACCGTCGTCGGCAAGGTCACCCAGCTCGACGGCCCGACAATGGTCATCAGCGCCACGGGCATCCACATCAACTGACACGCTGACCGAAGCAGCGGCGGAGGACCAGAGTGAGGGGGCGTACCAGGTGGTGGATGCTGGCAGGCCCATCAGCGTGCGCGCTGGTTGCGGGCAGCGCCATGGCCCTGCTGCCCGCAACGGTTTGGACTCCGGCGGCTGTCGGTCCCGCGGCGATGATCGGCGTCGTTATTTACGCCGTGATCGCCGGGCGCAAGCTCAAGCTCCGCCAGGCCGACCCGCACACTCAGGCGCTCTTCGGTGTCGGTATCACGCTCGCCTACGCAGTCCTGGTCGTGACTTCAGGTTTCTGGCCCGGCGGCTGGGGCGGCGCGGCCATCCCGCTCACGTTCTTCATCATCGCCGGCGGCGTGCAGGTCATGATCTTCGCCCTCCGCACGCGAAGAGTGGGGGATTCGCTCCACTGCCCAAAGTGCGACTACGAGCTCGGCGTCGACCCGGCGAGCGCTCCCAACGTCTGCCCCGAGTGTGCTACCGCCTGGCACGACCGCTGGATCACCGGCGCCCGCACCCGCTCGGTCCCCCTCGCCGCCACGGGCGCCGTGCTGTGCTTCATCGGCCTCTCGCCACTCGTGCTGAAGTTCGGCGGCCTCGGCGCGGGCGTGATGACCCTCGCGCCCAACGCCCTGCTCATCACCACCGCCGCCACCGATGCGTGGGGCCACAACAAGGCCACCTGGGGGGAGGTCGGCCGCCGCACCTTCACTCAGGAAGAGACCGATCGGCTCGCCGCCAAGCTCCTCGACGTCCGCCGCGGCACCGGCTACCTCTACGGCCCGCCGGCCGCCTGGTTGGAAGCCGCCGCCGCCGCGAACTCCCTCTCGCCCGATGTGCTGCGGCGGTACTACGACGAGTGGTTCGAGCCCGAGATCGACCTGCCCGACAGAGTCTCGCTCGGCCAGCTGCAGGAGATCTCCGTCCGCGGCGAAGAACGCGGGCGCGGCCCCGGGACCCGCATGTTCATCTGGGTCCAGGATGTGCGCGTCAACGGCGTCCCGCTCGCCAACCCCGGGGTCAGCAAGCTCGGCGGCCGCTGGATCTACACGCTCTACCGGTCACGCGAGGGCCGCTACAGCTCGCACCCGGACGACCGCGTGCCGTCGCACTCGTGGACCCCCGCCGCGGAAGGCTCGCACGAGGTGGAGCTGACCCTCTACCAGTGCGTCGTCCCCTCGGGCACGATGCCCACGCCCGCGACCGAGCCCGACGGCCGCCCGACGCGCCCGGCCGCCAGCACGCACTTCGAGCAGCGCACTCTCCGGAAAACCGTGGAGGTCGTCGCAGAGCGCTGAGGCGCCGCGATCACACGCTCATTGCCAGCAGCTCAACCGACGGCATGATGTTCCCGATCGCGTCCATCACCTGGAACGAGTTCGTCCGCAGGTAGTACACGCCGGTGGGCAGCGTCGTCGCCGAGTTCAGGCGGTACGTGACCATCCAGCTCGTCGGGCTCTCCTGCGAAGCGCTCACCACCGCCAGCGCACTCTTGAACGCCCCGCCGCCCGCCCCCCCGCTCGACAGCTTCGGCCCGTACATCATCAGGGTCTGCCCGCCCGTCAGCGACGCATCGTTCAGCCCATCGGCATCGCTGAACCGCACCGTGAACTCCAGGGTCTTGCTCGAGGTCTTGGCCGCGCTCACGACCTCCGCCGCCGTGCCGCTCACCGCCGACTCGGCCGGCCCGGTCGCCGTGTACGCGCCGTTGACAAAGTACCCCGACAGCACCGACAGCTTGGCGCTCTGCCCCGGCCGCACCACGCTCTCGAACACCTGGCTCGCCCGCATGCTCAGCGTGTACGCCCCTGGCGTGCTCACCCACCCACCCTCGGGCGCTGCGAACCGGTACGTCGCGAGCACCGACCCATCCGCGCCCACGATCGGTGACTCCACCAGCGACGCCAGCACCGTCCCCTTCGCGCCGCTGTACTGCAGATCACCGTGCCCGATCGACCCAAGGTCCACGCCCAGCTCCGCGCGGTACCGGATGCACACCGTCCACGCGTCCGCCGTGAAGGTCGACGATGCCAGCTGCGCCGCCGGCCGGTCGCTCGTGTAGCTCTGCGTGCCCATCACGTACGACGGCAGCGAGTTGCCGCTCGTATCGAACACCTGCCCGCCTCGCAGCACGATTGTGTACGACCCGCGGTCCATCCAGCTCGCCGCGTTCTGCGCCGTCTTCGCGTAATAGTACGCCGTGATCGTCGCGCCCGATCCCGTCGTGTACGCGGGTCTTCCCAGCGACACCAGCGCCCCCGCGCTCTGCACCTGCAGGTCGCCCAGGCCGATCGACGCGCGGTCAATCCCGATGTCGTCGGTGTAGCGAATGCCGATCAGCCACTGCGACATGTTGCCCAGGGTGGCGCTCACCAGGTCCGCCCGCGGCCCCGCGAACGACAGCGACTGCGACTTCAGCGTCGCCGCCGCGTTCCACTGCCCCGACTTGCTCCGCACCTGCATCGACGCGAGCGACACCGTGTACAACCCGCTGTCCGCCCAGTCCCACGCCCCGCCCCGGGCGGTCACTACGTACTTGGCGACCACCGACCCGTCCGCCTGCACCGTCGTGCCAGCCAGTCGCCCCAGCTCGCTGAACGAAGCTAGGGAGACACCGCCGACGCTCTTCGCCGCCGACGCCACGCGCACGTCGTTTCCGTTGATGGATGTGACGTCGATCCCCGTCGCCGCCGCGTACCGCACCGTCACCGTCATATCGACCTTGCCCACGCTCACGCTGAGCAGCGAAGCAGTGGGGGCCGAGAGCACCAGCCGCGGCTCCAGCGCCTCAACAGCGCCAAGCCCAGCAGTGCCAGGGGAGGTCAGGAGTGAGTCGATCGTTCCACGCATGGAGAGGTCCTCTGGAAAGCCCGCCGATGGCGAGTGGGAACCAGGCCTCTCTTGCGCTGCGGCCCCGACGGGCCGTTCTCCTCTGTCATCGATCGCCAATCGATCAATCTTGAGCGTTTACAGCCCTCGAAGCCCCCGCGCCAGCGCCGCCTACCACCCAATCCACCAAGCCCCGATACCCCGCCCTCGCTCACAACTTCTTCCGCAACTTAGATGGCATCCACCGCCACCGTATCGCACAGCCCCGCCCGCGCCCCCTCATCAAACAGCCGCTGCACCGCGGCGAGCCCCTCCGGCCCCATGTCCACCGTCCACCGGTTCACGTACATCTTCACGTACTCATCCACCCGCTCCAGCGTCGGCGCCCCGCTTCCCCCTGGCTTGGCCGCGTTCGCCAGCGCAAATGGCAGCGTGTACTCCAGCGACTCGCGCCGGTGCTCCAGCGCATAATCCACGCTCCGCCGCAGCGTGCGCGAAACCTCGTCGACCGACCCCGCCCCAAACCGCGCATCAAGGTCCCGCCGCACCGCGTTGCACCCCAAGGGCAGCGGCAGCCCCGTCTGCTCCTGCCACCACTTCCCAAGGTCCACCACCAGCTTGAGCCCCGCCTGCTCGTACAGCAGCTGGCCCTCATGGATCACCAGCCCCGCATCCACCTCACCCTCCGCCACCGCCGCGATGATCCGCTCGAAGGGCATCTCGACAACCTTGCCCTCCTTCGCAACCCGCTCCCGCCCCAGCAGCATCCCAAGCACCAGAAACGCCGTGGTCCGCCGCCCCGGGATCGCGATCCGCACGTCGCCGCCGCGCAGGCAGTTCACGCAGTGCACCTTCTCGGAGTCCGCCCGCCTCACCACCTTGGGCCCGAACCCCTCGCCGAACGACGAGCCCGTCCGCGTCACCACATACCGTTCCCGCACGTTCCCCCAGGCGCGGAACGAGAGCGCCGTGATGTCCAGGTCGCCCACCTCCGCGGCCCGCCGGTTCAGCACCTCGATGTCAGCCGGCAGCGCCGCAAACCGGAACCGCCCCGTGTCAATTACCGGCGGCGACACCTGCATGCCATCAGGGCGCACCTTGCCCGTGATCGGCCACCACATGAACGCATCGTCGGGATCGGGCGAATGGGCCAGCGTCAGCACCGGGCGTGCGTCGTGGGGCTCGTGTGGGTCGGGCATGACCCATCGTAATCACCGTGCGCCGGCTGCCCGCTTCAGCGGTCCCGCCCCCAGCGCCGCTCCGTGCTCGCCGAGCGCCGGCGCAAATCCTGCTGCTCGCTGCGCAGCCACCGGCGCGGACGGCCCTTGTCGTACACGGGCTTGGGAGACACACGCTTCTGCGGATCCGTGGACGTTTTCATAGCTGCACCGAATCCACCATACCTCATGCACGCGATTCCACAAGAGGCCGAGGGGTGTCCGGCGATGCCCCGTCCATGGGTGCACGACCGGGGGGATACCCGCAAGTCCCGGGCCCACGAGCGCCTAGAGATTCGCCGAACGGCCTGAGAGTTGAACTTCACACCGCCCTAGGTTAACCTGTGCAACCCTTCGAAGGCAGTAGGCCCTGGCGTGCGGTGTTGGGATTCACCGCGACTCTCGCGTTGTGCGGGAAACGAAGAGCCGATGCCCCTCGAGGCCATTCGTGGAGTTGAGACACCTACTTTGGTCGGCAACAACCTGTGACTACCCCGGAGCTGGACTCTACTTCGGGCTGAGCCTTCATGCCGAGCACGTTGCCCTGGCGCGTTTCCTGACTCCGAAGCAGGTCCGAACCTGCACCGGCGGCACGGTCACGCTCCGCATCGGCGAGCCCCCGTTCCCCATCAACTACTTCGCTGTCCGCGACCCCTCCGCCGTCAAAGTGAAGCCCGTCGACAAGCCCCCGCTCCACAACGGCTTCCGGCACGTCAAGCTCACCTGCAACTTCGACCGCTCCTCCTGCACCCCCGAGACCGAGGCAATCGCCCGCCAGGTCGACGACACCGGCAAGCGCATGGCCCCGCCCGGGAAGCCCCCCTCCACGGCCGCGTTCCTCCTCACCATCGGCCTTTCAATTTCCCGCGAGGACCGGTTCTTCAAAGACGCCATCATGTCCCATCCCGCTCAGGGCTGGGACGAGCTCTACCAGCGCATGAAAGACCTCGGTTGCCGTGACCAGGACGGCGTCGGCGCCTGACCTTCGTCGCGCTGTCTACGCGCCGCATTCCGGGCACTGCAGCGCGCCCTTCAACTCGTACCCGCAGCTCGGGCACAGCCCCTTCACACGCCGGCGCGCCCGCCGCACCCCTCGACCGCTGTGAGCGCGCCGAACCACACCACCGCCGCCAGCGCGGTGTTCGCCGCGAACCCGGGCACGTACGGCGTGCACGGCAGCGCCCTTGGGTCGTACCACGCTCCCGTCGACCGGGGCGGCAACTCCAGACCGCCCGTCACCTTCCCCGTTGTGGCCACGCCCGTTCCCAGGCCTGAAAACCGGTACGTCAACGCCACCCACGGCCACCCACACCCCTCGACGATCTCATAGTGCGCGTTCGGCCACGCGTTCAGCGTCACAGGCTCCGGCAGGCGTGCCGCCCACCCCGGCAGCATGCCGAGCGTGTCGCTCTCCTGGTAGTGCGACGCGCGAATCATCACCGTCGAGATCGCCCGCTTCCGCGCCGGCTTCAACTCGATCCCCACCAGCCACCATTCCTGCTTGCTCAACGCTCGCCCGCGCGTCACATCGAACGAGTCGCCGGTGAGCATGAACGCCCCGGCCGCCCAAGCGACAGCAATCGTCGTGAGCACGCCCAGGCACACGCACGACACCGCACGCCGCACCCATGGCCGCGAGGTCTTCATGCCCGGCCAGTCTACCGCCGAAGCTCCCCGGACCCGGTGATTCAGCGAGGCCACCCGCACTCAAGCAACCGCCCCGGGTCACCTACTATTGCTCCGAATGCCCGACGCGCAGCCGAACAGAACCCATATCCGCAACTTCTCGATCATCGCCCACATCGACCACGGAAAATCGACCCTCGCGGATCGGCTCTTGGAGCACACGGGCACCATCGAGGCGCGCAAGATGCGCGACCAGGTGCTCGACCGCATGGACCTCGAGCGCGAGCGCGGCATCACCATCAAGGCGCATTCGGTGCGGCTCGACTACACGGCGCTCGATGGTCAGAAGTACGTCCTCAACCTGATCGACACGCCCGGGCACATGGACTTCTCGTACGAGGTCACCCGTTCGCTGTCGGCGTGCGAGGGCGCCCTGCTGCTCGTGGACGCCTCGCAGGGCGTTCAGGCGCAGACGCTGGCCAACGCGTACCTCGCTGCGGGCAACAACCTCGAGATCATTCCGGTCATCAACAAGATCGACCTGCCGGGCGCGCAGCCGGACGAGGCGCGCCGTCAGATTACCGAGGTGATCGCTCTCGATGGCGCCCATGCGCTCCTCGCCAGCGCCAAGCAGGGCACCGGGGTGCCCGAGATTCTCGAGGCGATCGTCGAGCGGCTGCCGCCGCCCGGCGGCAACCCCGAAGCGCCGCTCAAGGCGCTGAGCTTCGATTCCTGGTACGACCCGTACCGCGGCGTGGTGATCGTCGTGCGGGTAATCGA
>DASPKU010000011.1 GCA_035627955.1 Phycisphaerales bacterium
ACGAGGCCTTCTACACCAGCGGCGGCGTGGGCAGCCTCATCGAGTCCATGCAGAGTAAGGGCAAGGTGACGCCCGAAACCCGCATCGCCTACAAGACCATCCGCTACCCCGGCCACAACGTGCTCATGCGCTTCCTGCTCCAGGAGCTGCGCCTGGGCTGCGAGCACGCCCGCACCAACAGCAAGGGCCACTGCTTCGACCGCGCCATGGCCGTGGAGCTGCTAGACCACGCCATCCCCAACACGTCACAGGACGTCGTGGTCGTATTCGTCAACTGCGTGGGCGTCAAGAACGGCCGGCGCGAGCAGGTGAACTTCAAGCGCGCGGTCCGCAGCCGCGAGCTGTGGGGGCGCGTGTGGCCCGCGATCGAGCTCACCACGGCCGCGGGCGTCTGCGGCATGGTCGAGCTGCACCGCTCCGGCAAGACCCGCGCAACCGGCTTCATTAAGCAGGAAGAGGTCACCCTCGAGATGTTCAACAACACCGAGTTCGGCAAGCTCGGCTACCCCGAGTAAGCCCGTTCCATCGAGATGTCCCCAGCGAGCCCCGAGCGTAAGCGAGCGGGTCTTCATCACACGTGCCACCGAGATGTCTTCATCTCGGTGGTTCCCCTCCGTCCACACGCCCCACCTCCCAATCGCGCAACACCTCCCCCGCCGCCCCCCTCACCAGTTCACTCTCGCTGAGATCATCCCGCAGCTCCACCAACCGCGCCCGCAGCGCCCCATCCTCGCGCACCCGCAGCAGGTTCCCCGCCGCGATCACCGCGTTGCGCTTCATCATCGCCAGCGTCGCCCGCTTCATCGCAGACACCCGCAGCGCCTCGCGCCGGGCCCCGTCATCCCACCCCAGCACCTCCAGCAGCGGCAGCGACACCCGCCGCGCCTCATACTCCGGCAGCCGCGCCCCCACATCCTGCCCGGGCCGCGCGGAGTTGTGCGGGCACACCTCCTGACAGATGTCGCACCCGTACACCCAATCACCCATCGCCCCGTGCAGCGCCGGATCGATCGGCGTCCGGTGCTCGATGGTCAGGTACGAGATGCACCGCGACCCGTCCACGCTGTAAGGCGTAATCGCCTGCGTCGGGCACGCCTCGATGCACCGCGTGCACGTGCCGCAGTGGTCCATCACCACCGGTTGCTCGGCGGGCGGGACCAGCGGCATCGTCGTCGCCACCCCCCCGATCAGGAAGTAGCTCCCCAGTCGCGGGTTGATGATCATCGTGTTCTTGGCCTGCCACCCCAGCCCCGCCAGCTGCGCCAGTTCGCGCTCCAGCACCGGCACCGTGTCCACGAACGACCGGAACCCCCATCCCGGGTACGCGCCCCGCAGCGCATCGCTCAAGTCGTGCAGCCGGTTCTTGATGGTGACGTGGTAGTCCCGCCCGTGCGCGTAGCGGGCGATCCGCCCGTGCCCCGGCGGCGTCTCAACCGGCGCGTCGTTCCGCGTCGCGTACAGGTCCGCGACCACGATGAACGCCCGCGTGTCCGGCAGCACCCCCGCAGGATCAAACTTCAGTTCCAGGTCCCGCTCGAGGTAGTCCATCTGCCCGTGCCGCCCCGCACGCAGCCACTCCAGGATGTGCTCACGCCACTTCGTTGGCTGCGCGGGCGTCACCCCCGCCAGCGCAAAACCCAACCCATAGCACCGCGCCAGCACGTCGCGCGTGGCCGCGCCGATGTCCGCGATCTCGCTCCGCGGCACCGTCTTGAACGTCGGCCTGTGAACACGCGGCCTCACGCCACGATGCTACCCGCGCCGCAACTGCTGGCTCAGGTCATCACCCGCTGGATGTCCGGCCGCAGCCCGCCCCGCCCGCGAGCCGCGCCGATCCACTCAAACAGCCGGCGCGCCGAGACCTCCAGCACCGCCGAGGGGTCCTGCATCGGCCCGCCCAGCCACGCCCCGTCGTACTCGTACGTCACCCACCCGGGGAAACCCAGCCGCCCCAGCGCGTCGATGGCCGAGCGGTTGTCGACCTGCCCGTCGCCCAGCGCACAGGGCTTCCCATGGGCGAAGTCCCGCACCTTGAGGCACGCCAGGCGATCGCCGAGCACGTTGACGCCGTCGGCACCGCTTTCGCCCGCGAGGGCCGCGACCGCTGGGGAGTACGCCGCGACCAGCAGCGGATGGTTCACGGCGTCCATGACCTCCGCCATCTGCGCCGCGGTGCTGAACGACCCGCCGTTCTCCAGCATGACCTTCACGCCGCTGTTGCGTGCGTGGTCGCACGCCTTGTACAGGCGCGACGCGATCCGCGCCACCGCGCTCCTGCGGCTCTCGCTCCCCACGATCTCGTACCCGAACACGCGCACGAACGGCACCTCCAGCCGCACCGCCAGCGCGATCGCCGACTTGCTCTCGCGCACCGTGTGCTCGTGATCCAGCAGCATGCCCAGCACCGGCGGGGTGATCGGGTCGTCGTAGCGGATGCCCGTCGCCAGCGACACGAGCTCCAGCCCCGCCCGCTCCAGCAGCCCGCGCACCTTCGCCGGCGCGGTCAGGGCCGGCTCGCACGCGAAGTTGGTGGACGCGTACCCGAAGGTCCGCAGCTCTACACCGAGGAAGCCCCACTTCTCCGCGTGCGTCGCGATCCGCTCAAACGTCCACTCCGGGCAGGCCACGGTGCTGAAGGCTGGCTTCATGAATGATCGTCCCTGAGGCAAACACCCCACGCAGCGTCCCACCGGGAGGGGGCTGTTGGGTGAGGCATCCTACGGGTCTTGGCCCAACCGTCAAATATGGCGCAGTTTCTCCGAACAGACCGCACCGCGCACCCGTTATGGACCGCCTGAGCAACCCGCTCGATGTGCGTAAGTAAGTAGCCACTGAAGCAATCACGTGAGCGATGAAACGTGCCGCGGCACGATCGTTTTCGTGGCAGGATGGGGAGCCGCATTTGTACGCTCAATACGACAGGGCTGCGTGGGCCGTGGGCAGGCCGCCCTCCAGGAGTGTTCCGGCTATGGCTGGACGCACGCAGCGCTCCTCATCAGCACGTCGGGCCCTGAGTGTCCTCGCCCTCGCCGCGGCGACGCTCTGGATGGGCGCCTGCTCTGTTTCGGGCGCCGGGCGCGAGAGCTACTTCGCCGCCCGCGCCGACACCGTCATGTTCAAGTCCGGCAACGGCGAGACGCGCCTGAGCGTCTGGCCTGATAGCCCCTTCGGCAACGACATGGCCCTGGCCGAGCAGACCGACGCCCGCTCGCGGTGGACCGACACCGGACGCTGACCCCGACCACACCCGCGTACGCTCTCATCACGACGATTCACCCCGTCGCTTTGGGAGCCAACCCATGTCCTACGGCCCGTCCGACCCCGGCGCCTCGCGTGACCCGCAGGGGATGCACGTCGACCTCAAGAACAAGCTGGACTACGCCGGCTACCTCCACCTCGAGCAGGTGCTGAGCGCCCAGCGGCCCCTGAGCGCCCCCCAGCACCACGACGAGCTGCTCTTCATCATCCAGCACCAGACCACCGAGCTGTGGTTCAAGCTCATCGTGCACGAGCTGAAGGCAGCCCTGCGGCTCGTCGCGGAGGACAAGCTGGAGCCCACCTTCAAGATCCTGGCCAGGGTGAAGCACATCCAGGCGCAGCTCTTCAACCAGTGGAGCGTGCTCGCGACGCTCACGCCCAGCGAGTACGTGCAGTTCCGCCACGTGCTCGGCCCCTCCAGCGGCATCCAGTCCTACCAGCACCGCCAGATCGAGTTCATGCTCGGGCGTAAGGACAAGCGCATGCTGGCCGTGTTCCAGCACAAGCCGCTGATCTTCAAGGAGGTCGAGGGCACGCTGCTCGCGCCCAGCCTGTACGATGAGTTCATCCGCCTCCTCGCCCGGCGCGGCCTCGCCATCGCCCGCGAAGTCCTCGACCGCGACGTCACCGAGCCGCACAAGCCGCACCCCTCCGTGATCGCCGCGTTCAAGCAGGTCTACGAGAAGCCCGAGCAGCACTGGGACCTGTACGAAATGGCCGAGAAGCTGGTCGACGTCGACGAGCAGTACTCGCTCTGGCGCTACCGCCACATCAAGACCGTCGAGCGCGTCATCGGCTTCAAGCGCGGCACCGGCGGCACCGCGGGCGTCGCCTACCTCCGCCAGATGGTCGACGACCGCCTCTTCCCTGAGCTCTGGGACGTCCGGACCGAGATCGAAGAGGTCAAAGGCTGACCGCCGCGCACGCCCGCCCGCTCACCGCCCCTCGCGCAGCGACGCCAGTGTCGTGTGCAGGTGCTGCACATCCGCCTCGATGAAGAACCGCTCGCTGGTGAGCGCGTGCCGCTTCTGGGCGTCCCGCACCGTGATCTCACCCTTCGTGAGCGTCCACGCCGGGAACTCGCGGTCCAGCACCGCGCACTCGTTCTTCACCCGGTCGCACAGCGACACCAGCCGCCCCGCCGCGAACTGCCTCGAGCTCGCCGAAAAGTCCGCGCTCCACCGCATGGCCCGGTGGCGAGCATCGAAGCTCTCCAGCCCGGCGCGCGCGAGCTCCTTCTCCAGGTCGTCGCCAGCGTCCTTCAGCCGCCTCTCGATCCTCGTCAGCGCATTGCGCAACGCGTCGGCGTTGGCCGTGCGCTCCTTCAGCACCCGCTTGTCGTGCGCCGGCGGCTTGGCGATCTCCTTCGAGAACCCCTCCGCCGCGTCCGCCGCCAGCGTGATCTCCTCCTTCAGCTTCGCCTCGAACGCCTCGATGACCGGCCTGGCCTTCGCGTCGGCCGCCTTCGTGGCCGCCTCATGCGGAGAGGGGCCCGAAGGCGCGGGCGGTGCAGGCGCTGGCCGCTGCGCCTGGCCCGGCTGGGTCACCGGCGCCTGGCCATCCATCGGCGGTCGAGGCTGGGGCAAGGGCGGCGGAGGCGTGGTGTACGGGAACGCCGGCGCGCTCGGCCCCGCCCCGCTCCCCCGCTGCGCCACCACCGGCGCCTTCCTGCCCGTCAGCACGCGATAGACGTTGATCCCCACCGCCAGATTCATCAGCAGCAGGATGCCCCCGAACACCGCGTTCGCCGAGCCGTTGCCCCGCCGCTCCGCGAACCGCCCCGCCTGCCACACAAAGAACAGTGCCACCAGCGGGATGCCCACCGTCGGCCCCAGCCTGTTCCCTTTGTTGTACGCCGCGCTGGTCGTCTGCTTCGCCGGCGCATTCATTCCATAGACCACGCCCAGCGCCGCCGCGGAGATCGCCAGCAGCAGCACCAACGGCAGCAGCACAAACGCACGCCGACGCACCATCACCGCATCTCCTCTGGAACCCTCACGTCAACCACCTCCCCCCATCCACCCGGATGATCTCCCCCGTCAGGTACGTCGCGTCGAACGCCAGCCACCGCACCACCTCCGCCGCGTCGTCGGGCGTGCCCGGCCGCCCCAGCGGGATCCGCCGCACGTACTTCCGCTGCATCTCCGGGTCCGCGTCCGCCCCCTCCTCCGGCCACGCCACCACGCCCGGCGCAATCGCGTTCACCCGCACCTCCGGCCCCAGGTCCCGCGCCAGCGAGTACACCATCTCCGTCACCGCCGCCTTGCTCATCGAGTACGCCGCGAAGTCCTTCCGCGGCCGTCCCATCGAGTGGATGTCCGTGAAGCACACCACGCTCGCGCCGCCCTTCATCTCGCTCTGCATCAGCAGCGGCGCCAGCCGCGCCGTCAGCAGCAGCGGCGCCGCCGCGTTCACCTGGTATTGCCGCATCACGTCCTCGAGCGTCACATCCTGCAGCGGCGACGCCGAGTACACCGACGCGTTGTGCACCAGCACGTCCAGCCGGTTCATCGACGCTGCAAGGTCCCGCGCGAAGTCCTCGATCACCGCCGGGTCCGTCAGGTCGATCTGGTAGAACGAACCCATCGATCCCAGCTCCGACAGTTCCCGCGCGAGCGACTCCGCCTCCTCGCCCGACTGGTGGTATGTGAAGAACACATCGCAGCCGGCCCGCGCCATCCGCAGCGCCACCGCCCGCCCCACGCGCTTCGCCGCCCCGGTGATCAGCACCACCGGTCGTCCGCTCTCGCCCGCTTCCCGCTCGGGGGATGCGCCAGGAGCAATCGCCCCGCGGATGGCCGTGTCCTCCAGCTCCGAAGAGCTGGGCGTCCGCACCCGCTTCGCGGCTTCCTCCCAGGGGTCCTTGTCGCTCACGACACGCGGAGGGCGCCCCCGTGCCTCGGCCTCAGCCCTCCGCCGGCGCGCTCGGGCTGCGTTGGCGATCACCACCCACGCCAGGATCCCCAGCGTGAACAGCACCACCACGATCAGGTACACCATCCCCAGCTCGACCCGCTCCTCCTTCGTGAGCGGGCCCTTGGGCGGGCCGGCCGGGGTCGCAGCTTGTCCGATGGTCGCGTGCACGGGGCGGCCACTCTACCAGACCGCCGCCACCACCCGCGACGCGCCGATCGGCCACCCTCACCGGTGCTTTGGCCGCGGGTGGCGCGGCTGGTAGATCCCGATCTCGCCCCCTCCAGGCACCTTGAACCGCGCCAGCACCCCCCATCCCTGGTCGCTCGGCTCCATCGTGAACTCCACGCCCCTGGCCTTCAGCTCCGTCGTCGCCGCGGTGATGTCCTCGCACATGAAGTACAGCTCGTGCGAGGGCTTCTGCCCTGCCTCCAGCGGGTGGCACGCCACCTCCGCCGGCGGCAGTGCGAAGATCAGCCACCCGTGCCCCGCGTCCACGTGCTCAAACTTCAGCACGTCGCGCAGGAACGCCCGCGCCTTCTCCGCATCCTCGCAGTACAGAATCGCATGGGCCCCGGTGATCATCGCCGCGCTCCTCAAAAGTGACCAGGGCCGCCCCACACCGGAGCGGCCCTGCTCGTTGATCAACTCGAACATGCCCGACAGGAGTTGAACCTGTAACCTCTGCCTTCGGAGGGCAGCGCTCTATCCAATTGAGCTACGGGCACAAAGCCGGTCAAACCGGCACACGATGCTACGATCGCACCCGGCGTGCGGCAAACGCCCCCGCGTTTTCCTCGCATCCGTCCACTCACCCCCGCGATGAAGCCCGCCGAGCCCCCCACCACCCCTACCAACGTGCTCCTCCCGACCCCCGCCCACGCGGGAGTCCGGGCCGGCGTTTCGCCCCTGTGGGCCGTGTTCGCCTTCACTTTCCTCAACAGCCTGGGCAGCGGCGTCGTCACCAACGGCATCGTCTTCATGAGCACCGGGGGCTACGGCTTCACCGAACGCCAGAACGCCTGGCTCATGGTCCTCCTGGGCGTCACCTACATCGCCGGCGCCCTCGCCACCCGACCGCTCGTCGAGTGGGCGCGTCGCGCCACCATCGGCACCCGCGGCCTCCTCGCCCTCCTCATGATCGCCGGCGCGGCCCTCTGCACCGTGCCGCAGCTCATCCAATGGCTCGGCGGCGGGCGCCCGACGTGGATCATCTGGCTGCTCGTCGGCGTCTACAGCCCGCTCACCGGCGTGCTCTGGCCGCTGGTTGAGAGCTACGTCAGCGGCGGCCGCTCGGGCCAGACCCTCCGCACCGTCACCAGCCGCTGGAACATCGTCTGGTCTTCCGCCGTGGTCGTCGCGTCGGTCGGCATCTCCCGCTACGTCGAGAGCCAGCCCGCGCTCATGGTGTTCCTGCTCGGGTTCATCCACCTGCTCTGCCTCACGCTGCTCACACGCCTGCAGAATGAGCCCGCGCCGCACCTCCCCGACGAGCATGAGCCGCACCCGCCCGTTTACGCCAAGCTCCTGGTCACGTTCCGCCTCCTGCTGCCGATGAGCTACATCGTCGGCAGCGCCCTGGGCCCCTACCTCCCCAGCGCCATGAAGTCCCTGGGCATCAAGGTCGAGCTCTGGGCCATGCTCACCGCGACGTGGCTCCTCGCCCGTGTGCTCGTGTTCATCCTGCTCAACCGCTGGCACGGCTGGCATGGCCGCTGGTACCCCGCCGTGCTCGGCGGCGTCCTGCTCGTCACCGGGTTCGGCGCGTCCGTCTTCGCGGCGCCCATGGAGAGCATCGCGCTTCTCATCGCGGGCCTCGCGATGTTCGGCACCGGCATGGCCGTCGTTTACTCGGGCGCGCTCTACTACGCCCTCGAGGTCGGCCAGGCCGAGGTCGAAGCGGGCGGCAAGCACGAGGCCCTCATCGGCGCGGGCTACACCATCGGCCCCGGGATCCTGCTGGCCAGCAGCTACGCCGTCAGCACCGGCCTGATGCCCGAGCAGCACCGCGAACCCGTCGTTCTGGCCATCGTCGGGGCGATCGCCATCGTGGTCGCCCTCATGGTGGTCCAGCGGGTCATGGCGCAGGTGAAAGACCCCCTAAAGGGGTCCCACTGAAACCACGGCGCGAACCGTGCGGATTGTGTGGTCCTATATCATGGGTGACGGGGCCCGACCCGATCAGCATCCTTAACAGAGGGTGGTGTGGGGGCCGATGCTCACCAGTCCCCCAAACTCGGGCCACTGACGGCCCCCCGGAGCGTTTCCATGGCCATCCTTCGTCGTGCCGCGGCCTGGTCGAGCGTGCTGCTGATCGGCCTCTCTCCCCTGACCCTCTCCGCCCAGCCCACCGACACTCAGCGCCTCGCCGACCGCGCCGGCACCGCCAGCGTCGCCGAGCTCTCCGCCGTGTGGAACACCGCCCGCAGCGGTGACATCGAGAAGCTCAACGAGGCCCTCCAGAAGCTCGACCGCCCCAACGCCGCCGACAACTCCATCTCCGATGCCGCGACCAGCCTCGCCCGCCACATCGAGCAGCGCGAGCAGGACCGCGCCGCCCGCACCACCGAGGTCCGGGCCGAGCTCGACAAGCACCTCGCCACCCAGCCGATGACCGACATCATCCTGGGCAAGGCCCTCCGCAACGCCATCGAGCTCCACCTCATCGCCGAGGACAAGGACGCTCTGCTCCGCGAAGGTCAGATCAAGAGCCTGACCGACCGCGCCCGCAGCGCCGCCGCCGACGCCGAGAAGCGCGGCGACGTCGTCGCCGCGGGCGAGCTCTTCGTGCTGCTCGACGCCCTCTACGACGTCCCCGGCACCTACCGCGCCGACGTCCGCCGCATCATCCAGCGGCAGGAGATGCTCCGCCTCTACGTTCCCGAGAAGCTCTACAACCAGCGCGCCGCCCGCGCCCGCGCCATGGGCAACGACGAGGAGCTCCCGCCCTACAACCCCTTCGGCGACGACTACACCGTCAAGACCAAGGGCATCGACGAGGTCATGATCCTCCGTGCCGCGGCCCGCGCCCGCCAGCACATCGAGCAGAAGCCCATCAACTCGCTCGTGGTCGGCGGCCTCGAAGCCATCCGAACCATGATGACCACGCCCGACCTCGTCGCGGCGTTCCCCAACATCGGCAACGACCAGGCCCGTCAGGACATGCTCAGCTTCATCGATGATGAAGTCGCCAAGGTCCAGGCCCGCGCCGACCGGCCCGGCGGCGGCCAGATGGACCAGGTGCAGATCGACAATCTGCTCGACCGACTCACGACCATCAACTCCGCGAGCGTGAAGGTGCCCAAGCAGGCGCTCCTGCACGAGTTCGGCAACGGCATGATGGCTCAGCTCGACGAGCACTCCGCCATCATCTGGCCCGACGAGCTGCACAAGTTCATCAAGAGCACCGAGGGCCGCTTCGTCGGCATCGGCGTGCAGATCGAGTACGACGAGCTCTTCAACATCCGCGTTGTCACTCCACTCGAGGGCACGCCCGCGCAGAAGGCCGGCATCCACCCCGGTGACATCATCAAGGAAGTCAACGGCCACAACCTGCTCGGCCTTTCGCTCGACCAGGCCGTGGAGGTCATCACCGGCCCCGAGGGCACCGAGGTCACCCTCACCCTCGGCCGCCCCATCGAGGAGCAGATTGACTCCGCCGCCCCGAGCCCCGACGCCAAGAGCGACCAGAAACCGGCAAACCTGAAGGAAGCGGCCAAGCCCGAGGCCAAGGACCCCGAGGCCGAGCGCAAGGCCGCCATCGCCAAGGCCAAGGCACGCAAGACCGAGAACGTCACGGTCAAGGTCAAGCGCAGCCTCATCAACGTCGCCAGCGTGAAGGGCTGGAAGCGTGAGGGCATCCGCGAAGACCAGTGGGACTGGTTCGTGGACAAGGAGAGCAAGATCGGCTACGTCCGGCTGCTCCAGTTCAGCGAGTCCACCGTCTCTGAGCTCGACCGCGCCGTCGCGGAAATGAAGCGTCAGGGCGTTGCCGGCCTGGTGTTTGACCTCCGCAACAACCCCGGGGGTCTGCTCGACCAGGCAGTGAAGGTCTCCCAGCGCTTCATCCGCGCCGAGAACGCCCCCATCGTCATGACGCAGGGCCCCGGCGGCGTGATCGACCGGCCCGAGCTCAGCGAGCCCAGCCGCGCCAGCCTCGCCGATATCCCGGTCGTGTGCCTCGTCAACGAGAGCTCCGCGTCCGCCAGCGAGATCGTCTCCGGCGCCCTCTCGGTCTACGGCAAGAAGGGCATGATCGACGCCGTTGTCCTCGGCAGCCGCTCCTACGGCAAGGGCTCCGTGCAGAACGTCTGGCCCCTCGCGGCCAACGCCCGCATGAAGGTCACTACCGCCTACTACATGCTGCCCGACAAAACCATCATCCACCGCCGCCAGGGCGCCAAGGCCTGGGGCGTGGAGCCCGACCTCAAGGTCGAGATGCTCCCCAAGCAGATGGAGAAGGCCCTTGTTCTCCGCCGTAATGCCGACGTCCGCCCCATCAACGAGAAGGGCGAGATCGTGCAGAAGGGCGAGACCCCCAACCCCGAGGACCTCATCCAGAAGGGCATCGACCTCCAGCTCGAAACCGCCCTCATGATCCTGCGGGCCAAGACCGTCGCCGACGCCGCGCAGGCCAAGGGCGTGTCGCACGCACAAGTCGTCAAGTAAACTGCGGTGCCTGTGCCACGATCACGTCCTCGTGATCGTGGTTCCAGCAGTCGTTCCCCCGAGGCCACCGGCTCACCCGGTGGCCTCGTCTTTTTTGTGCCTGGATGCCTGGATGCCTCCTGCCTTGATGCCTTCCTCCTGATCCGATCCCTCCGCCTTCCTATCATCCCTGTCCGCACTTTCCTCCCCCGAACCCGGGACAAGGCGGGCACTGAGGTAGCTACCCGATGGCGAACGTGACCGCGCGTCCGATGAACCCCGCAATGACCGATGGCCGCGGCCCTAAGGCCGAGCAGAGCCCGCGCCCCAGCGACTCCCTGCCCGCCTCCACGTTTATGAAGTGGCTGCGCGACATGTACCTCATCCGCGAGTTCGAGAACCGCACCGCCCAGGCCTACCAGCAAGCCAAGATCGGCGGCTTCTGCCACCTCTACATCGGGCAGGAAGCCCTCGTCGTGGGCACCATCAACTCGGTAAACCAGGACGACCCCATCGTCACCGCCTACCGCGACCACGGGCACGCCCTCGCCCGCGGCATGTCGCCCGAGGCCTGCATGGCCGAGATGTACGGCAAGATCGGCGGCTGCGCCAAGGGCAAGGGCGGCTCCATGCACATGTTCGACCGCCCCAACTGGCTCTTCGGCGGGCACGGCATCGTCTCCGCGCAGAACCCGCTGGGCACCGGCCTCGCCTTCGCCGCCAAGTACGAGGTCGAGGTGCTCGGCAAGGCCCTGCCCAACCCCGGCGTCGAGCCCGGCCAGCCCGCCAAGAAAAAGGTCGCCCTGTGCTACATGGGCGACGGCGCGCTCAACCAGGGCGCCCTCCACGAGGCCATGAACCACGCCGGCCTCTGGTCCCTTCCGATCATCTTCATCGTCGAGAACAACGGCTACTCGATGGGCACCGCCATCGGCCGCGGCACCACCATGGCCGACAACCTCACCAAGAAGGCCGACGCCTACGGCATCCGCGGCGAGATCATCGACGGCTTCGACGTCGTCGACCTCTACGACGAGTTCAAGCCTCTCGCCGACTGGTGCCGCGAGAACCAGAAGCCCGCGTTCGTCGACCTCAAGACCTACCGCTACCTCGGCCACTCCATGTCCGACCCCCAGAAGTACCGCACCAAGGAAGAGGTGGAGCAGTTCAAGGCCAAGGACTCCATCGACCGCCTCGCCGCCCAGCTCATGAACGAGCGCAAGGGGCCCGACGGGAAGCCCATGATGACCGAGCAGCAGTTCATGGACATGCAGTCCGAGGTCAAGGAAGCCGTCAAGCGCTCCCTCGACTTCGCCGAGCAGAGCCCAATCCCCGACGCCTCGGAGCTCTACACCGACGTCCTGCTCAACCCCATGAAGAACATGAGCCCCTCCGCCGAGTACACCCGCGGCACGCCGAACCCGCTGTTCGACCTCCGCGAAAACCTCGACTGAAGCAGGACGGAGCGCGCCGGTGATCCATCCACGCGTGCTCTCTGTCCTGCTGGCGCTCACCGCGGCAGGCATGTTCCTGCTGTGCGGATTTATTCGCATGTGGTTGGGGGAGCCCGTTCCCGGGTGGTACCGCTGGATGTGCCTGACCTACCTGATCCCCGCCGCGGCTTTCCTGATGAATCTTCCACAGTCCCTGCGCCAAGAGCGCTAGCGCCCGCGGCGTCGCAGGAGCAGCAGCCCTGCGACCCCGCCAAAGCTCGCGGGCGATGGAACGATGTGAACGGTCGCCGGCACGAAGGTCGGTGCGCCGAAGACGGTGTTCGCGAAGAGTTCTGCCTCGTCGGCGTACCACCGCAGCGTTGAGGTCCCAACGCCCGCGAAACCTTCGGCAGCCCCAAACTCCATCGTCCGCGGTGCCAGCGTCGGATGAAGCGTGATGGCCAGCTTCAGCACGATGACGGCGGTGACCTGATTGCTGAACGTCGGGTAGCGGGGATCCGAGACCGAGATGGGGTACGGCACCTGGCCGATCGCCATCCCGAGGCCACCGGTCGTGTTGTTCCCCTGCCCGATCCAACTCGTTGTGTTGTACTGGGCGATCCGCATGTACGACGTGCCGTCCACGTGATTCAGGTAGCCGTACAACGGCGACGGCGGGTCGTACGACCCCCACGGCGAAATCCGTCCATACACGCCGGGCACGTCCGGGACGTGCCCCAGCGGCGTCGTTCCTGCCCCACCATCGTTCACGAAGCCAGAGAGGAAGTCACCCACAGTCGCGGCCGCGTTCACGTTCCAGTTCTTGAACGTCGGCTGGAACCACATGTTGGCGAGCCCGAAGGGGGTCTGGTTGCCCGTGTACGAGATCTTGACACGGAAGTCCAGCACCTGCCCGGGCACGGCCGTGATGGTGCTGCTCCAGTTTTTTTCGAGTGCCGGCGATACCTCGAACTCGACGAGCCCCTGCGCAAACGCAGGTGCACCGAGCCCGGCGCACAGCACCAACGAACAACCGGCAGCGCGCAGTGTGAGCAATTGAACTCTCCCGTCCGCCCTCTCTCCTGCCGGCGCAGAGCCTACCACGAATGGGCGGCGAAGGAAGTCCTTTCCTAGGCCGCTACCTTCGCAGGAAGTACGCCGCATACTCAAACTCGTCCGCGTCCACCACCACCGGCACCCACGACGTCGAGCTCTCGCTGTACGCATCGGACCCGCGCCGGCTGAAGTCGGTGCCGGTCGTGTAGGTGGTCACCGGCTCCCGCACGATCTCCTCGGTCTTCCCTAGGTAGAACCGCGCCCACACCACCTCGTTGGCGCCGATCTTCCGCGCAAACCGCCGCAGGTCGCTGTCTAGCTGCGGCTTCAGCGGCGCCGTCGTGCGGAACTCCGTCCGCCCCAGGATGTGCACGCCCTTGGGCTCGCCCGTTACCTGCAGCGTCCGCAGGAACGCGGCCTTGTGCTCCCGCTGCCGCGACTCCGGCCACTGCCCGCGCGGCACGTCGCTCCTGGCCTCCGCCTCCTTGAGCTCCTCCAGCCCATCGATCAGCCGTTTCCAATCCACCTCGCGCACGCTCACTGGCGCCTCCGTTGGTAATGGGCTCGCAACCGCGGAGTCCGACACCGGCGACTCGGGGATGAACTCACGCTCCCAGTGCGACGCGGCACACCCTTGGAAGACAACAGGAACGAAGAGCACGAACGCAAGCACAGCCAGTCGGGACATGCCCAACTGTAACTCTCAGCCGCACACCCATCCGTGCTCCCCCTTCACGAACGTCTCCGCCAGCGACGCCGCGAACGAGTTCCCGTCCGCGTTCCACAGGTACCGGTCGATCGACATCCGCTCCCGCTCGATCCGCACCACGTTGAACGCACCCGCCTCGCCCCTGGCCCGCATCGACACCGTCCCCGCCTGGATCAGCACCGTCCCCCACTCCTGCCGCCCCTCCAGCTCGCTGTGCACGGCCCGGCAGTGCGTCCACGAGGTGTGCAGGTGCCCCGTTAAAGCGGCGTCCACACGGCAGGCCGACATCGCCCGCAGCGCCTCCGCCGCGTTCTCAATGGGCTCCTTGTCGGACTCCTCCGTGACCACGAACGGGTGATGACTCGCCAGCACCCGCACCCGCTCGCCCCCAGCCCCACAGAACACGCTCTGCATCCGCGCGATCTGCTCCTCGTTCAGCCGCCCATCCTGAATGGTCAGCGAGCGCGAGCTGTTCAGCCCCAGCACCACCATCTCCTCATCCTCGTACACGGGCTCCGGGTCCGGGTTGATGTGCCGCTTGTACCCCCACAGCGGAGCCGCGAACCGCGCCGCCACGTTGTACAGCGGCACATCGTGGTTCCCCGGCACCACTAGGCGCGGCCCCGGGATCGACTCCAGGAACCGCGCCGCCTCCTTGAACTGCCACCCCCGCGCCCGCTGCGTCAGGTCGCCGGTCACCACGGTCAGGTCCGGCCTCACCTGCACAGCCGCCTCCCGCAGCGGCCGCAGAATGGCCGCGTCCAGCATGCCAAAGTGCAGGTCGGAAATGTGCAGGATCGTCCGCATGGCAGCCAGTCACGCCTCCGCCGGCACGATCACCCGCAGCGCCCCCGGCAGCACGCGGCAGCGCAGCGGGGTCTTCATCCGCACGATCTCGCCATCAATCCCCACCTTGATCGATCCGAAGCTCGTCCGGATCGTGATCTCTCTCCCGCACAGCTCATCCAAGTCGCGCGACCCCCGCAGCCGCCCCAGCGATGCCCGCAACGCCTGCATGATCAACCCCCGCGGCCCGCGCCTCCTTGTAATCACCAGCGACAACCGCCCATCGCTCAGCGTCGAACGCGTGCCCGCCCCAGGCGCGTCCAGCCGGTACTCGTTGTTCCCCACCAGCACCGCTGGCGTGATCCGCGAGAGCCGCTGCCCATCCACATCGATGTGCACCCACAGCTGCGGCAGCCGCCGGAACACCCGCAGCATCGCCCACGCCCGCTTCACATACCGCAGCACCTTCGGCAGCCGCCTCGCCTCCCCCCGCGCCTCCACGAATGCCGGGTACACCCCGATACTCAGGTTGTTCAGGAACCGCCGCCCGTTCACCTCGCCGACATCAATCGCCCGCGAAACGCCGCTCGCCAAGTTCGCAACAGCCCCCTCCAGCGTCAGCGGGATCCGCAGGTCCTTCGCGAGGTGGTTGAACGTCCCCAGCGGAAGGATCCCCAGCGCCGACCCGCTCCCCACCAGCACCGAAGCCACCGCCGACACCGTCCCGTCACCGCCCGCGGCCACCACCGTCTCCACCCCGCCCGCTACCAGGCTCCGCGCGATCACATCGACCTTCTCCTCGCCCTGCGGGCAATGCACCGTCGCCTCAATCCCCGCGCTCCGCAACAGCGGCTCCAGCTGCGCCGGCGTCGTCTGCAACGGCCCCGAACTCGCGTTCAGAATGATCGCAACGCGGGGCATGGCTACGGCGTTCCTTTCGCCCCACCCCCCGCCGCAACCTCGACCCGCTCCCGAAGCGCTCGCCGCCGAAGCGTATTGAGCAGGGTCGCGCTCAGCGCCACCCACGAGAACGCCACGGCCTGCGCCGCCAGCACGTCCGTCAGGTAATGAACGCCCAGGTACATCCGCGTGAACGACACCACCACGATCAGCAAGCCCGCCACCGCCACCACCCTCACGCGGTTCCTCGCCCCCCGCACCGACCGCACCAGAATCACCGCCACCGCCGTGTACAGCAGCGTGGCCCCCGCCACGTGCCCGCTCGGGAAGCTGTACCCGTGCGCACTCGCCAGCGGTTCGTCGAAGACGGGTCGCGCCCGCAGGAACGCGTGCTTCAGTGCCGTGTTCAGCGCCAGACCCGCCGGCACGCTCAGGAACAGGAACAGCGCCCGCCACCGCTCTCCTGCCTTCCAGAACAACCCCGCGAGCACCAGCCCCGTCACGATCACGACCACCGGGTCACCCAGCCCAGTCAATGCCAACATCACCACCGTGAGCCCCGCGCTCGCGCTGTCGTGCAGCCACTCCGCCACCGCTCCATCCCACCTCGCGATGTCGTCCTGCTCGTGCACTGCATCCGCGATCTCGACAAACGCCCACAGCCCGGCCGCGATGGCCAGCACCCCGATTGTGAATGAAAGCCCCAGGTGCCCCCTCCGGCTGAGCCGCCCGCGCACGAACAGCAGCACCACCATCGCGGCCTGCCGCCACCACGCACTCGACCTCAGCACTTTCACCTCCTCATCCTGCGCCCCCGTCCTCAAGCACCGCCGCAACCCCGCGTGAACACACCGCCTGACCGCCCGCGCAACCCCACCAACATCGGCCCTACATTCACCCAGCCAGAGCGGAGCCGCACCATGATCTCATCCGCCGTTCACGCCCCGCCCACCTTCGCATGCCTGCCTCTGCCACCCGCCGACACCGACCTCGACGCCCTCGCTGACCTGCTCGTCGACGCCGTGGATTCCGGCGCTGCCGTCAGCTTCCTCGCGCCGCTCACGCACGCGCACGCCGCGGAGTGGTGGCGCAACTCGCTCGCCGCCGCCTCCACTTCCGGCGCCGTCATCCTCACCGCCCGCGATCAGCAGGGCCTCGCCGCCACCGTCCAGCTCCAGCCCGCCTGGGCACCCAACCAGCCCCACCGCGCCGAGGTCTGCAAGCTCATCGTCCACCGGCGCGCCCGCTCGCGGGGCCTCGCCACCGCACTCATGCACGCCGCCGAACGCGAGGCCCTCGCCCGCGGCTGGACGCTGCTTACCCTCGACGCCCGACGCGACGCCGACGCCGTGCACCTCTACCGCAAGCTCGGCTGGACCGAGGTCGGCACGATCCCCCGCTATGCCCTAAACGCCGACCGCACCGCCTACCACGACACCGTCATCTTCTACAAAGAGGTGGCCCCGCCGCCGCCCACCCCGCGGTAACCAAGCGAACGCCCAGCGGCACACCCCAAAAACGACAAGGGCCCGCGCCTCGCGCGAGCCCTTTCGTTGAAGTAGCGGGGGCAGGATTTGAACCTGCGACCTCCGGGTTATGAGCCCGACGAGCTACCAGGCTGCTCTACCCCGCAATCGTGGGGCGACTGTAGGGACGCGCCCCCGGTGGGTCAATCAAACCACACGCCGCGTGACATAAACCCTTCCCGCACCCTCCGCAGCACCGCATCAACCCGGCGCAAACCGCGCCACACCCGCGCACACGCAAGCCCCTCCACCCCGCCGGGGTATGCTTGGCCCATGACAGCAGGCGATGCGCCCAAGATCAACGTTCTCCTCATCGGCGGCGGCGGGCGCGAACACGCCCTCGCCGTCAAGCTCGCCGCCTCACCCCGCCTTGGCGACCTCTGGACCACCCACCCCGAGAACCCCGGGCTCGCCTCGCTCGCCAAGCCCGTCGACGTCCCCGTCTCTATCCGCGAGATCTACCGCCTCCAGCAGTTCGTCGCGAAGCACGCGATTGGCCTCGTCGTGATCGGCCCCGAAGACCCGCTTGCGGAGGGCTTCGCCGACAAGCTCAAGGCCCCCGGCGTGCACGTCTTCGGCCCCTTGAAAGACGCCGCCCGCCTGGAGTGGGACAAGTCCTGGGCCAAGCAGATCATGCGGGCCGCCTCGATTCCCACGGCCGAGGCCCAGACCTTCACCCACGCCGCCCACGCCCGCGCCTTCCTCGAGGCCCGCGTCCGCGACGAGGTCCTCCTCAACCAACTCCTGGGCCGCCCCACCGACTTCGGCAACCAGGACGAGAAGCGAACCTACATCACCAAGCGCATCAGCGAAGTCATGACCCGCATCACCGGCATCGGCGCTACCAAGGGCACCGGCGAGGGCATCGCCGCCATCCGCGCCCGCGCGGTCGTCTCCGCCGCCCTCGCTGCCGCCGAGACCTACCGCGACCCCGCCGACCGCTCCAAGTTCATCGACAACCTCCGCACCTCCGACCCCGTGGTCAAGGTCGCCTACGAAACCGAGCTCGATGGGCTGCCGGTCATCAAGGCCGCGGGCCTCGCCAAGGGCAAGGGCGTCATCCTCCCCAAGACCCTTGCCGAAGCGCTCGAGACCATCGACCGCATCATGGTGAAGCGCGAGTTCGGCGACGCCGGCCAGAAGGTCGTTATCGAAGAGCGCATGGAAGGCCGCGAGGTCTCGGTCCTCGCCATCGTTGATGGCAAGCACATCCTCGTGCTGCCCCCCGCTCAGGACCACAAGCGCCTCGCCGACAACGACACCGGCCCCAACACCGGCGGCATGGGCGCCTACTCCCCCACCGACTCAATCGACGCGCCCCTGATGGCCAAGATCGAGCGCGAAGTCCTCGTCCCCACCGTCGATGCCCTCCGCCGCGAGGGCATCGAGTTCACCGGCGTGCTCTACGCCGGCCTCATGCTCACGCCCGCCGGCCCCAAGGTGCTCGAGTTCAACACCCGCTTCGGCGACCCCGAGTGCCAGGTGCTGATGTCCCGCCTCAAGAGCGACCTGCTCGAGCTGCTCCTGGCCGCGTGCGAGCAGCGCCTCGACACCGTGGACGTCGAGTGGGACCCCGGCGCGGCGTGCTGCGTCGTCATCGCCAGCGGAGGCTACCCCGAGAAGCCCCGCACCGGCATCCCCATCACCGGCATCGAGGCCGCCGACGCCATGCCCGGCGTGCAGGTCTACCACGCCGGCACACGGCGCGGCCCCGACGGCGTCGTCCAGACCGCCGGCGGGCGCGTCCTCGGCGTCACCGGCGTCGGCAAGGACCTCGCCGAAGCCCGCGACCGCGCCTACGCCGCCGTGAAGGTCATCCACTTCGCCGGCATGCAGGTCCGCTCCGACATCGGCACGAAGTAACCCAACGAGCCCGACGCGCAAGCGAGGGTGCCCCGACCCGCAACGAGCCCGACGCGCAAGCGAGGGTCTTCCGCGTCGAATCCCCGCGCCCACGCCGCCCAACTCACCCACTCCGCTTATTCCCCACCCCCAACCCCCGCTTGATCACCCCCTGCACGCCCATCCTCTTCAGCATCTCATTCACCCTATCCACCGCCCGGTACCGCGCGTTCTCCCCAATCATCGCCATCGCCCGCTCCCGCGCCCGCTCCTCCGCCCCCGCCTGCTCACGCCCAAGTTCGGCGCGCCAGTAGAAGGTCTCGCCCAGCAGCACCCGCGCCACGCGATCAGGTCGCCGCGACAGCCCCATGTGCTTCTCCAGGATCACCGCCCGCAGCGTGTGATGCTCCGACGGCCCCAGACTCCGCAGCATCGAGTCGCGCCGGATCCGGTTGAAGATCAGCTTCTCCGGGATCACCGCAAGGCGGCGCCCGGCCGCGCACAGCCGACACCACAGCTCCCAGTCCTCCAGCGCCGTCATCTCCGGGTCGTACCCGCCGACCTCTTCCAGCGCAGACCGCCGCACCATCGCGATCGCCGACGACGCCACGTTCCGCGCCGGCAGCAGGTCCCGCGCGAACCCCAGGGGCACGTAATCCACCACATGATCCCGCGCCCCTCCCGAAGCGTCCGTGTAGCACGCCATGCACGAAGTCACCGCGCTCAGCCCCGCGTCCTCACGAACCGCCGCCAGGCACCGCTCAATGAACGTGGGCGCGAGCATGTCGTCCGCATCCAGCGGCAGCACCCATTCCGACGCCGCGGCCGCGCACCCCGCGTTCCGCGCCATCGACAAGCCCTGGTTGTGCTGCCGCACCACGCGCACGCCTTCTCTCTCCAGCCCCGCGATCACCCGCACCGTCTCCGAGTCGGTCGAGCCGTCGTCAATGACGATGATCTCCTGCGCCGGCACGGTCTGCTTCCGCACCGACTCCACCGTCTCCGGCAGCGTCGCCCCCATGTTGAAGCACGGGATGACCACGCTTACAGACGCACGCTGATCCCCGGCCTTCACAGCCCGACTCGACCGCGCCGCCTCGATCGCGTCCGCCCACGCCGCGGCCACCCGCGCCGGGTCGCACAGCGCCCGCACCCGCTCCGGCGCACCGCGCCCGATCCGATCGCGGAACTCGCGATCGGTGAGCACCCGCGACAACGCCCCCCCCAGCGATCCCGCGTTCCCCGCGCGGAAGATCACGCCGCTCACCTCGTCTTCGATGATCTCCGGCATCCCCCCGCCATCAGACCCGACCACCGGCGCGCCCAGCCGCATCGACTCCAGGCACACATTGGGAAAGTTCTCCCACAGCGACGGGAAGCAGCACACCGTGGCCCGCGCGATGAGCGCCCCCAGCCGCTCGTGCGGCTGGTTGTCCTCGAACTCAAAGCACTCGCGCCAGCGCGGCTCGATCATCCGCTTGAGAAACGCCACGAACGACCGCCGCCCCGGGGCGGTGTCCGTGTCAACACCGACGATCCGCACCCGCAGCTGTAGACCATCCGTCAGCAGCCGCTGCGCCGCCTCGACGAGCGTCTCGATTCCTTTTCGCCGTTCCAGCCGCCCGAAGCACAGCACCTCGGGCACGCCTTCACCCGCGCTCGCACCCTTCCGCCGCGGCCGCAGCGCCCGCTCCCCATCCTCCATGCTCACCGCGTTTGGGATCACACGCACCACCGGCCCGCCCGCCCGGCCATCCGCAAACACCGGCCCCAGCTCCTCATCGCCACTCAGCCGTGTCACCATCGCTCGGCTCAGCGATACCACCAGGTCCGCGCCCGCGATAGCCCCCCGCTCCATGTGCCCGATCGCGCCGACCTCGAGGTCAAACTCCGGCTGCCCGTTGATTTCCCGCAGCAGGAAGATCGAGCTCCGCAGCACCACGCCCAGCACGCACCCGCCGAAGGCCGCGCCGGTGCGCTTCGCACTCACCGCGAAGTACCCGTCCGCGTAGAAGTCGTTGAACCCGATGTAGTCGAACGCGTGCTGCGCGTGCAGCCCCTTCAGCCGCTCGTACACCGCCATCGGTCGGCGCGTCGAGAGGCACGGCACGTGCTTCTGCCGCTCCACCTCGCCCGCATCCAGCACGTGAACCACCGCGTCCGGGTACCACTCTTGTGCCCCCTCGCGGAGCCCCGGCAGGTCGTTCACCAGCAGGTGCACCTCGTGCCCCGCGGCCAGCAGCGCCCGCGTCAGCTCCCCATTCGCCGTCCCCACACCCCACCCATGGAACGGGGCCAGCTCGCTTGTCACCAGGCATATCCGCATCGGGCCGCCATGGTAACGGCGTGCCACCGAGATGTCTTCATCTCGGTGGTTTTCGCTCACCGCGCGAGAGACTCCATATACACCCGCTCCACCCGCGCCGCATGCTCCGGCACGTTCATGGGCGCACGCACCCCGGCACGCAGCCGCACCAACTGCTCCGGCTCCCGCAGCACACCCGTCAACGTCTCACACAACGCCGCGCGGTCATTCCCCCTGAACAGCAGCCCGTTCTCCCCGTGGCGCACCAAGTCCGGGATCCCGCCCAGCTCCGCCGCGATCACCGGCATCCCACAAGCGAAGAACTCCATCACCGTCTGCGGCCCGTTGTCCCACCACACGCTGGGCACGATCCCGACGTCCTTACCGTGCAGCAGGCGCGGGATGTCCTCGTACTTGTACCCACTCCGCACCGACAAGCCCGCGAGCATGCGCTCCAGCGCATTCAGCCGCCACTCGATCGCCTCGACGTCCTTGGCGTACACGCACAGGTGCAGCCGTGCCAGCAGCGCGGGATCAACCATCTCCAGGGCGTCGGCCAGCATCGGCAGGCCCTTGTAGTAGTTGTTGTACCCCAGGAACACCGCCCGCACCGGCCGGCCATCCAGCGGCGGCGGCGGCTCCAGGCACTCGGGCGCCACCCGCGCCACGTCCGCCATCCGAGTGCCGATGTGCTCGACCGTCACCACGCGCGGATCAACGCCCAGCGCCTCGAACTTCGCCTTCACGAAACTGGACACCGCCAGCACGCGGTCGCAGCGGCTGAGCATCTCCACCATCGCGCGCCGCCTGCGGGCGTAGTCGCTTGTTGCTTCCGGCGTGAACGATGGATCCGGCAGCGCCGCGTTGCTCAGCGGCCGCAGCTCGGGGGCATCCGGGTCGCGCGGCATGGGCGCAGGCGGCGTTGAAAAACCAGACGCCTCCGATCGCTCGCGCGATCGGCTCTTTTCCTCATCCGGCACGATGTCCACAAAGCTCTGCACCGGCCGCCCCGGCAGCTGCATCGGCGGCGGCGGCTCCGGCGGCGGGGCCACGAACACCGCGCTCAGCCGCTCCCCCAGCCCCGGCCGCGCCTTCGGCGGCTCCACCCGCGGCATGTGGTACGCCGCCCGGTGCGCCCGCTCCTCCGCTGGCGCACGCATCTCCGCCATGCACCCGGCGCAGTCCTCCCCGCCGCGGAAGTCAAAGCACGCTACCCGCCCCCGCTTCATCAGGTACACCTGCGGGCAGATGGTGTGGTAGTTGTGCAGCGAGTACACCACCCGCGCACCGCCCCACTCCCCCCGCCCCTTCCGCGCAACGTCCACGCACCCGCAGCTGAACCCCTCGATGTTGTGGAAGTGCACGATGTCGGGCGCTACCAGCTCAAAGAACCGCCCGACCTCCGCCTCCAGTTCCGGCGCCGACACCTCCGCCAGCGGCTCCCGTCCCTGGCACGGCCCCGGCGCCACCACCGGCGAGTTGATCACTTCGAACACGCGGACGCCGCGGTAGTCCTCCATCCGCCGCACCACGCACGGGCCGATCTGCCCGGTCGCGGGGTCGGGCACGTAGGTCAGCCCCCCGTGCAGCCACAGCACCTCGTGCCCCCGCTGCACCAGTTCCAGCGACAGCTGCTGGGCGTAGACGTTGGCCCCCCCACCATGGGTGGCCCCGTCGGCTATTCTGGCCCAGTTCACCATCACGATCCGCATGGGGCGGGCAGTATACGGAAACCGAACCCGCCCCTTCCCCAAGGAGTCCCGCGCGACATGCAACTCACCTGCGACCGCTGCGAGCAAGCCTTCGAGGTCCCCAACGGCCAGCCCGGCCAGAAGGTCGCCTGCCCCTCCTGCGGCGACATCAACGTCATCCCCGGCCCCGTGGCCGTGGGCACGCCCGTGGGCGCGACCGCACCCGCCCCCACCACCGCCGCGCCCCGAACAGACCGGGCCGCCGAGTCCGGCTACCCGCCCGCCAACGGCCCCGAGGTGGACGTCATGGTCGTCCGCCCCGCCATGCTGGGGGCCCACCCCATCCGCTTCCTTCTCCTCACCCTGGCCCTGCTGGGGGGCATCGCCGGCGCCATCTACTGGCTCGTCTACCTGAACCCCCGCCACCTTCCCTTGGGCGGCACCTCCGCGGCCATCGCCATCGTCGCGCTCAAGGTCTTCATCATCTGGAAGGTCCACACCCTATCCGAGGGGCTCCGCATCACCACCAAACGGGTGATCGAGACCAAGGGCCTGCTCAGCAAGGCCACCAGCGAGGTGCGGCACGCCGACATCAAGAATGTCCAGGTCGAGCAGACCTTCCTCGACCGCGTCTGGAACGTCGGCACCCTGAAGCTCTCGAGCTCGGGCGAGAACGAGGACCCCATCGAGATGCGGGACATGCCCAACCCGGCCAAGGTGCGGGACGTGATCGACCTGTACCGACCCTTGTAGACCTCCGCTCAAGTTGCACCCCTCCCCGTCGCCGACTACTCTCCTGATGGCCCTCCAGGAGCTCCGATCTGTGACCTTCCTGCATTCCATCCGGCGGCGGGTGCTGTGGATCGCCGTGGGCGTCGGCCTGACGACCCTGGGCGTTGTCTCCATGACCACACTCCCCGCCTGGCCCATCGTCGGGGCCGCGGTCGCCACCCTCGCCCTGGTGGTCAACTCCATGACCCGCTCCCTCCGCGGGCAGGTCTGCCTGGGCTGCGGCCAGTCCATCGCCAACCTCCCCCACGGCGACTACGGCGTCATTTGCCCCAGGTGCGGGCACGTCAGCAGCTCCATGCACCTCGCTGAGAACCATCCGGGGCCCAACCTGTCGGATGCCGACGAGGACGCCCGGGCTTAGTAATCTGAGACGGTGAGTGGGTGAGACGGTGAGACGGTGAGGGATCGCCCCTCGACGCCCGCTGTTGCTTGCCCGCTGTTCCCTCCACTCCCCGTCTCATGGCTTTGCACGGACGCGGCCGATGAAATCACCCGTGAAATCCTCCCCCGACACCGGCCTGCACTTCACCCGCCGCGAGCTCATCGAGGGCGGGCTGCTCCTGGGCGCGATCTCGATGCTCACCGGCTGCCAGCCCGCGCGCTCGCAGGGGGTGGTCTCGCTGCCCAAGGACGTGTGGCCCGACCCCACCGCACCGGTGGTCGCCAAGCCCGTGAGCGCCCCGCCGCGGGAGCCCGGGGTCACGCAGACCATTCTTACCCGCGCCCAGTGGACGCGGGCCAAGCCCAACTTCCGCGTCAGTAAGCCGATGAACGGCATCACGCGGATCACGGTGCACCACAGCGCCCTCAACTCCACCGGCATCCTGGGCAAGTCCGAGGTGGCCCGGATGCTGGAGAACATCCGCAGGAGCCACGTCTCCCGCGTTGACGCCGCCACCGGCGCCCACTGGGTGGACATCGGCTACCACTACATCATCGACCCCGCGGGGCGGGTGTGGGAGGGGCGGCCCACGCACATCGAGGGCGCCCACGTCAGCAAGACCAACGACCACAACCTGGGCGTGATGCTCCTGGGCAACTTCAACGAGCACCGCCCCACCAACGCCGCCCTGGCCACGCTCGACAACTTCGTGGCCGCGCAGATGCGCAGGCACAAGGTCCCCGCCTCCCGCGTGTACACGCACCAGGAGCTCAAGCCCACCGAGTGCCCGGGGACCAACCTGCAGCAGTACATGAAGCTCACGCGCCTCAGCAGCGGGCGGATGTACCAGCAGTGGAAGGCATGAGGCCAAAGGGAAGAGTGAAAAGGGAAAAGTGAAAATGAGGGCGCAGCTGCCCTGTTGTGCGCTGCGCCTCCGGCTCAGGGGTTCAGCCGCCAGATGGTGAGGTTGAGGGCGGTCGCGAAGGTGACCCACGCCAGGTAGGGCAGGAGGATCGCGCCTGCGGCTTTGTGCACCCGCCAGAAGAGCACGACGGTCGCCACGATCGCGGCCCACAGCAGCACGATGTCGATCAGCGCCAGGTCCGGCCGCCGCAGGCCGAAGAACAGCGGCGACCACGCGGCGTTGAGGGCGAGCTGCACGGCGTAGGCGGCGAGGGCCGCCCGCACATGCCTCGGCCTCCTTGCCCGCTCCCGCCACACCAGCCACGAGGCCACGCCCATGGTGGCGTACAGCGCCGTCCACACGGGCCCGAACACCCACGACGGCGGGTTCCACGCCGGCTTGCTGAGCGACTGGTACCACGCGTCGGGGCGGGAGATGAAACCGCCGAGGGCGGGGAGGAAGGCGATGACGAGGGCCGCGGGGAGGGTGAGCCAGTGCGTGAGGCGCATCGGGTGATGCTACGGGAGTGTCGCGTCCCGGCGCGTGTGCCGCGGGTGAAGGCGTGTGAGCTGGTGGTGCTGCTGGAGTGCTCGCGGTTTCCGGCGTGAGCTGTGATTTCGGAGTATGTGGCGGGCGCGGGGGTGCGCGGCGGACTCCCGGGCCGTCGTTGGGATCGGTGTCGTCGGGCGGTGGTGAGGACCCTCGCTGGCGCGTCGGGCTCGTTGGGTAGAGGGCGAGGCGGGCGGCGTGGATGGCGCGGAGGAGGGTGGTGGCGGCGCGGCGGGATTCGGTGTTGTGGTGGTCGAGTTGTTTGGTCGTGTTGTGCGGCGGGTTGAGGAGGCGGGCGAGGGTCTCGCAGGCGTGGGCCTCCATGCGGGCCATGGTGAGGACGCGGTGGGCACGGATGTAAGGAGCGACGTCGGCGCGGGCGCTGAAGATCACGATGTCCAGCGGCGTGGACTGAACGGCGCCGGCAGTGGTCAGCGGGTCGAAGTCGTTGAGCAGCAGCGCGGTGAGGGTGGCGCGGTCGCTGTTTGAGAGCGGCGGTAGCGGCGGGTGTGCGCTGCCAGGTTGGGCGCGGCAGGAGCAGGGTTGGTGTGGTTGCGAGACCATGACGGAAGCCTAACGCGGCGTTCCGCGGCGTCGAGGGGGATTGTGCGCATGTCCACGACTTTGCGCACAAACGTCGCCGATGGTGGCGTAAGTGGTGCTGTGAGCGGGCCATGCAATTTTGAGTGCCATTGATCCACCGTCGCTCTGGACGGTGAATCGATGGTGCGGCACGTCGAGACGCTCCGCCGCGTTCGCCGCAGGGTGCGTCGCCGCGGCGGGCGAGTCGCCTGGGAGCGCCTACCGAGAGCCTTCGCCAGTGCTCGCTCCGTCCTTAGGGTGTGAGCGACGCGGCCGCACCGAGAACAGCAGCGACGTTACTGCGACCCCCGCGATAATCCCGCGCAGATAGCCGACGTGGTACTCGCGGTCGATGGCGGCCGACGCTGGACCTAGCTGTGGCGCGAGCACCAGCTCGGAGTAGGTCACCAGCGCGAGCACTACCAAAACAACCGAGGTCCCGATCTTGTCTTGCAGCCTCATGGGGTCAGCATACGCGGGAGGCCCGGTGCCCAGTGGAACCAACACCTCCCCTGCTAGTGCCGCGATTGCGACCATGCGCACTCCAGAGTTGTTATCGCGGCTGCATCACCGCCGCGCTGGCGTACGAGCCGCCGGTGGCACTTCGCGGGGAGAGATGCACGTGCCACCCACCCCTACCGGATTTTTTCACCAGAAGAACGAGTGCCAGAAGTAAGGGACTGCGGCCTCGAGGGCCTCAGCGGAGAGGCCCGGGTGGGCGGCAGCGAGGCGCCGCATCGCCGCTTCAGAACGCGTGGTCGCATCACCCCGGAGTGGCCACTCTGCCGCGAGCACTGCCTGCAAGATCGTCTCGATCTGGGCTATCACTTCCTGGGCACGGTCCTCTCCCACGAGCATCGCCACGGCATCCCCATCGAGCTTCGGGAAGCCCTGATCATTCCGGGCGAGGTAACGACAAATGGCTTCGCTGAGTTCCTTGTCGATGGGAGTCATAGGCTGGGACTGATGCTACTCACAGCTCGCGTGCCGGAGTGAGAGTCGCGGTTGCCCCCTCCCCCGCGTGGCCAGGTGCCATCGGGAGCTTGCCGCCGCGGTTGCGCTCGTGTGCACTTGCGATGATTCCGCACCCACGGTCGCCGCCGCACTGGCGGACGAGCCGAGTTGCACTTCGCGATCGACGGCAGCCCGTGGCACCCGCCCACCCCCCGCCCGCCCGTTCTACTCGCGGCGGTCGTCGGGCTTGCGGCGGAGTCCGTCGAGGAGGCTGGTCAGCATGCCCATGATGACCACGAGCACGACCGGCGTGGCGACGATGGCGAGCGCCACTGCCCTGGGGCCGTGGCGGGCGGCGAAGTCGACGCTGAAGACCGTGGAGAGTGCGATCACCAGGAGCGTGGCACTGCACCCGAGGCCCGGCTCGGGCTTCGTGTTCCTCTCCTTCCCGCCCCAGGCCCTGAGCACCCCGATGAACACGAGCATCACGGCTGCAACGGTCGGGTAGTACAGCCAGGGGTGGAGGTGTGCCGCGGCCCACCCCGCCCCCACCGGGGCTGCGACCAGGATGATGAGCGCGGCGAGTTCGAAGAGGGTCATGCGGGCTACCCGCCTCTTCCAAAGGGAGGACTAGGACTCATAGGAGGCATAGGACTGATAGGAGCGTGTGGTTAGTGGCCGCGGGATTGTTTGCGGGCTCTGGTCATGGCTTCGCGGAGGCCGCCGTTCTCCAGGAAGTCGGACTGGAGGCGGCGGAGCTGCTGGTCGAGGAGGTAGTTGGCCTGGTTGATGAGGCAGATGGCGATGTTGGCGACGACCTCGGGCGGGCGGGTCTCGGCGAAGGGGCGGTAGGTCTCGAAGGTTTCGTCGCGGCCCATCGTGCTGCCCAGGCGGCGGATGTAGCGGGCCTCGCGCGAGGCCTTGTCCCACAGCGCGAGGCGGTGGGTGCGGAGGTAGTCGTGGTAGTCGATGAGGAGCTCTTCGAGGCTGGCCCGTGCCACGTTGGTGAGCTTGATCTCGGACTCTTTGCTGGTGAGGCCGGCGCGGCTGCCCTCGGCGATGTTCTGCTTGCCCGAGCGCGCGGCCTGGACCATCTGGTCAATGGTGCGGTCGCCGCGGGTGAGGAAGCGGTCGCAGAAGACGCGGGTGAGGTCGTAGACGACCTCGGCCTTGCGGTAGGAGAGCAGCCGCCGGTAGTCGCGCGGGGCGAGGAAGCCTTCGGGCATCGGAGGCGCTCCTATGAGTCGTATGAGTCGTATGACATCCTATAGGAAGTCATAGGAGGTCATAGGACTCATAGGAGAGCGTACCTACTCCTCGTCGGGTTCGGGGAGCTCGGCTTGCTCGGGGCCGGTCTTGGCGGCGCCGAAGATCGCACTGCCCACCCTGACAATGTTCGCGCCCTCTGAAATGGCGACCTCGTAGTCGCCGCTCATGCCCATCGACAAGATGTTGAAGGGGCTGCCGGGCTCGCCGAAGCCGAGGGTCTGCATTTCTTCGAAGAGCTCGCGGCAGCGGGCGAAGTGGGGACGCGAGTCTTCCGGATGCTCCGACAGGGGGGCCATGGTCATGAGGCCGCGGACGCGGACGTTGATCATGGATTGGATCTGCTCGGCCAGCGGAATCGCGGCGGGGAGGGGGCAGCCGAACTTCTGCTCTTCGCCCGAGCAGTTGACCTGGATCAGGACCTCGATGACGTGGTCCTTCTTGAGGGCGATGTGCTGGAGCTCCTCGGCGATGCGGAGGGAGTCGACGCTGTGGATGAGGCGGACGAACTCGGTGACCTTCTTGGCCTTGTTGCGCTGGAGGTGGCCGATCATGTGCCAGCGCACGCCCTCCTTGGCGCCGGGGAGGCTGGCAACGGGCTTGAGCTCGACGCGCTTGGAGTTGGACGAGCCGGCGGCGAAGAGGGTGTCGTTGACGTCGGCCGCGAGCTTCTTGCCGCTGGGGATGAGCTTCTGGCGGTTGAGGTACTCCTCGACGATGGATGCGTGCTGGATGAGCTGCTGCACGCGGTTCTCGGCGAAGTCGCGGTGGCCGAGCTGGAGGAGGCCCTTGATCTGCTCGGGGTCGGCGGTCTTGGTGACGGCGCAGAGCAGGATGTCGGAGGGCTTGCGGCGGGCGCGGGCGGCCGCGTCGGCGATGCGGGCCTGCACCTCGGCGTAGCGGGCCTCGAGGGTGTCGGGCATGGCGTGGGGGGTCTTGGGTTGTGTGGTGGCCATATGGACTCCGTCCCGTGGCAGGTGTGAGCGCGGGCTCCGCCGCGTGTCTATAGGATACCAAGACTTCTACCGCGGAGTATGCGGAGAGAGCGGAGTTGCGCGGAGGGGAGCATGAAAGAATCTGCCCCGACTTTCTCCGCGAAACTCCGCCCCCTCCGCGTGACTCCGCGGTGAGGTCTTCGAAAGGAACACATGCCGCAGAATGACCACCTGACGCCGCGTTCGTCGCCCCTTGCCAAGGGCGATACTGCCCCCGACTTCGTGCTGCCGGACCAGAACAAGAAGGACTGGCGGCTGTCGGACGCCCTCAGGCAGGGTGAGGTGGTGCTGTGCTTCTTCCCGATGGCGTTTACCGGGGTGTGCACGACGGAGATGAAGTGCGTGGACGCGGAGATGGCCGCGTGGAAGGGGAAGGGGGCCCAGGTCGTCGGTGTGTCGTGCGACAGCTTCGCCGTGCTGAAGGCGTGGGCGGATCAGCTGGGGCTGAAGCAGATGCTGCTGGCGGACATGCACCGGCAGGTGTGCAAGGCGTACGGGCTGTACTGGGCGGACCTGAACATCTCGTCGCGGGGGACGGTGGTTGTGGGGAAGGACGGAAGGGTGAAGTGGGTGCAGGCGCGGGAGCCGGGGAAGGCGATGGCGTGGGATGAGGTGCTGGCTGCGGTGTAGGAGAAGACTCCACCGCGGAGTTTCGCTGAGTGGGCGGAGTTTCGCGGAGGAAAGGCAGGGGAGCGGGATCGGATTCATCGAGTCCTCTCCGCGCAACTCCGCTCCCTCCGCAAACTCCGCGGTAGTGCCTTGACGCCTTTATGACCAAGCAGGAACTGCGAGCGAGCCTCAAGCAGACCCTGAACAACCTGTCGCCTGAGGTGTGGCGGCGGGGGTCGGAGGGGGTTTGCGCGCGGCTGTCGGGTCTGGTTGAGCAGGCGGGGGCGCGTGCGGTGATGTTCTTCTTCCCCACGGCCGGGGAGGTGGATGTAGGGCCCGCGGCGGTTGAGTGCTTGGGGCGGGGCGTGCGGGTGTGTTTGCCGCGGGCGGAGTGGGCGACCGGGGGGATGTCGGCGCGGGTTGTGACTGTTTGGGGGGAGAACCTGTCGCTCACGCGGCATGGGCTCCGCGAGCCCGCAGAAAGTGCGCCGCCAGTAGACTTGGCCGACCTCGACCTGATCGTTGTCCCGGGGCTTGGGTTTGATGCCGCGGGGGGGCGATTAGGCAGGGGCGGCGGTTTCTACGACCGGTTTCTTTCGCGGCCCCAGGTGCGGGCGTGGAAGGTGGCGGTCGGGTTGGACGAGCAGGTGGTCGCGAGCGTGCCTCGCGACGCATGGGATGTGGGGATGGACGCGTTAGTGACCCCTACGCGGACGCTGGTGTTCAACCCGTACGCGACGCCCCCCACCGCTCACTGAAATGCCGCCGGTTTGTCGATGCTTTGTACCCGGCGCGCCGGTGGAATCGCGCCCGGGATCCACGGTCTACAGCACGGAAGGCACACGATGGCACTCCCCTCTCAGGTTGAACGCACGAACGAGACGAACCGCGGCGTCATGACCCGCGGCGGCGGGCGCGGCAAGGGGCCGAACAAGGTGATGGTGGGCGCGGCGGCTCTGGTGCTGGTCGCGGGGCTGTCGTGGGGCTTGTGGAAGTACATGCCCAAGGACGCGACGGGCCCGCAGCAGGCCACGGCCAAGGAGCCCGCGAAGCAGACGCCCCCGCCGCGGAGCTTGGCGCCGGATGTGCCCGCGAACGTGCCGGCGACGCCGACGGGCGTGAACTCGCTGGCGCACAACCCGCCGGTGCCGCCGGCGGATGCGCCGGTGGTGCTGACGCAGGGGCGGAGCGGGGGGATTCAGGACCCCACCAAGCCGCGGCCGGTGGACGTGACCGGGGGGAACACAACGGGGCCGGGGACCTCGCCGCTGACGGGGCCGGGGAATCCGCAGAACCCTGGCAGCGGGCCTGCCAACCTCTCGCCGGGGTCGAGCAACCCGGCGCTAGTTCCCACGCTCAACCCCTCGACCTCGGCGGCGGGCGTGCGGCAGCACATCGAGGCGGGCGACCGCGCCTTCGCGGCCAACAACCTGGTGCAGGCGCGGGTGTCGTACTCGCGGGCGCTGATGAGCGCGGACATCGGCGCGGCGGACGCGCAGGTGCTGCGGAGCAAGCTGGAGACGATCAACGAGGACCTGGTGTTCAGCCCGAAGATCGCCGCGGGCGACCCGCTGGTGGAGACGTACACCGTCGTCGCCAACGACTCGCTGGAGAAGATCCGCAAGAAGCGGGACCTTGCGGTGGACCACCGGCTGCTGGCGCGGGTGAACCGGCTTTCGAACCCCAACGCCATCCGCGTGGGGCAGAAGCTCAAGCTCGTGCGCGGGCCGTTCAACGCCGTGGTGCACAAGGCGGACTACCGGCTGGACCTGTACGCGGGCAGCCCCGACGACCAGGAGAGCTGGGTGTTCATCCGCAGCTTCAAGGTGGGGCTGGGCGAGAACAACGGCACGCCGCTGGGCAACTTCGTCATCAAGAAGAACAGCAAGCTGATCAACCCGCACTGGGTGAACCCCAAGACGGGCGAGAAGTTCGATGCCAACGACCCCAAGAACCCCATCGGCGAGTTCTGGCTCGGGTGGGAGGGGCTGGGGGACTCGAAGGTGTACACCGGCTTCGGCCTGCACGGGACCATCGACCCCTCCTCGATCGGCGCAGCCAAGAGCATGGGCTGCGTGCGGATGGCCGACCAGGACATCGCCCTGATCTACGAGCTGCTGGTGGAGCAGATCAGCCGCGTGCAGGTGCTGCCGAACTGAGGGAAGTGGCAAAGTGGCAGAGTGGCTAAGTGGCAAAGTGTGAAAGACAGAAGGCCGCGCCTGGGTGGGCGCGGCCTTTTTCATTTCCGCTTTCCGGTTTCCGCTTTCCGGTTTCGGATCAATAGCGGTCGCGGTCCCAGTCGCGGTCGCGGCGGAAGTCGTCGTCGCGAGTGCGGCGGTCGAAGTCGCCGGTGCGGTTCATGTCGCGCATGGCGGCCACCACGCGCCGTGACACGCCCTGGTCGCGGAGCTGGTCCTCGTTGGCCTGGGTGAGGTCGAAGACCTGGCCGGTGCGCTCGAGCTTGTCGATCATCTCTTCGTCGCTGAAGCCGGCCTTCTCCATGGCGACCACCTCGTCGATGGTGACGAAGCCGTCGTTGTTGATGTCGGCGGTGTTGGCGCTGCGGGCCTCCTGGGCGGTGGCGGGCTCGTTCTGCGACTTGCGGATCGCCTCGTGGGCGTCGTCGCGCTCGTTGCCCTGGATCTTGTCCCAGTTGGCTCCGATGAGGTAGCCGCCGCCGGCGCCCAGGGCGCCGCCGATAAGGCCGCCGAGCAGGCGGTTGTCGGTCACGGCCGCGCCGACCGCGGCGCCGGTGGCGCCGCCGATCACCGCGCCCTGCTGCTTCTCGTTACCGGGGAGATTCTCGCAGCCGGTGGTGAAGGTCATGGCGGCGAGGAGGCCGGCGACCGTCGCGGCCGCGGCGTGGTTGGTTCTGATCTGCATGGGTGCTCCTTTCCCTGTGGGTGTGGTCCGCGGGGGCTCCGCCCCGCGCAAGTCGTTTCATGGCAACAGCTACCAACACTGGACCACGCCCCGGGGAAGTCAGCCGGGCCCTGAGGGTGATTTCAGCACAGATTGACTGCCACCCGGGCTCCCGAGCACGTACGACAGGGGCATGAGCAGTTACCCGCATGGAAGCGAGGCCTCTGACCACCCCCACCGCTTTCCGGCACGCCAGCAGGGCGCGCCGGAAGGGCGAGCAAGAAGCACCGACAAGGGCGGCGTGATCGGGCGCGGGCTGCGGCTGCCGTTCTCGCTGATGGGCATCCCGCTGATCCTCGATTGGTCGTTCTTGATCGTGCTGCCGCTGATGGCGTTTATGATCGGTGGCAATGTCGCCTACTTCGCCGACACGATCGGGATCCCGGGCGGGGATCGCCTGGCGGAGCCGGCGACGCGGTACACGCTGGGGCTGGTCGCGGCCGTGGGGCTGTTCGTGTGCGTGCTGCTGCACGAGCTGGGGCACGCGGTGACGGCGCGCCTCTACAAGGTGGAGGTCAAGAGCATCACCCTGTGGTTCCTGGGGGGGATGGCCCACATCGCGGAGATGCCGCGCCGGCGCGGCGGGGAGGCGGTGGTAGCGCTGGTGGGGCCGCTGGTGAGCTTCGCGCTGGCGGCGGTGTTGTACGTTGGGCTGCGCGGGGCGGTCGCTTCGGGCGCGGTGGGGCCGGGGGCGATGTTCGTGCTGGCGTATCTGGCGCTCGTGAACGTGATGCTCGGCGCGTTCAACCTGCTGCCGGCGCTGCCGCTGGACGGCGGGCGGATCCTGCGGTCGCTGCTGGCGATGGCGATGCCGCACAGCAAGGCGACCAGGATTGCGGCTGTGATCAGCCGCGTAATCGCGGCGGGGCTGGCGGTGCTGGGGTTGATGACCGGCAACCTGTTCACGGTGTTCGTGGCCGTGTTCATCTTCCTGGGTGTGCAGGGCGAGCGGCGGCACTCGATCGTGGAGGGCACGCTCGAGGGGCTGCGGGTGAGCGACCTGATGTCGCGGGACGTCCGCTACGTGCACCCCTGGATGACCGTGAGCGAGCTGACCAGTGTGATGCTTGACGAGCACCACCTCGGGTTCCCGGTGCTCGATGAGCAGGGGAAGCTGGTGGGGCTGATCTCGCTGCGGGAGCTGACGCGGTCGCCGCGGCCCAGCCCGGGTGCGCTCGTGGGAGAGGTGATGGTGTCGCCGGCGCCGACGATCTCGGAGGTGGCGGCGGCCACAGAGGCGGTGCGGCAGCTGGGGGTGGACACGCACGCGCGGCTGGTGGTGGTCGGTCGCGACGGGGGCGTGGCGGGGATCATCACGGGCGCGGACATCATGCGGGCGATTCAGGTGCGCACGCTGGGCGAGGAGTGGTACGGGCGGCGGGCGGCGTGAGGAGGGTTTCTGCATGGCGAGCCCCGAACGTAAGTGAGGGGTGTATTGGCAGGAACCCGCTCGCTGACGCTCAGGGCTCGTCACGTCACGCCCTACACTTGGCCCCATGATCGACCTCAAGCAACTCCGCGCCGAGCCGCAGCGTTTCAAGGACGGCTGCGCCAAGAAGAACATCCCCGTGGACATCGACCGCCTGCTCGCGCTGGACGAGCAGCGGCGGGTCGCCATGACGCAGGCGGAGAACACGCGGGCGGAGCAGCGCAAGATCGAGAAGGAGCTGGGGCCGCAGATCGGCAAGCTCGCGGGGGCGATCAAGAAGGCCGCCGGGCCCGAGAAGGAATCGCTCGAGAAGGAGCTGGAGGGCCTCAAGGCCAAGCCCGCGGCACTCAAGACGCAGATCGCCGAGTTTGAGTCGCAGATCGCCGCGATCGAGCCGCAGCTGAACGAGCTGCTGCTGCAGGTGCCGCTGCCGCCAGATGCCGACGTGCCGGTGGGCAAGGGGTCGGACGACAACGTCGAGGCGAAGCGCTGGAGCCCGGCGGGTTTTGACCCGAGCAAGCCGTGGAAGGCGCAGAAGGGCTTCGAGCCCAAAACGCACATCGAGCTCGTGCGCGACCTCAAGCTCGCGGACTTTGAGCGCGGCGTCAAGATGGCGGGCACCCGCAGCTACATCCTCACGGGCGACGGCATGCGGCTGCACCAGGCGGTGACGCGGTACGCGATCGACTTCATGACGAACAAGAACGGCTTCCGGGCGATGTCGGTGCCCGTGATCGTGCGCGAGGAGGCGATGGTCGGCACCGGCTTCTTCCCCGCGGGACGCGAGCAGGCGTACCACATCGAGGAGGGCAAGCGCGGCGGCGGGTACGACCTGTTCCTCACCGGCACCGGCGAGGTGGGGCTGATGGGCATCCACCAGGGCGAGATCCTGGATGAAGCCGACTTGCCGCTGAAGTATGTGACGGTCTCGACGTGCTTCCGGCGCGAGGCGGGGGCCGCGGGCAAGGACACGGCGGGGCTGTACCGCATCCATCAGTTCGACAAGGTGGAGCAGGTGGTGATCTGCAAGGCGGACGAGGCCGAGAGCCGCCAGTGGCACAAGACCATGATTGGGTACGTTGAGGAGCTGCTGCAGGCGATCGGCCTGCCGTACCGGCTGCTGCAGTGCTGCACGGGCGACTTGGGCCCCAAGAACGCGGACATGGTGGACATCGAGTGCTGGATGCCCGGGCGCGGCGAGCTTGATGCGAACGGCAAGCCGACGGGGGCGTACGGCGAGACGCACTCGGCATCGCGGCTGTACGACTTCCAGTGCCGGCGATTGAACATGCGGTACAGGGCTGGGGGCGCGGCGGGGAAGGGCGAGACCTTGTTCTGCCACTCCTTGAATAACACCGTGCTGGCGAGCCCGCGGTTCCTGATCCCGCTGCTGGAGATGAATCAGAATGCCGATGGGAGCGTGACGATTCCGGCGGTTTTGCGGCCGTACATGAATGGGCAGGAGCGGATCGGGTGATCCGACATCAGAGCTGTTCCCGCGGATCGTTGACGATGAGCGGCAACAGCCCGAAGAGGACCTGGGCCGCGATGCCGATGACGCCGGCGGGTGCGGCAATCTTTGCGGCGTAGCTCGGGGGCGTGTCGCCCATCGCGAGCGAGAGGCCGAACTCGGCGGTCTGCAGCAGCATGAATGCGACAGTGCCCAGGGCGGCGCGCTGCGCAGGTGTCGCGCCGGGTACGAAGCGACGCACAAGCCATCTCGCGGCCAGGAAAGAAACCGTGAGGACGACCGGCACTTCGACGAGCACGGCAGCCACCGGGCCGATCCGCGGTTCGAGCAGCATGATGCGCACGGGCGCCATGACGAAGCCCGCGGCGAAGCCTGCCAGGCCATAGAGAACGCCCACGGTGATGAGGCGGGCCGGTGTGGGCGGTGTGGCGGTCACGGGTGAGGCTAGGGCGCGAGCTGTCGCCCTGTATCGGGCTGCATCTTTGCGTGCGCGTTTGCCGATGTTGGGGCATGGGCAAGCAGGCCTCCAACCTCCTGATGACCGTGTGCCTGTCGGCGGTGCAGCTGCTGGTGGTGGCGTACTGCGCCTGGCGGTTCCGGCACAGCACGCTGTTCGTGGTGATCCTGACCGCAGGCGTGGTCGTGACGTGGTTCATCCCGCGCCGGTTCGCCACGCTGGTGCTGGGTTGCTCGCTGCTGGCGGTGCGGGTCGCGGCCTTTCTGATGGAGCGCGACAACGAGGTGGGTTGGACGGCGGCGCTGCTGGTACTGACGACGGGGGCGGTGGTGGCGTGGCGGGAGTGAGCTGGCGGGCGTGGGTCGTTATGCTGCGTGCATGTCGCCACTGATGAAGGAACGCCTGGTCTCGGTCGGCATTCAGCTCGCGATCATCGCGGGCCTGTACTTCGCGATGGGTCCGCTGGACAAGTGGCTGATGGCCACGCTCGTCGGCGCGGTGGTGCTGCCGCTGTTCTTCCCGTTCCGGTTCGAGCGGATCGCGTCCGGGCTGGCGTACATCGGCGTTGGCGCATTCTTCTACTTCTACGGCGGGCCCGGGTACCTGCGGCTCGCGGGGCTGCTCGCGGTCGTGGGCGTGGTGATGATCGTGTACGGGGTAGTGAAGCTGCGGGGGCCTCAGGGTCACGTGAGCGAGTAGGCACGACCCGAGGACGGATCGTGCCACCCGGCGGCACACCTATTGGCTCAGGCGTTCGACCAGCTTCGCGGCGCCCTCGGCGTTGAGGGCGGCGGCGCGCTGGGCGTACTTGAGGGCCTGGACCTTGTCCAGGGCGCGGTCGAACCAGAGCGCGGCCTCGTAGGCCCACTGGGCGTTGGCGGGCTCCTCGTCGCTGGCGGTGGCGTAGAGCAGCGCGGCGTCGCGGGGGCGCTGGAGCAGGCCGTAGCACTCGGCGATCTGGGGCATCACCCCCGGCAGCCGCTTCTGCGCGGCGTCAAGGTTGACCAGCAGCTGGAGGGCTTCCTCCGCCTTGCCTTGGCGCTTGAGGGCGCGCGATTCAATGAGGCGGAAGGTGGTGTTCGCGGGCTGGAGCGTGCGGGCCTTCTCGATGTGCTGGCGGGCGAGGTCGAGCTTGTTCTCGTCCAGGGCGAGCTGCGCGAGCGCGGCCCAGGGGGTGGCGTTGTCGGGGTTGAGCTTGGCCGCGAGGAGGTAGTTCTTCTTGGCCTCGTCCTTCTGGTTGAGTTTGACTTGTACGGCCGCGAGGTAGAGCGGGGGCTTGTCGTCGCTGGGGTTGGCGGTCTGGGCGGCCATGAAGTGCTCGACGGCGCGGTCGTGCAGGCCCTGGAGGTTGGCGACGGTGCCCGCCGCGAGCTCGGTGGCCGCGTCGCGCGGGCCGATGGCGAGGGCCTTGACGTAGTTGTCGTAGCTCTCCGCCAGCCGCTTCTGCCCCGCGAGCAGCTCGGCGTACATGAGGTAGAAGGACTGCTCGCCCGCGTGCTGGGCGATGGCGCCCTTGAGCACGGCCTCCGCCTTCTCCGGCTCGCTGTTGTTGAGGTAGGTTTGCGCGGAGTTGAGGACGGCGTCGATGGTTTTGGTGTCGGCGGGCTTGCCGGTGCTGAGCGGGCGGGTTCGGGCGTCAACGATCTCGCTGCGCAGGGGAACTTCACCATTCGCAGGCGCGGGGCGGGTGGTCTTGAGGATGTAGCCAACGAGGGCGCCCACGGCGGCCAGCAGCGCGACCATCGCGACCACCGGCAGCACCTTGCCCGAGGATGAGCGGCCCGAGGAGGCCGCGCGGCACCCGCAGCCGCCCTTACCGCACCGGCAACCCCCACGGCCCCCACCACAGCCGCCCGACTTGCAACCGCAACTGCCCACGCGTGCTCCCTCCGTGGCCTTGCCTAAGGGACCGCCGGCGTCAGCCCGTGGCCCTGGCGATCCCCTATCCGCTGATCGGTCCGCGTACCATCGGCACTTGGAGCCGAGCGACTCGCAAACCGCCGTCAAACCCATGCAAGAACTGCCCAAACAGTACCGCCCCGCCGAGCACGAGGACCGCATCTTTGACCGCTGGATGGCGAGCAAGGCCTTCCACGCCGACCCGACTCCCGTCCTTTCGGGGGAGCGCGAGCCGTACTGCGTGCTGATCCCGCCGCCCAACGTCACGGCCGCGCTGCACCTGGGGCACGCCCTCAACAACACGATCCAGGACATCCTGGTGCGGGCCCACCGCATGATGGGGTACGAGACGCTGTGGATGCCGGGGACGGACCACGCGGGCATCGCCACGCAGGCGGTGGTCGAGAAGCGGGTGATGAAGGAGGAGAAGAAGCGCCGCACGGACTTCACGCGCGAGCAGTTCATCGCCAAGATCCAGGCGTTCAAGGACGAGTACGAGGCGACCATTACGAACCAGCTGAAGAAGATGGGCTGCTCGTGCGACTGGGAGCGGCAGCGGTTCACCATGGACCCGATCTGCGCGCGGGCGGTGCGCGAGGCGTTCTTCCGGCTGTTCCGCGACGGGCTCATCTACCGCGGCAAGCGGCTGGTGAACTGGGACCCGGTGCTGCAGACGGCGATCGCGGACGACGAGATCGAGAACATCGAGATCGACGGGGCGTTTTACTACTTGCGATACCCGCTAGTGCGGCCGGCGGAAAGTGGCAAAGTGGCGGAGTGGCAAAGTGGCAAAGTGAAGGATGCCACGACCAATGCCTCCTCTTCGCACTCTGCCACTTTGCCACTTGGCCACTCTGCCACTTCCCCCGTGACATGGTCGGAGCTGGCCCGCGCCGGGTACCCGGGGGCCGAGGGGATGCCAGCGGACGAACGCGCGTACGTCACGGTCGCGACCACGCGCCCGGAGACCTACCTGGGCGACACGGCCGTCGCGATCAACCCCAGGGACCCGCGGGCGAAGGCGCTGCAGGGGCTGCACGTGGAGCTGCCGCTCGTGGGCCGCGTGATCCCGGTGATCGCCGACGAGTACGTGGTGATGCCCTCGGCCAAGGGGCCGTACGGCGCCGCGCTCAACCTGCGCGAGAGCGACGAGCCCGAGGACCCCAAGGCCGCGTTCGCGACGGGGTTTTTGAAGGTGACGCCCGCGCACGACCCCAACGACTACGAGCTGGGCCGCAAGCACGGCCTGCCCATGATCAACGTGATGGCGCCCGACGCGTCCATCAGCGACAAGCACGGCTGGACGGACGTGGGCGACGCCCACCTGTTCGTCGGCAGGAAGCGCGAGGAGGCGCGCAAGCTGGTCGTCAAGGAGTTCGAGGCCCGCGGCCTGCTGGAGAAGGTGCAGCCGTACCGGCACACCGTCGGCCATTCGGACCGCAGCAAGGCGGCGATCGAGCCGTACCTGAGCGACCAGTGGTACGTGCGGGTAACGGACGACCGTTTATCGGGCTCGGCCAATCGTGCGCTGGTTCGCGACCAGCGGACGAACGCTGGCCATCCCCCGGCGCGCTCAGGGGAGGCTCTGGCGCGAGTTGTTGAGGCTCCGGCGCGGTTTGTTGAGGCTCCGGCGCGATCTGCTGAGGCTCCGACGAGGTTTGTTGAGGCTGCGGCGCGATCTGCGGAGGCTCCGACGAGGTCCGCAAAGGCCCATTCGGCGACGCCCGGTGACACCGTGGACGGCGACGGCTCGCTGCGGTTCCACCCGGCCCGTTATTCGCGGACCTACGAGCTGTGGCACGACAACATCCGCGACTGGTGCATCTCGCGGCAGCTGTGGTGGGGGCACCGGATCCCAGTGTGGAGCAAGAAAGTCACTCTGACCGCGGAAAACTGGTTCCGCGAGCTCGATCAGAACCCATATACGGGCGGCCTTTCGCTGGGCGACTTCTTCAGCGGAAGTGTGCCCGGCGCATCAGTCCGCTGCTTCAACCTGAACACCGGGCATGAAGAGCCGATCGGAGACTTGGCTCCGCTCAAGGACCTTCTCACGGGCGACTACATCATCTATATCTGTCTTCTCGACGACGCGATCGCGAAGAGGCACAGGCTGGAATCATTCGGTTTTGAGCAGGACCCCGACGTCCTCGACACCTGGTTCTCCTCCGCCCTGTGGCCCATCTCCACGCTGGCGTGGCCGGAGGACACCGACGCGCTGCGGGCCTTCAACCCCAGCAGCACGCTGTGCACCGCCCGCGAGATCATCACGCTGTGGGTGTCGCGGATGGTGATGTTCAATCGGTACTTCCGGCAAGAAGTGGCAGAGTGGCAAAGTGGCGAAGTGGCAAAGTGCCCGACGCCCGGCCCCCACTCTGCCACTTTGCCACTTGGCCACTCTGCCACTTTCCGCGCTGGCCCCGTGCCCTTCCGCGACGTCTTCATCCACTCCGTCATCCAGGACGGCGAGGGGCGGAAGATGAGCAAGACGCTGGGCAACGGCGTCGATCCGCTGGACATCATCGCCACGCACGGCGCCGACGCGATGCGGTTCACGCTGTGCCACATGACGACGCAGACGCAGGACGTGCGGATGCCGGTCGTGAAGGACTCGGCGAGCGGGAAGAACACGTCGCCCAAGTTTGACCTCGGGCGCAACTTCGCGAACAAGCTGTGGAACGCGGCGCGGTTTGCGCTGGGCATCCTGGGGGACGAGAAGTGGCAAAGTGGCGAAGTGGCAAAGTGGCAAAGTGACAAAGGCACTTCGCCCGATGCTGCTGGTTCTGCGTCCTCCACTTTGCCACTTGGCCACTCTGCCACTTTGCCACTTGTTGATCGCTGGATGCTCTCCCGCCTCTCCGTCGCGGTTGAGGCGTGCAACACGGCCCTTAAGGAGTTCCAGTTCGCCGACTACGCGACCACGATGTACGACCTCTTGTGGCGGGACTTCTGCGACTGGTACCTGGAGGCGATCAAGCCCACGGTCGCGGGCGATCCGCGGCAGCGGGCGGTGCTGGCGGCGACGCTGGACACCATCCTGCGGCTGCTGCACCCGGTGATGCCGTACGTGACCGAAGCCATCTACGAGCAGTCGCGGACGATCAGGACCGACGCGGTGCCCGGGATTGAGCTCGGGGACGCACGCAAGGACGGACTGCTGGCGACCGCGGGGTGGCCGAAGGTGTCGGCTTCGCTGCGCAACGAGAACGCCGAGCGCGAGTTCGAGGAGCTCCGCGGCTTCATCACGGCCATCCGAGAGGTGCGGGCCCAGCACAACGTGGCGCCCAAGCGGAAGGTCACGCTGCACTTCCCGCCGCAGCTGCTGCGGGGCGGCTCGTTCCTGGGCGACCTCATGGACCCCACGAACCCCGTGCACACGCTGGTGCCGACGCTCGCGGGCGTGGCGACCATGGTCAACTCGCCGCCCAAGGGGCCGTCCGTCTCCTTCCCATTCAGCGCCCACGAGTTCAAGGTGAGCGACCTCGCCGACGAGGCCACCATGGACACTGGCGCGGAGAAGGCCCGCCTGGAGAAACTTGTCGCTGACCTCGACAAGTCCATCGCAACCTTCGAGGGCCGGCTCGCGAACCCGGGGTACGCCCAGAAGGCCCCCCCGCACATGGTGCAGCAGACCAAAGACCAGCTGGAGAAGGCGAAGGCCGAGCGGGCCGCGGCCGCGGCGACGCTGGCGACGCTTTCCTGACGGCAATCGCGGGCGAGCGCGTCCGTTTCACCCGGAGAACGGCCCTGCAAACGCGGGAGGTTCCGTGCAGGACCCGCACGTTTGGGGGCCGCTCGGTGAGCGAACTTCATCGGCAACGGGGTTCGGGCCGAAGGTAGTATGGGAAGGATGGAACGGATGCCGTTGCTCGCCCCCCACCCCCACCGTTCGCTCTCGCTCCGCATCCTGCTGCTGACGGCGATCGCCGGGCTGGCGGCCGCGTGCTCGAACCAGCCTCCCGCGTCACCCGGCTTGGCCGCCGCCCCGCCGCAGGCGGCCCCGGGCGTGGTCGACCCGACGCTGAACGCCGCGAAGATCGTCATCGCCACCGCGCCCTGGACCTTCGAGCAGAAGGAGGGCAAGGTCATCGAGACGGCGAGCTACCGCATCATGACCACGGCCACGCGGGCTCAGCTGGTGGACCGCATCCCGGTGTTCATGGAGCTCGCGCTCAACAACTACACCAGCGCGGTGGGCACGCTGCCGCGGCCCAACGAGCAGATGGAGTCGTTCATCCTCGGCACCCGCCCGCAGTGGGCGCGGATGACGCAGCGCGTGATGGGCGCGGACAGCGAGATGTACCTGCGGATCCAGCGCGGCGGGTTCAGCAGCAACGGGCGGGCGATTCTCTACGACATCGGGCCGCGCGACACCTTCGCGATCGCCGCCCACGAGGGCTGGCACCAGTACACGCAGAAGACCTTCCGCAACTCGCTGCCGGTGACGTTGGAAGAGGGGCTGGCCACGTACATGGAGGGCTTCCGCTGGAACCCCGAGCAGATTGACCGGCCGGTGTTCATGCCGTGGGCCAACGTGGAGCGGTGGGAGCAGCTGCGGCAGGCGGAGCGCGCGGGCAAGCTGCAGCCGCTCGAAAAGCTCATGCGGAGCACGCCGCAGAACCTGATGGCGGACGACCCCGACGCGGCCCTCATCTACTACGCGCAGGCGTGGGCACTCATCCACTTCCTCAACGACGCCAAGGACGGGGCGTACCGCGATGGGTTCCGCAAGATCGTCACCGACGCGGCCAACGGGCGGCTGGAGGCGCGGGTGCGGCATGCTCTTGCTTCGCGCGGCATCACGAGCCGGCGCGGGGCGGACCTGCTCGACATCTATCTGGGCGCGTCGGCGGCTTCACTCAACGACGAGTACCAGGCGTTCGTGAAGTCGATCGTCACGAAGAACGGGGTGCGCGGGAAGATCATCCGGGGGCAGTCGCCGCTGAGCGAGGATGCGGCGGCGGAGAAGGCAGCGCCGGCGGCGGCGAAGTAGCCCGGCTCATACGAGTCATAGGACTCATACGAGTCAAAGGAGTAGAACGATCACTGCTGCGGCTGGGGGCTGGGGGCGGTGCCCAGGTAGGTGAGCGTGCGCTCCATGACGCGGCGGACCACCGGGCCGGAGACCATCGAGCCGTAGTAGTTGTTTTTGCGGATGCGCTCGGGGCCGGGGTCGTCGATGACGACCAGCACCACCAGGCGCGGGTTCTCCAGCGGGCCGCCGGCGATGAAGCTGACGCGGTACTGGTCGAGGTAGCCGGGCGTGCCGCGCATCTTGCGCTTGCCCTCGGGCGGGGAGCCCACGGCGATCTTGCTGGTGCCGGACTTGCCGAAGATCGTGTAACGCCAGCGCTGCCCCTCGGGCGGCGGGCAGTACTTGGTCTCCATCGAGCCGGTGACGCCCTTCATCGTCTCGCGCGTGAGCTCTGCGACGGAGCGCGGCAGCACGCGGTAGGTGACGCCCGGGCCCTCCCCTGTCTCGTTCATCGTGAGCCGCAGGCGCGGGAGGGTGCCGGCGAGCTCGCCGGGGCGGGAGAACGCGCAGAAGGCACGGACCATCTGCAGCGGCGTCACGGCGATCTCGTTGCCGAAGGCCACCGAGACCTGCGTGCTGTTCTTCCAGTGCTTCATCGAGGTCACGATGCCGCGGGACTCGTAGGGCAGGCCGAGGCCCGTGGCCTTGCCGAAGCCGAACCGGAGCACGGCGTCGTGCAGCTGCTGCGGCGTGAGGCGCTGGGCGCCCTTGATCATGCCGATGTTCGACGAGTTGACGAGGACGTCCTGCCACGTCATCGAGTCGCGGGCGGTGACGTCGCGGATGGGCTTGCGACCGTCGGGCGGGACCCATCCGCCGCGGCCCGTGGTGAAGACCTCATCGGGGCGGGCGAGACCGAGCTCCGTGATCGTGGCCCACACGAAGGGCTTGAAGGTGGAGCCGGGCTCGTACATGTCCTCGACGTTGCGGTTGCGGGCGAGGGCGGGGTGGATCTCGCGGGCGGGGTCGGGCGTGTTGACGATCCAGCGGCTCTTGCCGGGGAAGTCGGGCGCGGGCGGCTTCTTGGGCGCGGGGTTGCGGCGCGTCCAGCCGCCGGGCGGGGGCTCCACCTTGGGGTCGTCGGCCCAGGGGAACTCCTTCGCGTCAGGCGGCGTGCGGAGGATGTCGACCATCGCGAGGATCTCGCCGGTGATCGAATCGACGACCAGGCACCTGCCGCCCGCGGCGTCGGCGTCGGCGATGCCGCGCTGCACCTCCTCGTACGCGATCCGCTGCACCTCGAGGTCAATGGAGAGCCGCACATCGCCGCCGGGCTCGGCGGGCGCGATCTGCCCGGGCTCGATCCAGATGGGCTTGCCGGTGGCGTCGCGGACGAAGTCGACGTGGCCCTTGCTGCCGTTGAGCTGCTGGTCGAGGAGTTTTTCCGCGCCGAGCAGGCCCTTGTGATCGATGCCGACCTTGCCAACGATGGCCGCGCACTCGATGCCGCCGGGGTACTCGCGGACCTGACGCTTCTCGAGGGACACGCCCTTGATCCCGAGGGCCTTCACCGCGCGGGCCTTCTCGTCGTTGAGCGTGCCGCTGACGACCACATAGCGGATCGGCTTCTTGGGCGCGGCCCCCTCGGGCAGTGCCTCGGGCTCGGAAGGCGCGGGCGGCTGCGGCTCATCGTCCAGGCCCGCGATGGGCTCGAGCTTTTCCTTGAGCTTGGAGAGGAAGCGGCTGGTGACCTTGGTGGGCTCGCCTGATTCCGGCGGCTTCAAGGCCGCGGCACGCCGCTCGTTCTCGACTACCGCGCGGAGGATGCGGGCGCCTACGGCGTCTGCGGGCAGCTCCATCGCCTCGGCGAGGCGCGTGATCGCGCCATCGATGTCCTGGGGCAGCAGCGTGGGGTCGACAATCACGCGCGAGCCGAAGCGGGTGACCGAGAGTGGCCGGTTGCGGCGGTCCACGATCTCGCCGCGGAGGGGCAGCTCGGTGCGGCGCGTCACGCGCGGCTCAAAGTGCTCGCGCAGCGAGTCCGAGGGGGCCACCTGCAGCTGCGCCACGCGCCCCAGCACCGCCACCAGCGCCAACGAGATGCCGCCCGCCAGGCACCACGCGACCGTGCCGAAGGAGGAGCGGCCGGCGCGTGCCACGGTCTGCGCGGCGGGGCTTTCGCCGCTGCGGCCAAGCTTGTCACGGAACATGAACGGGTTCATCTAGTTCCCCCCGGCACGTGCGACCCTGCTGCGGTTGTTGTGGCTCGCCTGCGAGCGTGGCCTGGGCTTGCTCGCGTTCGCCCGCGTGGGCTTGGGCATGGGGCCGACGAACTCCGCGGTCCCCGGCGTGTTGCGGGCGGCGAGCTTCTTCTCCATCTCCAAGCGGGTCTTCTCATCGATGACCGGCGGCACGAGCGGCCGCAGCGGGCCGACATCCGCGGCCAGGCGCTCGACCTGCTCGGGCGTGACGCGCTCGGCGATCCTGGCGCGGAGGACCCACAGGCGCTCGTCCTCCTGGTTGATGCGGATCTGCGTCTGCGCGATCTCGCTGGCGACCTGGAGGCGCGACTGGCGCAGAGCAAGGAGCGTGCACCCGCACGCTCCTAAGGCGACGACGACCGCGACAAGCTTTGGGAACACCGCCGGCCTCTCGTTTCCCCGCGGAAACTCCCGCGGCCACTATTCGCGTTCATTCATCGGCGTTACGCCGCGGGCAGCTGGATGGTCACGCCCAGCGGCACGTTGTTGGGGTTCTTGATCAGCTTCTTGTTGAGCTCGACGATCTCCTTGGCCCGCTTGATGGTGCCGAGCTCCTTCTGAGCGATGGCCGCGAGGGAGTCGCCCTTCTTGATGGTGTAGGGGCGGGTCTTGGAAGCTGGAGTGCTGCCCGCCGTTGCCGCTCCACCGGCGGTCGGGCGGGGTTCGATGACCGGGACGCGCGCGGTGTTGGTGCCGCCGGGGACGGGCGAGACGCCGCGGATGGAATCGAAGTTGGTCTGGGTCAGCACCGGTGCGGGCGTCGTCGGCGCGGGCTTGCCGGTCAGCACCTCGCTGCTGGGGAGCTTGATCTTCTGGCCGATCTTCAGGGGCGTGCTGGGGTCGATGCCGTTGTACTTGGCCAGCTTCTTGGCGAGCTTGCCGTCGCCGTAGTGCTGCTTGCAGAGCTTGAAGAGGTGCTCGCCGCTGGCGACGGTGTGGACCTTGTCGTTGCTCACCGGTGCGGGGGGCAGCACGCTGGTGGGCGCGGGGGTGTTGTTCGCGGCAGCGGTGCGGTTGGCGAGCGGGTTGCCGCTGTTGAGCGGCAGCGGCTGCACGCCCGTGAGGTTCGTGTTCTGCGGCTGCGTGCCGGCGCCGTTGATTGGGTTCACGGCCTGGCGCGTGGTCTGCACGCCGGGGGTGAAGGAGATGGTGTCGCCCTGGAGCTGAGCGCCGACGTTGCGGACCACATCCTCAAGCCCGCTTGTGCGCCCGGTGTTGGAGGCGATGGGCTGCACCTGGTTGCTGATGTTCGCCGGCTGTTGCGCATGAGTCGTCCCGCCGATAGGGGCAGGAGCCGTTGATTGCGGCAGCGGGTTGATCAGGTCGATCGTGCCGGCGCCGGCCGGGGCCGCGCCGTTCGCGGGGCCATTCGTGCCTGCGAGCCCGTTCGCGTTGGCCAGCGTCGTGGGCGTGCCCTGCACGAGAACCAGCGGCTCGGTCTCGGCGGTGGGCATCGAACCGATCAGCGGCGCGGGGGCGTTGGGCGTGGGCTCGGTCACGGTGCCGCGGGGCAGGGTGTCGGCGCCGTTCTCCAGCGCAATGGGCGGCGGCTCGGTCACCTTGGCGGGCTCGGTGGGCAGGCTCGCGAGGCGCGTCTGCCGCGCGTGCGACAGGTGGTCGCTGATGAGCACCGTCACGACCAGCACCAGTGCGAAGCCGACAATCAACGCCAACTTGAGTTCACGCGTCACGCTCAGCGTCCTTGCTTGCCCGCGGCGGCGGGCCTTTCTTTGCGGCGAGCTTTCGAGAGCGTCCTTGCCCTCAAACCACCCGCCGTAAACCGCGTTCCGTGCCTCTCGGCAGCGGCCGCAATGGTACTGCATTTCCTGCGCGTTTCAACGACGCGCAACTATCCACAGACTGGAGAGCGGAGAATGGAGAGCGGAGAGTGGTGGAAGGCAGTCCCGTTCTCGGCTCTCTGATCTCCGCTCACCCTCCGGGCATCTTCACCGCCCGCAGCTTCGCCGACCTTGCCCTCGGGTTCCGCGAGAGCTCCTCCTCACCCGCAACCCGCGGGCCATCCGTCAGGTCCTCGCCCCCGAGCTTCACGATCTGCTCGACGGCCTTCTTGACGGGGCGGTCCTCGAGGCTGTGGAACGACAGCACCGCGAACCGCGCGCCCGGTTTCAGCCACGTTGCTTCCAGCTTTGAAGCGAGCCGCTCCGCGTCCCGCACCGCCGCGCCCAGGAGGGCCTCCAGGCTGCCGATCTCGTCGTTGACCGCCATCCGCAGCGCCTGGAAGGTGCGGGTGGCGGGGTCGATCCCGCCCCACTGGCCGGGGCTTGCGCTCCGCACCAGTTCGGCCAATCGGCCCGTCGTACTTATCGGAGACTCTGCCCGCGCCCGCACAAGTTTTGCCGCGATCCGGCGGGCGTTTCTGTCCTCGCCGAACCGCTGGATGATGGACGCCAGCTCGCCCTCGGGCAGCCCGTTCACAAGGTCCGCCGCGGACACGGGTAACGTCGGGTCCAGCCGCATGTCCAGCGGCCCGTCCTGCGAGAAGCTGAAGCCGCGGGCGGGGTCGTCGACCTGGGTGGAGGCGAAGCCGAGGTCGGCGAGGACCATGTCGGCCTTAAGGCCCCCGCTTCCCCCACCGCCCCCAACACCCGCCGCCAGCAACGGCAGCTTGTTGGGAACCTCGGCGAAGTTGCCGGTCAGCACGTGCACGCTGACGCCCCCACCCGCCTGCTCCCGCACGTGCGCCTCCGCGCGTGTGAGGTTCAGGGGGTCGGCGTCGTTAATGATGACGGTGCCCCCGCCCGCCGATGCAAGGCGCGCCCCCACCGCCGCGGCGTGACCGCCCAGGCCCGCCGTGCAGTCTACATAGACCTCGCCCGGTCCCCGAACGCCGGGCGCGAGCACGCCCAGGCACTCGTCAAGCATCACGGGGATGTGGCCGCGGTCGGGCACGCCCAAGCCTATCCGGTCAAGGCATCCACCGCGGAGTTGCGCGGAGTGAGCGGAGATGCGCGGAGAACGCATTGTTAACGCGAAGAGCGCGAAGGGGGAGCAAAGGCGCGAAGGTGGAGAAGACGGGATCGGACCAGGAAGATGAAGGAGGAAAGCCCATGAGAGTGTCCGAAGTACTCGTCTTCCGTCTTCCCATCCCCTCTTCGCGCCTTCGCTCCCCCTTCGCGATCTTCGCGTTCACACTGCCCTGCCTTTCTCCGCAGAACTCCGCTCACTCCTCGCAACTCCGCGGTAGAGCCTTCCCCTTGACCGCACCCCTAAACTCCCCGACTCATGACGCCCCCCCACGCCCCCACCCTCGAAACCCTCCGCGACCTGCACGAGACTCTCTCCCTGGCGATGAAGGGCGGGCGGATGGGCTGGTGGACGCGTGACCTCGCCACCAACACGGTCGTCTGGTCCCCCGAGCTTGAGCAACTGTTCGGCCTGCCGCCGGGGGGCTTCCCCGGCTCCGAGCAGGCGTTCTTCGACCTTGTGCACCCCGACGACCGCAAGGCCGTGGGCGACGAGGTGGCCGCGGCCATCATGCAGCAGCGCGACTACGTGATCGAGTTCCGCTTCCGCCACGCGAGCGACCACCCCAGCGTGTGGCGGTGGATGGACGGGCGCGGCCGCGCGGTGTACGTGAACAACCGGCCGACGATGCTCTACGGCATCGGCATCGACATCACCGACCGCCGCCGCGCCGAGGACACCATCCGCGCCAACGCGGCCAAGCTGGAGCAGCTGCTCGCCGACGCCGACGCCCACCGCACCGACCTCACCCGGGCCAACCGCGACCTCACCGACTTCGCCCACATCGCCGCCCACGACCTCAAGGAGCCCTTCCGCACGATCAACTTCCAGGCCAGCTTCATCCTCGACGACCACCGCGCCGCGCTGCCCGGGGACGCCATCAAGAAGCTCGAGGGCATCCAGAAGGCCGCCGTCCGCGGCGGGCGCCTCGTGGACGAGATGATGCGCTTCGCCCGCAGCGGCGACGTCAAGCTCAGCGACTCGCCCGTCGAGCTCGCCGCCCTGGTCTACGAGGCCGCGAGCACGCTGCCCGAGTACAAGGAGAAGAAGGTCGAGCTCACCATCGAGCCCAACCTCCCCTCGCTGAGCGTGGACCCCGTCGCCCTCTCGCAGGTCTTCCAGAACCTCCTCGCAAACGCGGCCCGCTACAACAGGAGCGAGGTGAAGCGGGTGCGGGTGTACGCCCGCGAAGCGGGCGGGGAAGGTGGCAAAGTGGCAGAGTGGCAAAGTGGCAAAGTGAAAGAGAATGCCCCCGGCGCTCCCGCCTTTCCCGCCTCTCACTCTGCCACTTTGCCACTTGGCCACTCTGCCACTCCCGCCTTCATCTCCATCTGCCTCTCCGACAACGGCGTCGGCATCCCGCCCAATCAGCGGTCGACCGCGTTCCGCATCTTCAAGCGCCTGCACCGCGAGGAGGACTTCGGCCCTGGCAGCGGCGTGGGGCTGGCCATCGTCAAGAAGATCGTGGAGGGTCACCGCGGCGAGGTGGTCATTGAAGACAACCCGGAGGGGCAGGGGTCCGTGTTCGTCATCACCCTGCCCCGGCGGTAGGGCCTCCCGGGGGGACGGAGGGGCCTATACTCGCCCGGCCTCAGTTCCTCCGCCGCCGGGATCGCCCCGGCCTTCGTGTCCGGATCGCACTGGCTCCCCGACGCTTCCTCCGCCCAGGTTCAAGCAGCGGTTCTCACTCTGGGCTCTTTGGAAGTATCGGTATGAAGCTCTACGTCGGTAATCTGTCGTTCAACACGTCCGAGGGTCAGCTCCGCGAGATGTTCGAGGCCTTCGGCCCCGTCGCCTCCGCGTCGCTGGTCATGGATCGCGACACCGGCCGCCCCCGCGGCTTCGGGTTCGTCGAGATGAACGACGCCTCCCAGGCCCAGGGCGCCATGGCCGCCCTCAACGGCAAGAACGTTGACGGTCGCGACCTCACCGTGAACGAGGCCAAGCCTCGCGAGGCGGGCGGCGGCGGCGGTCGCGGCGGCTTCGGCGGCAGCCGTGGCGGCGGCGGTGGTCGCAGCAGCGGCGGGCGCGGCGGCTGGTAATCCCAGCAGCGGCCAATCGGCCAAGTGAAGGACGGAGGGCCGGGCATTGATGCCCGGCCCTTTTCATTGCGCACGCCGACAGCCGGTGTCCCACCTCTGCCTCGTGCTATACCATGCACATGAGCACGACGGGGGGCGCCCATCAGCATCAGCACGGCGGCGAGCGCGGCCGCGCGGCGGCCAACCTCAAACGCGAGGACAACGCCGCCGCCGGCCTGGCCGCGTGCGACATCACGCCGGAGCTCGAGCGTCGCCAGTCCCGCGAGCGCGACTACGACCGCGAGCTCGCGGCCATGCGCCGCCTGGGGGCGAGCTTCGGCGGGAGCCCCGAGCACATCTTCGACACTCTCGCTCTGGAGGCCCTGGCCATGACCGGCGCGGGCAGCGCAGGGCTCACGCTCAGCGAGGTCCTGCCCGGCGGGGGGCACACGGTGCGCTGGTCGTCGCTGGCGGGCGTCATGAAGGGGCACGACGCCCCGCAGGTCGCGTGGCACGAGAGCATCGGCGGCGCCTGCATTCAAGCGGGGCGGCCGCTGCTGTACAAGGACCCCGCCATCGCCTTCCCGCGCCTGGCGGACCTCCGGCCGCTGATGCGGGAGGCGCTGGTGGTCCCCGTGCCGGGGCCGCACGGCGGGATTCAGGGCGGCAGCGCGGGCTCGGGGTCGGCGGCGTTCGGCCACGGCGGGCGCGACACCTCGCAGGTGCACGGGCCCATCGGGGCCGTGTGGGTGGCGCTGCACGAAGGGCAGGTCCGCACCGGGCCCAGCGGGGAGAACGGCGGGGCCCGGGTGCCCTTCGACCGCGAGGACGTGCGGCTGCTCACGGCCCTGGCGGTGTTCGCGGGCGCGGGCGTGGTGGCGGCCAAGCTCCAGGAGGAGAGCAACATCGCGCGGCGCGAGGCCGAGCAGGCGGCCGAGGACCTTCGCCGCAGCAACCGCGACCTCGACGAGTTCGCGCAGATCGTCGCCCACGACCTCAAGGAGCCGCTCCGCGGCGTCCGCGCCTATGCGGAGATGGTCCGCGACGACGCCGGGGCGGTGCTCGACCCTGCCAGCCTCGCGCGGCTGGAGTCGGTCGGGCGGCTGAGCGAGCGCATGAGCGGGATGATCGGGGGCCTGCTGGAGTACGCCCGCGCGGGGCACGGCGAGCTCAAGGTCGAGCGGCTGGAGCTGGGCACGCTGGTGCACGACGCGTTGGACGCTGTGCGCTGGCTCGTGGAATCCGAACGCGTGCAGGTGACGGTCGCCAGCGGCCTGCCCGCGGTGCGCGGCGACCGCTCCCTGCTGCTCCAGGTCCTGACCAACCTCCTGAGCAACGGCATCAAGTACAACCGCTCGCCGCTCAAGACCCTCGAGGTCGAGGACAGCGAGCAGCACGGGGAGGTCACGCTCCGCATCCGCGACAACGGCCTGGGCATCCCGGCGGAGGAGCGCGACAGCGTCTTCCGCATGTTCCGGCGCGGGCGGGCCGCGGCCGCCGTGGCCCCGGGCACCGGCGTGGGCCTCGCCATCGTGCGCCGCATCGTCGAGCGGCACGGCGGGCGGGTGTGGGTCGAGCCTCGGCCTGACGGCCAGAGCGGTTCGGTGTTCTGCCTCACGCTGCCGCAGGCGTGACAGAGCGTGACAGAGCGTGACAGTGTGTGACAGAGTGTGACAGAGCGTGACACGGCCTGACACGGACGCGTCACGCGCCGTTGACGGCTCTTGTTCTTCACTGATCATCCGGTCAGGCCCCCGGCCGCTCGCTCCAGACCTGCTCCATGGTGCCCGCCTGCTCGTCAGTGAGCAGCATGACGCCGCGGTAGTGCTGCCGCCACACCCCCCACGTGTGCACCACCGGGCAGGCGAAGGGCTCGCAGTGGCGGGAATCGCCCTCGCGGGCCACGATGCGGCGCGCCCGCGTGCCCGAACTCTCCGCCAGGCCTCCGCTGTTCACCCCGCCCGCCTCCCCGCCGACCCCGCCGCTCGCGATACTCTCAACCACCACCCGCCCGCACAGCCCCGGCGTGCGGCGGGCGCCCGGCATGCGCTGCACCACCCACACGATGTCGCCAGCGGTGAGTCGATCAAGCTTCGCCCCGCCGCGGGCCTCCAGCGTGCCGAAGGCGGCGGAACCACCGCAGGGCGATTCCTGGGACGACGAGTAGATGATGGCGTGCATGGGGCCCCCTTCCAAGGTGGTACGCCCGCCGGACCCCCACCGGCCCAACCCCGCGGCCCGAATAACCCGCCCCCTCACTGCCCCAGCGCCCCACCTTCACTTGGTCACTCTGTCACTCTGTCACTCCGTCACTCCGTCACTCCGTCACTTCTTCCGCGCTGCCATCTTCTCAGCGCTGGGCACCTTCACGTGGCTGGCGAGCCGCAGCACGACCAAGCCGCGGATCACCCAGTAGCTCACGTCAAGCTCCCACCAGCGCAGGCCGTGCCGCGCCGAGGTGGGGAAGGCGTGGTGGTTGTTGTGCCAGCCCTCGCCCATCGCCAGCACGCCGACGATGGCGTTGTTGCGTGATTCGTCGTGGCTGACGAAGGGGCTCGTGCCCCACAGGTGGCAGATGGAGTTCACGCTCCACGTGATGTGGTGGTTGACGAGGATCCGCACCAGGCCGCCCCACAGCAGCCCCAGCAGCGCCCCCTTGAAGGTCATCGTCAGCACGCCCCCAAGCACCGCCGGGATCACCAGCCCCATGATGACCCAGAACTTGAAGTGGCGGTTGGCCGCGGCCACCACCCGGTCCTCGCGCAGGTCCTTGGTGTACCGCGCCAGCCCCCGCTGGTGGCCCGCGAGCATCCAGCCCATGTGCGCGTGGTAAAAACCCTTGAGCGTGCCCATCAGCGTGGCCGCGAACTCACCGCCGGCGTGGTGGTGGGGCGAGTGCGGGTCGTGCTCGCCGTCGGCGTGCTGGTGGTGTTTGCGGTGGGCCCCCGCCCACTCGATCACCGGCCCCTGCACCGCCATCGAGCCCAGGGCCGCGAGGATGTACCGCACCGGGGCCACGGCGGTAAAGCTCTTGTGCGTGAACAGCCGGTGGTAGCCGACGGTGATCCCCAGCGCCGTCAGCATCGACATCGACAGGGAGATCGCCGCCTGCGTCCAGTCGAAGGCCGTGCCCCACGCGAGGTAGATGGCGAGCCACAAGCCCAGCAGGGGCACCACCACCGCCGCCATGTTCACCCGCCGCACGGTGCGGTCGGCGGGGCTGAGGTGCTCGTGGGCGTGCGAGTGAGTGTGGGGGTGCGGGTGCGAATCCCCGTCCGCTTGGGTGTGATCATGCCCGTCACGGACGCCCGAACCCCCGTCTACAGGGCTCTCTACCACGGCTACGGATCCGACAGGCTCAGGATGTTCCGGCGTCAGTGTCTCTGGCAACGCCCAGAGAGTAGCGGAATCGGGGGATCGACGCCCGGGGGGTTGATTGCCCCCCCACCCTTCGCCCCCACGGCTTCTTGGGGTTTGAACCACAGAGCACACAGAGGGCACAGAGGAAGGCGGTTGGGTTCGGACGCAGCCGCACCCCGCGTGCCATGGCGACGTCTTCGTCGCTATGTCCCCTTCCCCCTCGCGTGCTATACCACGCTTCATGCCCCCCAAGCCCCCCACCCTGCAGGTCCACGAGGTCATCAAGACCTTCGACATCGCCATCCCCGGAGGGCCCGAGTACCGCGTCGAGATCATCCGCGAGGCGCCCTCCCGCTACCGCCTGCGCACCTGGCTCTATGAGGTCATGCAGGTCGAGGTCCCCGACTTCATCCGCGCCGAGAAGACCAGGGGCAAGAAGCCCTACCCGCGCACGTGGCACCCCACGGTGCTGGAAGAAAGCGGCGGCTTCCCCTGCCACCCTGAGAAACGCTACCGCACCGCGGCCGCGGCCAGGGCGGCGATGCTGAAGGCGTTCAGGCGGCAGTTCACAGTTGCGCAGTGAACGTGCGTGAGTCTCTTGAGCGGCGGAGCCGCGCGCAGCCGGTAGCCCGGGGCGTGGGCCCCCGTGACGCGTACAGACGCGAAAGCCCCGGCGGGGCGGCAGGAGCATCAAGGCCAAGGCGAGAAGGCGTTGGCTCCGGTTGGGCACTCGGGGAGAGGTGCGGCAAAGCCGCGCACCCCTCCCCAGTGCCCAAATTCCCGGGGCGTTGGCGTCGCCGGTATAGATGAGCGTCGCCGTACCTCGGAGCGGTCAACGGCCGACCTGCTGGTGTCGGGCAAGAGGGGTGAGCGGTCGTGCGACCTCCTCCCGACACCTTCGCGAAGCGTCCCAAATGGTCTTTGCCTTTGTCCGCGCACCCGTGGCATCGGTCCGCGAGCGGAAGTCGTACCCCCCCACCGCGATGTCCTCATCTCGGTGGCGGGGCCGGTGCATGCTCCCTGTGGGCCAACCACACCACCGCTCCCGACACCGGCGCCAGCAGCACGAACAGGCACCACCACGCCCGCGCCTTTGCGGTCATCAGTGAACGCGTCGCGATCCACGGCAGCAGCACCGCCGCCACCACCGCGTGCCCCAGCAGCGCCCACCCCAGCAACCCTACCACCGCCTCGACCGCACCGATGACCCCCATGAGGACAAGGGCGATGGGGTCGAGAGAGAGTGGCATGCCGCCGAGCTGGAGCAGGGGGAACATGTTTGTCGTGGAGGTCATGCTGCGCTCCTTGCTCGCGCCGTGCGCCCTTCCGCGCGGACCCTCTATGCTCATTCGAGCGGCGCTGTGCTCCGTCTACGCTGCGCGTCGCGCCGCTTCCCCATAAGTGGACGCCCCAAACCGCACGCTGAACCGCGCCGGGTGGCCGCGCTTGGTGCTCCGCTCCGCGTGCACCTCGTACTCCACGCCGCGCACATTCGCGGGCACCGTGCCATCCACGAACGTCTTCGCGCCCGTGGTCCCGATGAACTCCCACCCGCCCTCACTGCCGCCCATCACGCGCCGCCGCACGAAGTACAGCACGCCGGTCGAGCCCGCGGGGTGCTTGCACTCCCACCGCAGCGTGACGCTGCCGTCCTGCAGCAGCTCGGCGCTGAACCCCTCGGGTGTGCCGGGGATCGCGATGCTGCCGCCGGCGCTCGGCGGGGGGATCATCGCCCGCGCGTACACATCACGGTCCCCGCTCATCGCCGCGTAGGTGCGGATCGTCGCCATCGCCGCCGAGCCGGTCTTCGCCAGCGCCCCGACCGCGCCATAAAACTCCGCCGTCGCGGCCACGCTTTCCGCCCTCAGTCGGGTCATCGTCTCGTCCGCCGCCTCCGCCGCCGCGAGCTTGTCCTGCACGTCCGCCAGCAGCCCCGGGCCGATGCCGATCGACGCCGCGTGCGTCGCCCACGCCGCGATGTGCTCGCGGTAGAACGCCACCTTCTGCCGCCGGTCGTTGGGAACCACCATCTTCTTGCCCATGGCTTCAAACTCCGAGAGGGCGTTGTGCCCACGCCTCTCGTCGGCCCGATCCCGCCCGCACTTTCGTCACAGGCGGCATATTCCATCCTGTCGAGGTTGAGCCTCCCTTCGCCGCTCACCGCTAAACCCCGGCATCTCCGCCGCTTACAGCGGGCGGCGAGCGCCGAGACCCCACCGCCCCACAGCCGCCGTAGGGCCTTCAAAAACGGCAAACAGCCGTCCCACAACGGATGTGGGACGCCCTACAGCGGCTGTGGGACGCCCCACAACGGCCGTGGGACGACGGGTTGGAGCTGTGCAACGACCCACCGGCGTTGTGGGGCGGCGCACCGCGGCTGTTCAACGCCCCACGGCCTTTGTGGGACGGTGCACCGCGACCGTTCAACGACCGACGAGAGCCGCTGAACGCCTCACACGGTTCGTGAACAGTGCCACTGGCAGCTCGCCTGCCAGTGCCGCGGTGGCGCCGTGCGCACGGGAGATTGACCGCGCCCCTCGTCACCGCCACACTGGCGGACGAGCCGCCAGTGGCACTTCGCGGGAGTTGCGCTGCCCGTGCCACCCGCCCAAGGCTTCGTTAGGATGCCCGTGTGCAGCAGTTGATCCAGTCCATCCAGCAGCTTGACAGCGGCACGCACGTGCTGCTCGGCATCGCGTCCTTGCTGTACGTTGCCGCTGTCATCCCCATCCTGTTCGCGATCGCATTAGTGTTCGTGCCGAGTCGGGCCCTCCGGTTCATCGGATTGATGACCCTCACGCTGCCTGCTATCGCCATAGCCGCCGTGTTCGCGTTCGCCGCGGCCACACATCCGGCACCTCGGACGTCCCATTGGAACACGACCACGCTCTTTTGCTGCGCGTATTGGGCCTGGTACCTGCCCCGGGAGAAAGGACCCACCCGACGCGGCAATCGGAAGCCGCCGAACAAGTAGTTGGACCCACTTTGCCGCACCTCTCCCCGAGTGCCCAACCGGAGCCAGGGCATTCTCATTGTTCTGCGAGACCGCTCGGGAGTGTCTTGGCAGGGTCGATGGTCTGCCCCGCCAGAAGAAGGTCTCGCAGCCGCCGCGCGTGCTTGAGAGCGTGGGGGATTGAGTCCAGGAGGTAGCGGAGCTCCTGCTCGGCGTGCGCCGGGTCGCTGGTGCGAGTGCGGGCGAAGTCGCTGGCGTGCTCGTCGATCCAGACGAGGTGGCACAGCGTGCGCGAGAGCGCGAATGCGACCGGGTCGATGTCCGTGCGCTGAGGGTCGATCGGGCTCTCGCCGGGCGGCGGCACGGGTTGCTCCATGGGTTGAGTGTACCTGGGGCGCTTCACCCGCCCCGCTGGGGCGGTGGCGTTGCGGGTGCACGCGTCCGGGGGTGTTGAGGACGCCACCCCCGGCTAGGGCCGTGCGCCGCGTCCGCGGCGGGGGCAGCACGACCAAAAGACGGACCGTGCCACCCGGTCGTTACACTGCGATGATGCGACGCGGGGCCATACAGGTGACCATCGTGCTAGTGCCGACGTTCATGGCCGTGCTGGCAACGGGCTGCCGATCACGCCCGATCGACCGCATCACGCCGGTGTTCGGAGAGGCGGATGCGGTGCTCGAGGAATCAGGAAGCATCGCCCGTCTCCTCAAGCCCGGTGCTCCTACACCTCCGAAGTGGCGGGTGGATGAGCGGCATTGGTATTACGAGCGATTCGGCTTCGTTCTCCGCGAGTCCGCAACGGGTGAGCTCAAGGCCTCGCCGATGACTGCGGAAGACCGGCGGAAACTCGAACTCTTTCGCCGCCCCTAAACTCCCCCACAATGACCACCGCCCCTCACCTCCCCACCTCCGCACCTTCCCACCGCCCCACCACTCCCCGCACCATCCGCGCCCCGCGCGGCAACACCCGCGTGTGCTCGTCGTGGGCGGCGGAGGCGGCGATGCGGATGCTGATGAACAACCTGGACCCCGAGGTGGCGGAGAACCCGGCGGAGTTAGTCGTGTACGGCGGCAAGGGGAGGGCGGCGCGGGACTGGGCGTGCTTTGATGCGATCGTGGCGACGCTCAAGCGGCTCAAGCCGGACGAGACGCTGCTGGTGCAGTCGGGCAAGCCGGTGGGCGTGGTGCGGACGCACGAGGATGCGCCGCGGGTGCTGATTGCGAACAGCAACCTGGTGCCGCACTGGGCGACGCAGAAGCACTTTGACGAACTGGCCGCCCGCGGGCTGATGATGTACGGGCAGATGACGGCGGGGTCGTGGATTTATATTGGCACGCAGGGGATTCTGCAGGGGACGTACGAGACGTTCGCGGAGTGCGGGCGGCAGAAGTTCGGCGGCGATCTCAGCGGGCGGCTGTGCGTGACGGCGGGGTGCGGCGGGATGGGCGGCGCTCAACCGCTCGCGGCCGTGATGGCGGGCGGGGTGTGCCTGATCGCGGATGTGGATGCGAAGAACTTAGAACGACGGAAGAAGGACCGGTACCTCGATGAGATCGCGCCGACGATTGAGGCGGGTGTGTCGCAGTCGCTGAAGTACAAGGAGCAGAAGAAGGCCGTGAGCGTGGGCGTGTGCTGCAACGCGGTGGAGCTTTTGGATTACCTGATCGCGAAGAACATCACGCCCGACGCCCTGACCGACCAGACCTCGGCCCATGATCCTCTGAACGGCTACGTGCCCATCGGTATGACGCTCGAGCAGGCCAACGCCGCGCGGGCGGCGGACCCGGCGGGGTACACCAAGAAGTCCCTCGCGGCCATGGAGCGGCACGTGCGCGCGATGGTGACGCTGCACGAGCGCGGGGCCGTGACGTTCGACTACGGCAACAACATCAGGCAGCGGGCCCTGGAGCAGGGGTACAAGGACGCCTTCAAGTTCCCCGGCTTCGTGCCCGCGTTCATCCGGCCGCAGTTCTGCGTGGGGCGGGGGCCCTTCCGGTGGGTGGCGTTGAGCGGGGACCCGGCGGACATCGCGACCACCGACCGCGAGCTGCTGAAGCTGTTCCCGGAGGACAAGGGGCTGCACCGCTGGCTCACGATGGCGGGCGAGCGCGTGGCCTTCCAGGGCCTGCCCGCCCGCATCTGCTGGCTGGGGTACAAGGAACGCGACCAGGCGGGGCTGCTGTTCAACCGGCTCGTGGCGGAGGGTAAGGTGTCCGCGCCGATCGTCATCGGGCGCGACCATCTGGATTGCGGCAGCGTCGCGTCACCCAACCGAGAGACGGAGGCGATGAAGGACGGCACCGACGCCGTGAGCGACTGGGCCCTGCTCAACGCGATGGTCAACGTCGCCAGCGGCGCCTCGTGGGTCAGCTTCCACCACGGCGGGGGCGTGGGCATCGGCTACTCCCAGCACGCGGGGCAGGTCATCGTCGCCGACGGCACGCCCGAGGCGGCGAAGAGGCTGTCCCGCGTGCTCACCAACGACCCGGCGATGGGCGTCTTCCGGCACGCCGACGCGGGGTACGACGAGGCGATCGCGTGTGCCCGCGAGCGCGGGGCCGATGTGCCGATGATGTGACGGGTGTACCGGCAAGCTCCGCCCCGTCGGGGCGGAGAGGATGTGCGCGAGCTTCCACGGGTTCCGCTCGCCCGCGGACGGGCTCGCTCCACCCGCGGCTACAGCACTGAGCCCCGTTCGGGGCTCGATGCACTGAGCCCCGATCGCTGCTCGAGGGATCCAGAGCTCCGCCCCTCCGGGGCGGTAAGGATGTGCGCGAGCTTCCACGGGTTCCGCTCGCCCGCGGTCGGGCTCGCTCCACCCGTGGCTACAGCACTGAGCCCCGTTCGGGGCTCAAGACAGCATGGGCACGATCAATTTTCATTGTGACTACTTCCCCCTGGCCTTTGGCCCCGAACGGGGCCGAGTGCTGTAGCCACGGGTGGAGGTCGCCTCCGGCGACCGGAACCCGTGGACAAGGACGCCGTTATTCTCTCTTCCTCTCTCCCTTTCCCGCCCCGGAGGGGGCGGAGCAAGGAGCCATGGCATGCCCGGCACGTACTCGCAGATTCTGCTGCACGTCGTCTTCTCCACGAAGCGCCGTCTCCCCTGGCTTACTGCTGACATCCGGCAACCTGTCTACGACTACATCGGCGGCATCATCCGAGGCGAGAAGGGCGTGCTCCACGCCATCGGCGGGGTCGAAGACCACGTCCACATGTACTTCCGCTGGCGCACCGACATGTGCATTTCCGATCTGATGCGCAATGTGAAGGCACACTCCTCCCTCTGGGTACACCAGAACTACACCGCGCTCCGCGACTTCGCATGGCAGGAGGGCTACAGCGTGTTCTCCGTCAGCAAGTCGCAGGAGCCCGCGGTCAAGCTGTACATCGCGAACCAGGCCGAGCACCACGCGAAGGAAGACTTCAAGTCCGAACTTCTGCGCATGCTGCGGTTGCACGAGATCGATTTCGAGGAGCGGTACGTCTTTGACTGATGCTCCGCCCCCTTCGGGGCGGCGACGGTCTGCCTGCTTGCCACGAGTTCCGCGGCGAAGCGCCGCTCCACCCGTGGCTACAGCACTGCTCCCATTCGGGACGCGAGCCACGGCCCCGCACGTCCGCTAGCGAGCCTCACCTTCGCGCATCCCCCGCCCCCACCGCCCCTTGCCGCAGGCCGCGAGAAATCCCGCGGAAATCAGGCATCCGCCCGCGACCGCCCGCGTAATGGCCGTGGCTCGCGCGCCCTCACGGTCCCGGCTGTCCGTTCGTCCAGGATCCGCCCCCTTGCAGCCCACCAACACGCGTCAGCTGGCGGAGTTTGCCACGCAGCTGCTGCACGCCAACCGGCGGGCCGAGGCCGCGCAGGTGCTCGCCGACGCCCTCACCGCGGCACCCGCGGACACGCACATCAACGAGCTCGCCGGGTACCTCGCTGCGACCGAGGGCCGCTGGGCCGACGCCGCCCAGCGCTACGCCCTCGCCCTCCGCGGCCGCCCCGAGAACCAGGTGCTCGCGCTCACCCTCGCCAAGGCCCACTTCCACGCGGGTGACCGGGCGGCGGCGCGGAAGGTGATCGAGAAGCCCGCGGCCGCGGGCAACCCCGAAGCCCGCCGCATGCTGGGGATGCTGCTGGCCTCGGGCGGCGAGCCCTTCGCCGGCGCGGCCCACCTGCGGGCGTTCATCGCGTCGCGTCCAAAGGGCGCCCCCGCGGACCTGGAGGCGGTCGGAGCTCTCGCCCACGCGCTCAAGGAGTCAGGGCAGGCCGATGAGGCGTTGGCGCTGCTCCGGCCGCATGTCGAGGCCCGCAACGCCAACCCGCGCCTGCTGCACCTCTACGCTTTCACGCTCAACTACGCCCCCGGCGTGAGCACCGCCGATATCGCGGCCGCGCACCGCCGCTACGCCGCGGCCTTGGAAGCAGAGCCGGGGGCGCGGGCGGCCCCGGTGCACCGCATCCCCCCACCGGAGGCGGGCGGCGAGCGCCCGCGGCGGCTGCGGATCGGGCTGGTGTCCGGCGACTTCCGCCGCCACTCGGTCACCAGCTTCCTGCTGCCGCTGCTGGAGCACGTCGGCCGCGGACGCTTCGAGATCGTGTGCTACTCGACGCACGCCGCCGAGGACGACTTCACCCGCCAGTACGAGCGGCAGGCGACGCACTTCCGGCGCGTGCACACGCAGAACGCGGACGAGCTCGCGGCCACCATCGCCTCCGATCGCGTGCACATCCTCATCGACCTCGCGGGCTGCACGTGGAACAACCGTCTGGCGGTGTTCGCCCGGCGGCCCGCTCCCGTGCAGGTCGCGTGGCTGGGATACCCCGCGCCTACGGGCCTGAGCGCGATGGACTTCCGCGTGGTGGACGCGTTGACGGACGCGGCGGACGGTGCACCGCTGGCGGTGCCCGAGCAGCCCCTGCGGCTTGAGCCCTGCATGCTCGCGTACCGCCCTTACCCCGATGCGCCCCCCGTGAATGAGCGGCCCGCGGGCGCGCCGCTGGTGCTGGGGTGCTTCGGGGCCGTGCCGAAACTCAACGCCCCGCTGCTCTCGCTGTACGCCCGCACCCTGGAGGTTGTCCCCGGGAGCGAGCTGCTGTTCAGGCACGTGTCGCTCGCGGAGGCCGGGCTCCGCGAGGACCTGGTCAAGCGCGTGATGGCCGCGGGTGTGAAGGACCGCTCCCGCATCAAGGTGGAGCCGCCCGCGCCCGCCGAGGGCTCTGTCATGCCCGCGTACCACGCCGTCGACATCTCCCTCGACACGTTCCCCTACAACGGCACCACCACGCTCTGCGAGTCGCTGTGGATGGGCGTGCCCGTGGTGTCGCTCACGGGCGACCGCACGGCCTCGCGCATGGGGCTCACCATCCTCTCGCGGGTGGGGCTGCCGGAGCTGGCGGCGAGCTCTGAGGACGCGTTCGTCAACACCGCCGCTCTGCTCGCAAGCGACCACCAGCGCCGGGCGGAGCTGCGGCGCACGCTGCGGGCGCGGGTGCAATCGGCGCTGTGCGATGCGGGCTCGTTCGCTCGGGCATTCGAGGACGCGCTCGAACAGTCGTGGTGCGCACGCAAGCCCTAGTGCACGCGAGCGCAGTGCGGCGGCTGCCCGTCCTCTCCGAAGCTCAGCGTCACTTCCGCCCGGTCTTCAAGTCCTCGGGCTTGATTCCGTACTTCTTCACGGCCTTCTCCGCGTGCTTGACATTCTCCTGCCACTGCTTGAACGCCGGATCCTTCTCGCGGCTGGCGTCATAGGTGGAGGGCTCGGGCTTGCCGGTGGGAGCGTTGGACTTCGGCGGCTTGGGCGCCTTCGGGATAGTCGAGGTTTTCGAGGCCGAGCCACTCGTCACCGGCGGCTTGGGCAGCGGGCGCGACGTGTTGCCCGTCGGCTTGGGCAGGTTCGCGCTCATCGATCCGCCGGTTGGCTTCGGGGGCGCGATCGGAGCCTTGCCCAAGGCCGCAGGACCGCTGGCGCCGCTCGCCGATGCCGAGCCCGCGGAAGCAGAGGCGCCGGACTTCGCGGGGCCCGCAACGCCGGCGTTGCGACTCGTGCTCTTCGACGCTCCCGCGGAGCCGTTGACGGCCGCGGGCTTCTTGTCCTTCCCGGTGGGTGCGCCCGGACCGCCAGCGTTGGGGCCAGCGGGGCCCGGGCCGCGCCCACCTGCGGCGCCGGGTCCGGCTTTGCCGGGCGGCGCGGGTTTATTCGCGCCACTCGCCGCGGACTTGTCCTTGGCGGCCGGGGCGGCGCCCGGCGGCGTGGGCAGCGGGCGGTTCGCGTTCTTGTTCACGGGCTTGTTGGGGGGCGGCGGCATAGCAGAGTTCCAGTGGATGGGTGTGTTATTACCTTTGGTTAGGCCTTGGGCTTCTGACTTCCGGGCTTCGTCGTCGGCGCAGGCGTCGACGGGCGCGCGGGCGGCTTCGCCCCGGTGGGCGCGGGCTTCTTGATAGCCAGCTTGATCTCTTTCTGGGGCGTGGCGACTTTCGGTGCCTTAGCCGCGGCCTTCGCGTCAGCCTTGGCGACGACCGACTTCTTGACACCCGAGGCGAACGCGGCGACCGGGCCCAGCGGCGTGACGCTGGCGGCGCCCATGGCGGCCGCGGCGGCCCGCGTGCCGGCGGGGATCTTGGGCATGTCCTTGCTCGTGCGCCCGGTCACGATGGCTTTGATGTTGTCCTTGGGCCCGCCGATGCCGCCCTGGCTCTTGTACAGCGCGTTGTAGGTTTTGCCGATCTGCTTCACGCCCTGCTTGAGGTGGTCGGCGACCTTGCGGTTCGCGGGGTTGTTCTTCGACACGGCGCGGGCTCCTGTGAAGCAGCGCGCCCGCAGCGGTCCCCCCGCCCGGCACACGCGGGGGCGAGTATAACGGAGTCCCGTCAGCGATGTGCAGCTGGCGCCAGCTAGTGAGGCTTTGCCCGCTCGCCCATCAGCTTGCGGGCCTTCACAACGTCACCAACGAACTCCACCGTCCCGCAGTCCAAGCACATGTTGGCGTCAACGGCGACGTCATTGGACGCCATGGTGAGGAACGGCGTGTTCTTCGGGCGAAAGGTGAGGCTGAAGGAGCCGAGAGCCCCGGGCTCCAGCCGCGTGCCGCCGCATCGGATGCACTTCTTGGTGTCGCTCATCGCCGGCCCCTGCGTCAGGACATCCCCGCCACGCGATCGACCTCGTCCAGGCTCGTCACGCCGTCGGCCACCAGCCTCCAGCCGAACTGCTGGAGCGTTGAGAATAGCCCCTGCTCGATCACCTTCTTCATCGCTGTGATCGAGGGGTCGCGGAGCACAATGTCGCGCAGCTCGTCGTTGAAGTCCAGCAGCTCGAACAGCGCCCGCCGCCCGCGGTAGCCCGTCCGCAGGCATCGCGAGCAGCCGGTGGCCGTGTAGATCTGCGTCTTTCCCTGCAGGAACTTGCCCAGGCGCGTGGCCTGACCGGGAGCGACCGGCTGCAGCCGCTTGCAGTTGTCGCACAGCATCCGCACCAGCCGTTGCGCAAGGATCAGGTCGAGCGAGTTGGCCACCAGGTGCCGCTCGACCTTGAGGTCCAGCAGGCGGAACACGGCCGTGATGGTCTCCTTGCTGTGCACGGTGGAGAACACCAGGTGCCCGGTGATGGCGGCCTGCATGGCGGTGCGGGCGGTCTCCTCGTCGCGGATCTCGCCCACGAGGATGACGTCGGGGTCCTGGCGCAGCACGGATCGGAGCAGCTGGCCGAAGTTGTTGCCCTTCTGCTCGTCCACCGGGATCTGCGTCACGCCCGCGAGCTGGTACTCGACGGGGTCCTCGATCGTGATCACGTTACGGGTGGTGCGGTCGATTTCGCGGATGGCGTTGTAAAGCGTCGTCGTCTTGCCGCTACCGGTGGGGCCGCAGGTGATGATGAGGCCGCTGTCCTGGCTGCACACCTGCCGGATGCGCTCGTGCATCCAGGGCGTCATGCCCAGGTCGCCCAGCGATTCGGGCGTGCCCCGCTGGTCCAGACGCCGTACCACGAGCTTCTGCCCGTACATGCTGGGCGTGAAGCTCACGCGGTTCTCCACCCGCCGATCCGGGAACACCGTCGAGAAGTGCCCGTCCTGCACCGCGTCGCGCCCCGCCACGTGCATGTGGCACGCCGCCTTGATTACGCCGAACACCAGCTCGCCCACGCGCTTGGGCAGCTCCATGATCGGCACCATGTCGCCGTCCACGCGCATGCGGACGTTGCAGATCTCCGCCTTGGGCTCCATGTGGATGTCGGTCGCCCGGCTTTTGCTCGCCAGCTGGAACAGCATCCGCACCGCGTTGGGCCCATCGCTCGTCCCTGAGAGCACGTCGCTCGGATTACCGTTCGCATCGACGATCCGCACCTCCTCGGGCGCGCTGTCCTTGGGCGGCAGGGCGTTCATTACCTCCGCCAGCTCGAACATCCAGCCCACCTCGCGGCTGGCCTTGAGCCCCGTCTCCTTTGCGATCTCGCTGTGCTCGTACGCCGCATTGACGTCGAGCTCCTTTGCCTGCAACTCCGGGATATTGGGCCGGTCGCCCTCGATCAGGAACTCGTGCTGCCCCACCTTGAGCACATCGCCGGGTTTGAGGATCGCCGTGGTGACCTTCTCTTCGTTGAGCTTGGTGCCGTTGCGGCTGCCCAGGTCGCGGACCATCCAGCAGCCCTGGTGGTCGAGCTCGATGACGCAGTGGCGGCGGCTGGCCCGCTCGTCGATGAGCGGGATGGTGTTATCCGGCCCGCGCCCGATGCTGACAGCACCGTCGGTGACCTGGAGAGCCTTGGCGTTGCCGCGGATGGGGGTGAGCTTGAGGCGGAGGGACATTCGCGTGGATGGTACCGGGTTGGGAGCGGAGAGGGGCACAGGGGTGGTACCGGCGTGTGACACGCCGGTTGCATCGCAATAAGAACCCTGACCGTCAGGGAGGGACTCGGCCCGCCGCGGGCCGACCTTCGCACCCCTTCAACCTTCGTCCTTGAATAACCGCACACACTCCAGCACCGCCCGCTCCAGCGCCTCCCCCTGCCGGTCAAACGACAGCTCCAGCCGCGGCCTTGCCACCGCACACGGCCACCGGTCCAGGGGCACGTGCAGCAGCTTTGACCAGTCCTTCTCCGTGACCAGCAACACGTCCGCCGAATGCCGCCGCAGGTCCTCGATCAGCCGGGACAGCACCTCGGGCTCGAACTCGGCGTGGTCCTTGAGCACCATCGCGCCGACGGGCTCCTGCCCGATCGCCTCCCGCGCCGCCCCCAGGAACGGCCCGGGGTTGCCGATCGCGCACGCGAGGTACACCCGCTGCTGTCGCAGCCATGCCGTGGGCCGCTCCTCATCCTCCGCCGGCCCGGCGACGAGCACGCCCGTCCACGCGTGCCGGCAGACCGAGACAACGCCCTTGGGCAGGAAGTTCCACAGGCGCGTCTCGATCTCGATCGCGTCGGTCCGCGTTACCGCCTCCGCATGCGTGACCACCGCCGCGTGCGCCCTCGACAAGCTGGAGATCGGCTCCCGCAGCCACCCCGCCGGCAGCAGCTTGTCGCCGAACGGCGGGCGTGTCGCATCCACCAGCACGATGTCCAGCTGCCGCGCAATGCGGCGGTGCTGGAATCCGTCATCCAGGATGATGCAGTTGACCCGCTCACCCTCCTCTGTCGCGAACAGGTTCAGCAGCCCCTCGGTCCGATCGGGCTGTGCCACCATGGGCAGGTCGGGGAACGCACGCTGATAGACCTGCGCCTCGTCAGAAGTCAGCCCCTCGCCCCGTGCCCGCCCGTACCCCCGCATCGCCACGCACGGCCAGCTCCCGTTCTCCCGCAGCAGCCGTACCAGGTGCAGCACCATTGGAGTTTTGCCCGTGCCGCCAACGGACAGATTGCCGACGCTGATCACCGGCCGATCAAAGGTGACAACGCCTTTGCCGCGATCGAATGCGCGGTTGCGTCGGGCCACCACCGCCCCGTACACCTTCGAGGCAAGGGAGCCCAGCACCCCGCTCATCGGGGCCTTCGGCCGGTTCGCGCTCAGTTGTGCGTCATCAAGCGTGCCCATGCAGGTGCGCACAGGTTACACACGCGGACCGGCCGATGGAACGAGCCCGATGAACGAGCCCGACGCGCAAGCCCTACGCGCAAGCGAGCGTCTTCGCCCGGCGCCGCGCTAGCCCAAGCCACTCACGACCTGCTCTTCGCCCCCGCCGCCACCGCCCGCGCCTCCGCGATCTGCCGCCGCAGCTCCGCCCGCTCCCGCCGGTGCATCAGCATGCTCGCGCCGATGTCCAGCAGCGCCAGCCCCAGCACCAGCACGATCAGGCCAACCACCAGGATCCAGGTCATCAGGAACAGGCGGGTGTTCGTCGGCGGAATGAACGCAAAGGCCGCCGCGATCAGCGGGATCGTGAACATCATCAGCAGCCCGTTGACCGTCCGGATCCGCTTGCGCGTCGCCGGCTGGTCAGAACGATCGATGAGGACAACGTGCCCCCCCACCACCAGCATCGCCACCGCAGCGATAGGCACCACCAGCCAGAAGGGCGCCAGCGGCACAGGTGACAGCGTCTGCGAAGCACCGGCAACAAGCTGGCCAAGAACAAGCTGAGTCACGCGGGAACCTTTACATCCTGCGGCATCGGCGCACGCGCCACACCGAGCCTGGTGAGCAGGGGCGCGAGCCGATCCATCGGCAGCCCCATGATCGTCGTCATGTCGCCCGTGTGCGAAAGCGGCCAACCGGCCGCGAGGGCCTCGCGGTAGTTGTAGCCCCCCGCCTTGCCCTGCCACGCCCCGCTCGCGATGTACCGGGCGATCTGGTCCTCGCTGAGGCGCCCGAGCCGGACGCTGGCCGTGTCGGTGAAGATGTACCGCACCGGCTCGTCGGCTCGGCAGTCCACCACCGCCACCCCCGTCAGCACCTCGTGCTCGCGCCCCATGAAGCCGCGGATCATGGCCTCCGCCTCCTGCTGCGTCGTTGGTGTGCCGATCAGCCGCCCGTCCATCAGGCACGCGGTGTCCGCGCCGATGACGACGCGCGGGGCCGCTCCCGGCTCGTTGGCCTTCGCCCAGGCCTTCAGGTACGCCAGGCTGGCGACCCACGCCGCCGGGTTCTGTGTCGCGGGCTTGAGCACGCTGTCCTCGAACCCCGGGTGCGTCGCCTCGTGGGCGCCGAAGCCGAACTCCTCCAGCAGCTGCCGCCGGCGCGGCGACCGCGACGCCAGGAGAATCGTGGAGTTGTTCGACGGGCCCGTCACGCCCAAGTATTCGGCACTCCGCACCGCCCCGGGCGAGCTTTCGTGTGAAGCCCGTGCGAAGCTCAGGGGCTCGCAGCGGCAGCGGGTTTGGCGGGCTGATACGGTTGTCATATGGGCAGTCCTTCCGATTCGAATCAGGCCGTCACTTCGGCCCGCCGGGCGCACCTGGTCCAGCTGGACATCGCCTGGGAAGACCCCGCCGAGAACCACGAGCGGGTGCGGCAGCTGCTCGACCGGGCTGAGGTGTCGCCGGGCGACCTCGTCCTCCTCCCAGAGATGTTCGCGACCGGCTTCTCCTTCAACATCCAGCAGACGAACGACAGGACGGGGCAGACGCTTGCGTTGTTAGCGGAAATCGCCGCTGAGTTTCAGTGCTTCGTGCAGGGCGGGCGCACCGTGGCCGCGTGCCATCAGGTGGCGTGCGGGGCGAGCAACGTCATGACCGTTGTTTCCCCCTCGGGCAAGATTGTCTGCGAGTACACGAAGATTCACCCCTTCTCGATCGGCGGCGAGCACGAGACCTTCGCGCCCGGTCGCGAGGTGGTCGTGTGGGATTGGGCTTTCGGAGGGACGAGCCTCAAGGTCGCCCCCGCGATCTGCTACGACCTCCGCTTCCCCGAGCTCTTCCGCACCGCCACCCTCAGGCAGGGCGCCGAGGTCTTCGCTCTGGGCGCCTGCTGGCCGGTCTCGCGCCAGCACCACTGGCGCGCCCTCGCCATCGCCCGCGCTATTGAGGACCAGGCGTACATGCTGGCCGTGAACCGCACGGGGCGCGACCCCAGGCTCGAATACGCCGGCGGCTCCATCGCCGTTTCATCCAAGGGGGAGATCCTCGGAGAGCTCGGCCCCGAGCCGGGCGTGCTCTCGGTCGAGGTAGACGCCAGGGAGGTCCGCCGCTGGCGCGAGAAGTTCCCGGCCTTGGGGGATGCCCGCCTGTTCCCGACCGCCCCTAGGGCCGAGAACTCGGACAGAGCGCCTCCGGCGCTCCGCGCTGACGCACCCTCCCTCGCATCCCTTGGAAAACTCGGTACGCTGGAAGGGCCGTGGGGGCACGGCCTTTTCCCAATTCCGTCCTGATGTGAGCCCACCATGCGTTCTCTCTTCGCTCTGGCCCTGACCCTCGTCGCCCCTGCCGCCCTCGCCGACTTCAACTTCGCAACGTTCCCCAACGCCAACGGGCTCTCCCTCGTCGGCGCGGCCTCCATCAACGGCGGCGCCACACTCCGACTTAACGCCGCCGCGGCAAACAGCGTTGGCGCGGCCTGGCACACCACCCCGCAAGCGGTCGCGGACGGATTCACCACCACTTTCAACTTCCGTATCCACACGCTCGCCGGGGGCGGTGCGGACGGGTTCGCGTTCGTCATCCAGAACTCCGCCGTTAACGCCGTCGGCCTTGGCGGCTGCCGCATCGGCTACCACGACATGCCCAACAGCGTGGTGGTCGAGTTCGATACGTTCCAGAGCGGCACGTGCGACGCCGGCACCGTGAACGACCCCAACGGCAACCACGTGAGCATCCACACCCGCGGACAGCAGCCCAACTCCGCCGAGGAGGCCGCGTCCATCGGCATCAACACCACGCTGGGCAGCCTCTCCAACGGCTCCGTGCAGACGTGCAAGGTCACCTACGTGCCCGGGGTGGGCGGCGGCAACGGCGTCATGTCCGTTTTCGTCGGCGACATGACCACGCCCAAGATCACGGCCTCCATCAACCTCGCCACGACCCTCGCGCTCAACCAGGGCAGGGCCTGGGTTGGATTCACCGGCGCCACGGGAGGCTCGACCGAAATCCACGACATCCAGGCGTGGTCCTTCACCGAGGGCGCCCCCGCCCAGCCCAACAACCCGCGCACGCCGATCATCACCGAGCCCACTTTCGACGGACGCGTGGTCAACCCAGCCGACGTGCACATGGAAACCGACGTCTTCTTCTCCCCCATCGGCGCCACCCACCGCTGCACCGACTGGGAGATCTGGACCGTGACCCCCTCGGAGGTCGTCTGGCGGGCCGCGTGCCTGACCGGCGTTGAACGCCTGCACACGCACATCGGCGACGGCGTGTTCCTCAACTCCCACGCGGGGCGGGCCGAGTTCCTCCCCAGCACCAACTACACGCTCCGCGTCCGCCACCGTGACGACACCAGCTCCGCCACCGAGTACAGCGCCTGGGCGCAGCGGCCCTTCTCGACTGGCACGATCACGTCCAACCTGCCGATGTCGATCGAGGACGTCACCCTGCCGCCGCGCTGGACCATCGCCAGTACCGGGGCTCCGGTGGAACTACCCAACGCGTCTACGCCTCCGCGCCTGCGGCTCGAGTCCGGCCATGGCGACCTGCTCGTCGAGCTCGCGGCTTCCGCGGGTGGGCACGTGATCACAAACCCGGCCGCCCTCACCGAGCACGTCGAGGTCCGCGCCCACTTCATCGCCGGCTCGTCCCCGCTCTCGCTCCCCGCCACCAACCTCGCCGTCGTTAACGAGCACTGCACCACCAAGACCATCTACCTGCCTGCGGTCAACCTCGCCGCTAACCAGCACGCGTACTACTGGGCCTCCGCCGCGGGCAACACCTACACCGGCACCGCCGCCCAGGACCACGCCGACTTCACCACCCTTGCCCGCGGCTCGGAGATGCCCTTCCTCGCCACCGAGCACGGCTATGCCGTCGAGAAGTTCGCCACCGGGTTCCAGCTCCCGGTCAACATTGCGTTCGTGCCCAACCCCGGCCCCAACCCCACCGACGTCTTCTGCTACGTGACCGAGCTCTACGGCACCATCAAGATGGTCACGCGTGACGGCACGCTCAGCGATTACCGCACCGGCCTCATCAACTTCAATCCCACCGGTGCCTTCCCGGGCAGCGGCGAGCAGGGCCTCGCGGGCATCTGCGTGGACCCGACCAATGGCGACGTCTATGCCACCGTTCTCATGGACGACGGAACCGGCAACCACTACCCGCGCGTCATCCGCCTCCAGAGCAACGATGGCGGCCGCACCGCCGCAACTGTCACCACGATTCTCAACATGCCCGCGGACCCGCAGGGCCAGAGCCACCAGATCTCCAACATCTCCTTCGGCCCCGACGGCATGCTCTACGTCCACAACGGCGACGGCTTCGTGGCGTCCACCGCCCAGGACCTCACCCGCTTCCGCGGCAAGATCCTCCGCATGACCAAGGCGGGCGCCGCCCCCACCGACAACCCCTTCTACAACGCGACCGACGGTATCTCCGCTCGCGACTACGTCTGGTCCTACGGCGTGCGCAACCCCTTCGGCGGCGCGTGGCGCCTCGCCGACAACCTGCACGTCATCATCGAGAACGGCCCGACCGTTGACCGCCTTGCGAAGATGGTCCGCGGCCGGAACTTCGCGTACACCGGCTCCGACGCCAGCATGGCCAATTTTGCGATCTACAACTGGAACCCCTCCCGCGGCCCCGTGAACGGCGTCTTCATTCAGAACGAGGTCTTCAACGCCAGCGGCTTCCCCGCCGACAAGCACGGCAAGCTCTTCGTCACCGAGTCCGGCCCCACCTACGCCACCGGGCCGCAGGTGCTCGGCAAGCGGATCGTCGAGTTCGGCGTGAGCGCGGGCGCCAACGAGACCGACCAGGGCTCCCTCACCTCCGGCCCCGGCACCGTGCTCGAGTACGCCGGCGCCGGCAAGGGTTCGATCGTGGGCCTCGCCGCGGGCCCCAACGGCCTCTACTTCACCGACCTCTACAAGGACTTGGGGGCCGCGTCACCCATCGAGCGCGGGGCGAGCCTCTACCGCCTCTACTACGCGGGCGAGACCGGCGTCTGCTGCTCGTCGGACTTCAACGGCGACGGCGACTACGGCACCGACCAGGACATCGAGGCGTTCTTCGCCTGCCTCGGCGGCACCTGCTGCGCGACGTGCCAGGGCGCCGACTTCAACCACGACGGCGACATCGGCACCGACCAGGACATCGAGTCGTTCTTCCGCGTGCTCGGCGGCGGCAGCTGCTGAGGCTCCCGTTTATTCGCGAGCCAGCAGCACCACCGCGTGCACCTCGATCGCGCGCCCCTCCCCCACCGCATCGACCTTCTCGTGCGTCTTGCCCTTGATGTTCACCCGCTCCACCCCCACCGCCAGCGCGGCAGCCACATTCCCCCGCACCCGCTCCTTCACCGGGCTCAGCTTCGGCCGCTCCAGGATCACCGTCACGTCCAGGTTCGACACGACGTACCCGCGCTCGCGCGCCAGCCGCGCGGCCTCCTCGATGAACACCCGGGAGTCCTGCGACTCGTGCCGCGGGTCGGTATCGGGGAACAGCTGGCCGATGTCCGGCAGCCCCAGCGCCCCCAGCACCGCGTCCGTCACCGCGTGGTAGAGCGCATCGCCGTCCGAGTGCGCCACCGGCCCGTGCGTGTGCTCCAGCCGCACCCCCCCGAGGATGAACGGTCGCCCAGCCCCTTGCGGTGCAAGCACTTCCAGACGGTGCAGGTCATACCCGTGCCCAATGCGGCACGCGGGCTGAACGTTCACCTGGTCTGTCGTCGTACGGGAGGGTGTCACCGGCTCAGTGTACCTCCCGGCAGGACCAGCAACCGTGGTGTACGTTGGTGCTGGACCGGCTGAATAGGCGATACAGTGGGCCCCGGGACTCACACCGGCCCCACTGACCTTTGGAGACCTTGGGAATGAACAAGCTCGGCGTCCTCGCGGCACTCACCCTCGCACCCGCCCTCCTGGTCGGCTGTGATGTCTACGAGAAGCAGACGTACACCAGCACCGCCGCCGTGCCGCAGACGGTCAGCCTCCGCGACGTCGGCACCAACGAGCAGCTCTGGAGCTACGACATTCCCCCGGGCCAGCAGCTCAAGCTCTGGTTCAGCAACTCCAAGTCCCGCGCCAACGACCTGGGCTACGACGAGATGGTGTGGACGGTCGGCCCCATCGGCCAGTCCTCCGGCCCGCAGAACAACCGCATGCGCGTCCCCCCACCGATGTCCCGCCGCCTCGAGGGCTCCGTCCGCCCCGCCGAGCTTGGCACCAAGGCCGCCCCGGCCCCGGAGCTCACGTCGCCTGCGATGAAGTAAGCCCGCCTTGAAAGCCCCTCCCAGAGGGAGGGGTTCGGGTGGGTTCGTTCAGCACAGAGTCAACGAGTTTCAGTGGGATCAACTCCCGCCGGGTTGACTCCGCAAACACGTCCCTCTCCGCGCAACTCCGCCCTCTCCGCGTCCTCCGCGGTAGGCCTCTCCTTAGTGCGCCGACTGGCTGCACGTGTAGGACACGTCGCGCGCCTTGAGCTCCCGCAGCAGGTCCTCCACCAGCCCCGGCACGCCCGCGATCATCTCCGGCGCCAGCACGCCCTTCTCGCCGACCCGCCCTGAAAGCAGCATCCGCGCCACGATTGTGCACGGGAACGCCGTCGTCCGCGCCATGCTCGTCGCCTGAGAAGCCTTGTCGTAGAAGTCCAGCAGGTCGTACGTCACCCGCGCCGGCTTCCCGCCCCGCTCGCCCGACGCAGTCACCCGCATCACCGTCAGATCCTCCTCGCCCGGCCCGTACGTCCACTTGGGGAACAGCAGCGCACTCGTCACATCCAGCGGCCGCACGCTCACGCCCTTCACTTTCACCGGCTCCTTGCTGAACAGCCCCGTCTCCCGCATCACCCGCATCAGCTCGATGTGCCCGGGGTAGCGCAGCGTCTTCTCCTTCATGAACGGCACCTTCAGCGACGTCGTGAGGCTCCGCAGCCCGTCGGTGTTGAACGCCTCCAGCGTCCCCACCCCCGCGAAGTCCATCAGCTCCGGCTCGCTCAGGGCCTCCCGCGTCACCACCCGCCCGTGCTCCACCAGCCGCGCCGGGCGCGTGTACTCCTCGATCACGTCCGCGGGCGCGAACGCCGCCTTGTACTCGTACGGCCACCTCCGCTCCCGCGGCAGCCCGCCCACGTAGATCTCAATCTCCTCGCACCGGTCTAGCTGCGCCGCCCCGTACGCCGAGAGGATGTGGCTCATCCCGGGCGCCACGCCGCAATCGACCACCGCCGTCACACCCTTCGCCCTGGCCTTCGCCGACAGCTCCCCAAAGTCCTCCGCCATGAACGAGATGTCGCAGTAGGGCCGCCCCGCGTCGATCACCGCCCCCAGCGCGCCGTACCCAAGGTGGCTCGCCAGGGCCCCGCACACCAGGTCGTGCTGCGAAGCCAGTCGCGTGATGGCCGCGGCACTGGACAGGTCCTCGCGCACCGTCTTCAGCCGCGCCCCGCACCGCGCCCTGGCGGCTTCCAGGTTCCGCTCGCTTACATCCGCGACCGTCACCTCAAAGTCACGGCACAAGTCCGCGGCCATGACCGACCCCACCATCCCCGCACCGAGCACAAGCACTTTTTCCATTCAAGTTCCCCCCGGTGGCACGACCCGCCTAGGGGTCCTGCTTGGCCAGCCACTCACCTTCCGCAAGTCGATCACCCCGGCCTCACCGCCAAGACCGAGCACGGCGCCGTTCGCAGCAGCCGCTCGGCGGTGCTCCCCAGCAGCAGGTCACGCAGGTTGGTCTGCCCGCGCTTACCCATGATCACCAGGTCCGCCCCCACCTGCCTGGCATACGCCGAGATCCCGTGCGCGGCCGTGTCGTGCTGCACCAGGGTGTACACGGGCTTGAGGTACTGCATCTCGTGCGACAGCGGAGCCGCGAACTCCCGCAGCTTCTGCTCCATCCCCGCTCGCAGCGCCTTCTCGAGTTCCGGCACCTCGCCCGGCTTGTTCAGCTTGTGCCCCCACGGGCTCGCGTACGCGTGCACGATGTGCAGCCCCGCCCCGTCCTGCGTGGCGAACCGCACCGCCTGCTCCAGCGCCCGCTTCGAGGTCGGCGAGAAGTCCACGGCCACCACCACCGTCGTGAACGGCCCGCTGTGCCCCTGCTGCACCAGCAGCACGTCCGTCCCCGCCCGCTGCACCGCCCCGCTCGCGACCGGCCCCGCCCCCTTTGACTTGGTAACCCCTTCCACGCCCATCACCAGCAGCCCCGCATGGGCGTCACCCACCCGGCGCGAGATCGCCGCCACGCTGGAGTTGACCTCCACCTCCAGCTTCAGCTTCTCGGCCCCCGGCACCCTGGCCGCGAACTCCGCCCACCGCTGCTGCGACGAGTTGATCAGCTCCTGCGTGGCATCCGCCACCATGGGCACCAGCGGCGCGTTCACGTCGATGACCACCAGGGTTTCGATAACGTGCACCGGCCGCACGCTCGCCTGCCCGAACGCCGCGATCCGGATCGCCTGGGTCAGCGCCGCCGCGCTCGCGGGAGAGAAGTCAATACCCACAACGATGGTTCCAAGGCCGTGCATGAGGACCTCCGTGCCGGATCGTAGAGCCTTGCCCCGGGCTTGCACGAGCGTTTCAAGCGGCAACTGCTGCGCGGTCGATAAGCGTGCCTGATTCCACTCTCCAGACACGAGGTCAGGCACCCCATGCGCACCATCGCGATCATCAACCAGAAGGGCGGCTGCGGGAAGACCACCACGGCCATCAACCTCGCCGCCGGTCTCGCCCGCCAGGGCCGCCGCACCCTCCTCATCGACATGGACCCCCAGTCCCACTGCGCCGCCGGCCTCGGCATCCCCGAGCAGCGCATCGAGATGGACATCGGCGACGCCATGCTCGCCGTCGGCCAGCGCCCCATCGACCCCACCAAGCTCCTCTGGAGGGCCGGCCGCAACCTTGACCTCGCCCCCTCTCGCATGCGCCTGGCCGGCCTCGAGGCGCCCCGGGGCGGCCTCGCTGACCTTGTGGACAAGGACAAGCGCCTCGCCAACGTGCTCACGCACCTCAAGGGCGACTACGACGTCTGCTGCATCGACTGCCCGCCCTCGATCGGTCTGCTCACGTACAACGCCCTCGCCGCGGCCGACACCGTCCTCATCCCCGTTGAAACCTCCTTCTTCTCACTCCAGGGCGCCAACCGCCAGCTCCAGACCGTCAAGACCATCGCCCGCCGCCTGGGTGTCTCGCTCCCAGTGTGGGTGCTGCCGACGATCCACGACAATTCCAACGCCGTCGCCATCGACCTCCTCGAGGAGCTCTACAAGCGCTTCAAGGAGAAGAGCTTGCCGCTGGTGATCCGGCGCGACGCCAAGCTCCGCGAAGCCGCGAGCTTTGGCCAGTCCATCCTCGACTACTCCCCCGAGTCCGCCGGCGCCGAGGACTACCTCAAGCTCGCTCAGTGGGTCGCCGAGAACCTCAAGCCCCGCGGCAGCACGGTTGTCGACCTTGACGATGACATCACCGCCGACGAGACACCCGCGCCCGCACCGGTCGCCGCGGCCCCGACTATTCCAAGCGTTCCCACCTCCCCCGAGGTCAAGCCGATCTCCCGCGCCGAAGATGTCGCTCGGCGCGCGCAAGAGTTCCTCCGGCGCGTCGCCCTGGGCAAGAACCCCGGCACACCCGCACCCGAGACCACCCCCACCAGCTTCGCCCCCGTGACCCCCGCCCCCACCCTGCCGACCCCCACAGTCCCCTCCGGCCCGACGGTCGACAACGCGAGCGGCGGCGTGGCCACGCTGATCCAGCCGCCGGCCACCACGGTTCAAGCCACCCCCCAGCCCCGCTCCACCGTCCTCAAGCTGATCGAGACCCCCGCGACCAAGCCCGCCCCCGTCTCCCCCAGCACCCACCGCCTCCTCGGCGTGCGCGAGACCAACCAGGGCGTGCTCTTCGTCCAGCCCCTCACGCTGGGCGACAGCGTCTCCATCGCCGCCAGCTTCAACAACTGGAACCCCACCAGCCACGTGCTGAAGGCCAATCCTGAGCTGGGCGTGTGGGAGCTCTGCGTCAAGCTGCCCCCCGGCAAACACACCTACCGCCTCGTCATCGATGGCCAGTGGTGCACCGACCCCTACAACGACACCTGCGAGCCCAACCCCTTCGGCGAGACCAACTCGGCCTTCACCGTCGGCGCCCCGGCCCACATCTGACCGCTCGTCGTGCCATCGCCGCTCCAAGCTGCGTTTCGGAGAAACCAGTGCCCCCCATCCCCGCCCCCACGCCCGTCATCGACATGGATGTCGCCCCCACCGATTACGACGCCCTCGCCGACCTCTTCCTCGCCGACGAGCCCCTCGCCCGCCCGGCCGCCATCGGCCCGCGCCTGAAGCTCGCCAGCGACGAGGCCGAAGCCAAGCTCGACAAGAAGCCCGAGCCCACCAAGAGCTCAAACGGCACCACCGACTCCTCCAGCCGCGCCCCCGGCGTGGTCATCGAGGGCGTGCTCGCCGGCCACCTGCCTGTCCTCGCCTCCGCCTGGATCACCCAATACGCCCGCCACCTCGCCGACACCGACGATCAGCCCGTCGCTCTGCTGCGTCTGGTCTCCGGCCAGGCTGTCCTCGACCTCATCCTGCCCACCGGCCACAAGATCCCTGCCGACATCAGCACCGCCCCGGGCGAGAAGCTCACGGCCGTGCTCGCCCGCATGGCCGCGCGGTTCCGCCGCTGGGTCATCCGCGTCGATGAGCCCTCCGAGAGCGACTTCTTCCAGCAGCCCCACCTCGCCGGCATCGCCATCCTGACCGGCGGCGACGACCCCGCGATCGTCTCGACCTTCCAGGCCATCAAGGGCCTCTCGCATGACCTCACCGACACCGCCCCCGCGGTGCACCTGGTCATCATGGGCGCCACCGACGCCCGCGCCGAGCTGGCCGAGTCCCGCCTGCGCCGGGCCGCAAGCCAGTTCCTCCGCCGCGACCTCCCCGCCGCGACGCGTATCCCCCGGATCAGCAGCTCCCTCGCCGTGCAGCTCTACCGCGCCCCGACGACAACAACCATCGCCGAAGTGATCGCCGCGCTGCGGGCCGCTCCCGCTGCCCCAAAGCCCCTCCCAGAGGCAGGGGTTGGGGTGGGTTCAAGCGACGCTCGCCCTGCAACCCCGATAAACAAGCAGCCCGTCGTCATCCCCACCATCCAGCCCGCACCCGCGTCCATCGCCCCCGCGCAGGTCCCCCACTCCTCCACTCCCCCGCTCCTCCACTCCACTTCTCCCACTCCCCACACCGCCTCCCGCGTCGGCCCGCTCGCGGTCGTCTCCGACCCGCTCCTCTCGCAGCTCCACCTCACGCCGCTCACCATCACCTGCCCTTACGCGCCCTCCATCCGCATGGCCGCAGACGCCCAGGGCCGCCTGCACCTGCTCGCCCTCGATGACATCGACCCCTCCGACGGCGCCGCCCGCCTGCTGACGGCCGCGTCCTGGGCCAACGACCACGCCCCCCTCCTGGTCGCCGCGGCCCCCGCCCTCAAGTCCGCCGCCGACCCCGCCCTGCACGTCCTCACCAATGATGCCAAGCTCGTCCGCCCGCTGCTCGACACCGGCCTGCGTCTCCACGCCATCACCCGCGTCGAGGTCGGCGGCCAGTCCATCACCGCCGTGATCGCCCTCAACTAAACCCGCGGCCCCGAACAGCCGACCTACACTCCCGCCGATGCACGCCCGCCCAGCGATTCTCGCCGCCCGAATTACCCCGCCCCGCTGAGGGTCGGTCGCGGCGTGCTCCCATCCGAGTACCTCCACGAGGCCGACCCCCACGGGGCGGCCTTTTTCCATTCCAACGAGCCCGACGCGCGAGCGAGGGTCCTTTCCCGTCCCCTCCCCTTGAGGGGAGGGCTAGGGCCGGGTTGGCAAGCCACACCCCAACCTGCGATCAATCGGCACCGCGCCGCCGCGACTCAATTGCACACCCCGCTCACCTAACATCCCGTTCCACCTGAGAACACCCTATGACCACGCCCGCTCAACCCGCGACCTCTCCGACCTCCGCCAAGAAGGGCGAAGAGAAGAGCCGCTATCGCGCCACCCTCAACCTCCCCCAGACCAGCTTCCCCATGAAGGCCAACCTCGTGCAGAACGAGCCCGCCTCGCAGAAGCGCTGGGCCAAGGTCGGCGTCTACCAGAAGCTCCGCCAGGCACGCCAGGACAAGCCCCGCTTTGCCTTCCATGACGGTCCGCCCTACGCCAACGGCTCCATCCACCTCGGCCACCTCATGAACAAGACGCTTAAGGACTTCGTCGTCCGCGCCAAGTCCATGAGTGGCCTGGACTGCCCCTACATCCCAGGCTGGGACTGCCACGGCCTGCCGATCGAGCACAAGGTCATGACCGAGCTCGTTGAGGGCGGCAAGGTCGAGAAGCTCAAGACGCTCGACGAGTGGACCCGCCGCATGGCCGTGCGGCGCGAGTGCCAGAAGCACGCCGAGAAGTACATCAAGCTCCAGGCAGGCCAGATGCAGCGGCTGCTCACCCTCGCCGATTACGACAACCCCTACCTCACCATGGCCCCGCAGTACGAGGGCGACACGCTCGAAGTGCTGGCCTCGCTCCTCGAGCGCGGCCTCGTCTACCGCGCCCTCAAGCCCGTCCACTGGTCCATCGCCAACGAGACCGCCCTCGCCGAGGCCGAACTGGAGTACTACGACCGGGAAGACCTGTCCGTCTACGTGGACTTCGAGGCCGCCGACGGCGAGGCCGTGTACGACGCGTTCGGCCTGAAGGACGAGGAGACCGACGAGACCCTCGAAGACGCCGATGGCGCCGACGAGGCCGAAGCCGGTGAGAGCGAGTCCAAGCGCGGCGGCCCCCCCAAAGGCCGCCCCTCGCAACGCCCCACCTTCATGATCTGGACCACCACCCCCTGGACCCTGCCCGCCAACCTCGCCATCGCGGTGAACCCCAAGTTCGAGTACGCGCTGGTGTGGGTGGACGGCAACATCACGGTCATGGCCGCGGACGCCGTCACGCGCGTGACGCAGCTCGCCAAGTCCGAAGAGGTCTCGATCCTGGCCCGCACCACCGGCGACCGGCTCGTCGGCCTCAAGTACCGCCACCCCTTCGTCACCCTCGCCTCGCAGGAGGGCGTCGCCTCCCCCACCTTCACCGCCGCGGCCCGCCAGCAGGCCACGACCGAGAAGGTCTATTCCGTCATGGGCGCCGACTACGTGACGCTCGAGGACGGCACGGGCCTCGTTCACACCGCCCCCGGGCACGGCGCCGAGGACTATCAGACCGGCCTCCGCGAGGGACTCCCCATCTACTGCCCCGTGCGCGGCGATGGCACCTACGACGCCACCGTCCCTCAGTGGCTCCGCGGCCTTTCCGTCTGGGACGCCAACGAAAAGGTCACCAAGCACCTCCGCGACAGCGGCCACCTCTTCTACGACCACAAGTTCACCCACAGCTACCCGCACGACTGGCGCAGCAAGACGCCCACGATCTTCCGCTGCACCGAGCAGTGGTTCATCGCCGTGGATCAGGCGTTCGACGTGCAACAGCACGGCAAGGCCTCGCTCCGCGACCGCTCGATGAACGCCGTGTCGCCAGGCGAAAACGCGGTGAAGTTCGTCCCCGAGTGGGGCCGCAACCGCATGCGCGGCATGCTCGAGTCGCGCCCCGACTGGTGCATCTCGCGCCAGCGCGCCTGGGGCCTGCCCATCCCCGCCTTCGTGCTCGAGGACGGCACGACCTTCATGACGCCCGCCAGCGTCCGCGCCATTATCGCGCTCGTGAAGGCCAAGGGCTCCGACGCCTGGTTCCAGATGCAGCCCGCCGAGCTGCTCGCCGGCTACAACCCCGCGAGCGACCCGCACGCGAGTGCCGCGGTGAAGGCCGCGCACGCCGCGGGCTGGGAGAGCGTCAAGAAGGGCGGCGACATCATCGACGTGTGGTTCGAGTCCGGCTCCTCGTGGAACTCGGTGATCCGTGCCCGCAACCTCGGCTACCCCGCCGACCTCTACCTCGAGGGCTCCGACCAGCACCGCGGCTGGTTCCAGGCCTCGCTGCTTCCCGCCCTCGGCGTCACCGGCGAGCCGCCCTTCAAGACCCTCCTTACCCACGGCTTCATGGTCGACAAGGACGGCCGCAAGCTCAGCAAGTCCCGCGCCGACGCCGCCCGCTACGAGGTCGACAACCTCACCGTTGAGTTCGGCGTCGACGTCATGCGCTGGTGGGTGGCCTCGCTGCCCTACGAGAACGACGTCAAGGTGGACGTCGAGTTCTTCGCCCTCGCCGGTGAGAGTTACCGCAAGGTCCGCAACACCCTCCGCTTCATGCTCAGCAACCTGTATGACTTTGATGGCACCGGTCTTGGTGGCACCGGTCTTGGTGGCACCGGTCTCCCGACCGGTGCGCCTTTCGACTTTCCCCCAACGTCGCTCGACGCCTGGGCCCTTTCCGAGTACCACCGCGTCGCCGAGGCCGTGACCGCCGCCTACCACGCCTACGACTTCAAGACCGCCCAGTCCAAGCTCTACGACTTCTGCAACGACACGCTCTCCGCGGTCTATCTGGCGGCCGTGAAGGACCGCCTCTACTGCGACAAGCCCGACGCACCGCGCCGCCGCCGCACGCAGGCCGCGCTCTACCTGATGACCGACGGCCTCGCTCGCCTGCTCGCGCCCATCCTCCCCCACACCGCCGACGAGACCTACCGCGCCCTGCTGAAGGCCGACCAGAACAGCGACGCCTGCGTCCACCTCGAGACCTTTGCCCCCGCGCCCAACGCCAAGGCCGACCCCGCGTGGACCGAGGTCGCCTCCCTCCGAGCCGCGGCCCTCATCGAGCTCGAAAAGGCCCGCCAGCAGCTCCGCGAACGCGAGTCCGCGGGCGACCCCGCCGCAAAGTCCGCCGAACCCCTCGACTTCGGCGTCACCCTGCCCGACACCTCCGGCACGCTCTCCCGCTTCGACATGGAAGACCTCGCCGACCTGCTCGGTGTCAGTCTCGTCCGCATCGATGCCAAGGCCACCGGCATCACCGTCGAGGACCGCCGCAAGGAGCCGCAATGCGAGCGATCCTGGAAGCGCGACGGCACCGTCCGGCAGCGCAGCGACGGTGGCCTGCTCACCGACCGCGACGCCGCGGCCGTGGGCGTCCAGTAACTCACCGCGTTATCGCACGTTCAGCCCCTCCGCACAAACGGCACGACCTGCCCGACTCCCAGAACCCCACCCGGCCCGCTGCTCATCCCCCGCAGCGGGCCGTTTTCGTTCCGCCCCACATCCGATCTTCAAGCTCACATGAACCCCGAGCGTGAAGACTCCAGCCAGCCGCCCCACCGGCGCACGCCCCTCACCGGTGCCAATAACGCTGCCGTGGGCCCGCTCGCCAGCTACGAAGAGGTCGAGCACCTCGGCGGCCTCATCGCCAAGCTCGACTCGCTCCTCGACGGCTCCAAGACCACGCTCGACACCCTCAAGTCCAAGTTATCGGGCGAGTCCGTGCTCGAGATCGCCATGGCTGGCGAGGTCGAGAAACGCCTCACCACCGCCGCGCAGGCCTTGGAGCGCATGAGCGAGCTCGTGCACAACGCCATGCAGGGGCCCTCGCTCTCCATCGGCTCCGCATCGCTCGCCCGCTCGCGCCCGGTCACGCTCGCCGAGGCCATCGACCACGCCGTCGAGCTCCTCACGCCCATGGCCAAGCGCCGCGGCGTCGACTTCCACCTCGACCTCGTCCCCGCCGTCGCATCGCTCCCCGCCGGCGCTCTGTACACCGTCGTGCTCAACGCGCTCCAGAACGCCGTCGAGTCGATCTCGCGCCGCGGCGTCCGCGGGCGTGTCGACATCAGCGTCCGCCACGACCGCGCGCCGGTCATCGGCGGCTATGGGCGCGACACGCGCGACTGGTATCTCCTTGAAGTCACCGATGACGGCGCCGGCCTCCCCGCAAACGTCGATAGCGCCCGCCTCTTTGACCTTGGCTTCACCACCAAGCCCCGCGCCAGCGGCGTCGGCCTCGCCGTCGCCCGCAACGTTGTCCAGGGCATGGGCGGCACCATCGAGCTCGCCCCCCGCGAGGGCGTCCGCGGCGGCGCGATCCTCCGCGTCAAGTTCCCCAGCCCCGCCGCCAGCGGCACCCTCCGCCTCGGCGGCGCCGCCTGAACGAGCCCGACGCGCAAGCGAGGGTCTTCTTCCTACCGCCGCACCCGCCGCACCTCTCCCCCCCCCACACACCTGCGCCCTCGCTTCACCCGCGCTTCGCCCCCGCCTCAACCCCACCCCGCCCACTTGGGCATGGCCGCCCCGCTCCCCTCTGTCTTCTGGTACCGCTCCCTCCCCACTACCCGCCGCCCCGCTCTCACGGGCACGCACCGCACCGACAACCTCGTGATCGGCGGCGGCATCGCTGGCCTCTCCTGCGCCCAGCGTCTCATCGAACTCGGCCAGCAGGTCACGCTCATCGAGGCATCGTTCATCGGCGCGGGCGCCACGGGCAAAAGCTCCGGCTTCATCACCCCCGACAGCGAGCTCGGCGTCACCCAGCTCCGCCGCCGCTTCGGTGACGCTACCGCCCGCACGTTGTGGCAATCCGCCAAGGACGCCTGCGACCTCATCAAGCAGAACGTCATCGATTCCGGCCAGGACTGCGGCATGATTGAGGCCGACAGCTTCTACTGCTCCCGCGGCCGCTCCGGCCCACGCTCCCTCCGCGACGAGCACGATGCCCAGACCGCCCTCGGCTTCGACGCCCACTGGCACGAGCACGACATCACCGAATGGCTCGGCACCTCCCGCTACACGGCCGCGCTCCGCACCTCCGGTACCTTCGGCATTCAAGGCACGCAGTACGCCAACGCCCTCGCCACCCTGCTCGAGTCCCGCGGCCTCACTCTCCTCGAGCACACACCCGCCACCGACATCGCCGAAGGGCTCGTCACGACTCTCAACGGCACCATCGAGGCCCAACGCATCTTCGTCTGCACCGACCGCTACGCCCCCAGGCTCGGGATTCAGACCCGCAGCGTCTACCGCGCCCGCACCTACCTCGCCATCACGCGCCCGCTGCCGCGCGATCTCCTCCACCAGCTCTTCCCGAAGGGCCCGCTCCTCGTGTGGGACACCGACCTCGTCTACCAGTACTTCCGCCCCACACCCGACCACCGCCTCCTCGTCGGCGGCAGTCTGCTGACGCACTCCACCCGCGCCGGCACCCCGGACCCCGCCGCGGGGCTCCGCCACCTCACCCAATACATCGAATCCACCTTCCCACAGCTCGCGCCCGCGCGCTTCGAGGCATACTGGCCCGGCCTCATCGGCGTCAGCAAGGACATCCTGCCCATCGCTGGCCCAGTTGCCGATACGCGCACCATCCACTGCGCCCTCTGCGCCGCCGGCCTCCCATGGAGCACCCTCGCTGCCCGCACCGCCGTCGATTCAGCCCTCGAACGCCCTTCCCCCATCGCCCCCTACTTCAACCCCGCCCGCGCCTTCGGCCCCGCCGACTCCCTCCAGCCGCTGCTCGGCAAGCCCAACACCTGGGGCCTCGCGTACTACTACGCCCGCGAGTACCAGCGTGGTGGCCTCCGCCGCGCCCGCACCGAACGCAACCTCACCGCCGCCGCCCTCACACTCGCCGCCGCGGCCGCCCTTTACGCCACCGCCCGCGCGCTTCGGAATCGTGCCACCGAGATGTCCTCATCTCGGTGGGCCCCCACCCCACGGCACCGCCAACCCGCGAAACCGCTCGCACGCCCCCACCACGCGCGGTAAGCTGAACCCATGACGCACCCGCGGCCCACCCTGCCCCGCGCGTTCACGCTCATCGAGCTCCTCGTTGTCATCGCCATCATCGCCCTGCTCATCGGCCTGCTGATGCCCGCGCTGGGCAAGTCCCGCGAGGCCGCGCGCACCGTCATCTGCCTGAGCAACCAGCGGCAGATCGGCGTCGCCCTCATGGGCTACGCGGCCGACCGCAAGGAGTACATCCCGCGCGAGAGCGGCGACAGCGAGCAGTGGCCCGGCCGCCCCACCCAGCCCCGCAACCCGCAGTGGCCGCAGGTCCTCCGCCCCTACCTCGACCCCGAGGCCGCGAAGAAGGACAACGAGCTCTACCCCAACGGCGAGCGCGAGTGGTTCCGCGAGGCACCGTACTACAAAGACCCCAGCCGCCGTCGCGGCGACAAGCACCAGATCCACTACGTCGTCAACGGCTTCTCCTTCTCCGCCCCAGGCATGCTCAACAGCATCGCCAAGAAGGCCACGCCCATGCACCGCTACCCCCGCCCCAGCGAGTGCATCTGGATGTCCTGCTTCGCCGACGACCCCACCAACGTGCACTCGGGCGCGTGGTACGCCCCCGGCCAGACCAACGTCCAGGTCGCCCAGCACTACGACCTTCACGAGCTCTCCAACCTCGACGGCTCCGTCCCCAACAACCCCATCTACATCCAGCGCATCTCCCCTAAGCGCCATGGGATGGGCGCCAATGCGATGTATCTCGATGGCCACGCCAAGACCGAAAAGGCCGACGTGCTCGTCACCCTCAAGACCTGGGAAGACGGCGACTACCGGCCCAATGGCGAGCCGTGAGCCACGAGTGCTATTCCCCCGCACCTGAACTCCTGCTCGCGTTCGCGTCCTCTCTGGAAGCTATCGATGCACCATCTCCGGCGTCTGACCCTGCCCCTTGGCCTCTGCCTCGCGATCACCGCCTGCACAACCCGCCCGGCACCGCAGCAGACCGCGACCTCAGTCGCGCAAGTCTCGATCAAAGCACACAACGAAGACTTCCTCCGCCAGTACGCGGCCACCTACCGCTTCACATTGGGCCGCCCGAAGTCCATCACCGTCACGCCTGACGGCAAGGCCGTGCTCTTCCTCCGCTCCGGCCCGCGGTCCTTTGTCCACGACCTCTACGAGTTCGACGTCGCCACCGGCAAGGAGCGCGTGCTCTTGACCGCCGAGCAGGTTCTGGGCGGCCAGGACGAGCAGCTGACGCCCGAGGAAAAGGCACGCCGCGAACGCCTTCGCTTGTCCAGCCGCGGCATCACCAGCTACGAGCTCTCTGATGACGGCTCGAAGCTGGTCGTCCCGCTCTCCGGCCGCCTGTTCATCATCGACCGCGCCACCGGTCACCGCACCGAGATCAAGAGCGACGCGGGCGCGCCGATGGACCCCCACCTCTCGCCCGACGGCGCCCGCCTCGCCTGCGTCCGCAACGGGGAGGTGTACGTCACCGACCTCGCATCGGGCCAGGAGCGCAAGGTGACCAGCGGCGCCGGAGGCTCCATCACCAACGGCCTGCCCGAGTTCGTCGCCCAGGAAGAAATGGGCCGCTTCCGCGGCTACTGGTGGTCGCCGGATTCCACGCACATCGTTTTCCAGCAGACCGACACCTCCGCCATGGAGGTCTTCCACATCGCCGACCCCATGCACCCCGAGGCCGCGCCCAACGCGTGGCCCTACCCCCGTGCCGGCGGCAAGAACGCCGACGTCAAGCTCGGCATTGTCAGCGTCGACGGCGGCGACCCGGTCTGGGTTCAGTGGGACCGCGAGCAGTACCCCTACCTCGCCACCGTGAAGTGGCCCAAGAACGCGCCGCTCACCATCCTCGTGCAGAACCGCACGCAGACCGATGAGATGCTGCTCGCTGTGAATCTGGAAGGCGGCTCGACGGCCGCGCTCCGGCGCGAGCGCGATGACGCCTGGGTCAATCTCCAGCAGAGCTGCCCGCACTGGCTCCAGGACGGCAGCGGCTTCCTGTGGCTGACCGAGCGCACCGGCGAATGGTCACTCGTGCACCGCGCTCGCGAGCACGCGATCCAGCGCTCGCTCACTCCCAAGGGCTTTGGCTTGATCGACCTGCTCGGGGCCGACGAGAAGCACGGGATGGCCTACGTCATCGCCAGCCCCGACGGCATGCAGATCCACCTCTGGGCCGTGCCGCTCGCGGGCGGTGAGCCGGTCCGGCTTTCCACCCAGGCCGGTCAGCACAGCGCGACCTTCGCAAAGGGCGGCGGTGCCCTGGGCACGTGGGTCCACTCGTGCAACCTCGCGGACGGCACCGTCAAGGTGCTGGTGCGACGCGGCATGGAAGCGGAGCCGATCGGTGAACTCTCCTCCGCCGCCGAAGAGCCCCCCTTCATCCCCAACGTCGAGTTCACCACGGTCACCGACCGCAACCTCCGCGCCGCCATCATTCGCCCCCGCTCCTTCGACCCGGCCCGCAAGTACCCAGTCATCAACAGCGTCTACGGCGGCCCGCACACCAACGTCGTCAACGCCACGCCCCGCTCATACCTCCTGCACCAGTGGCTCGCCGACCAGGGCTTCATCGTCGTTTCCATCGACGCCCGCGGCACGCCCCGTCGCGGGCGCGACTGGGAGCGCTCCATCAAGAACAACGTCATCGACGGCCCCCTCGAGGACCAGGCCGCCGCGGTCAAAGCCCTCGCGGCCAAGTACCCCGAGATGGACATCACCCGCGTGGGCATCACCGGCTGGTCCTTCGGCGGGTACTTCTCCGCCATGGCCACGATGCGCCGCCCCGACGTCTTCAAGGCCGGCGTTGCTGGCGCCCCGGTGTGCGACTGGCAGGACTACGACACGCACTACACCGAGCGCTACATGGGCCTGCCGCAGGAGAATGCCGCGGGCTACCAGGCCAGCAACGTCCTCACGTACTGCAAGGACCTCACCGTACCGCTCCTCATCATCCACGGCACCGCCGACGACAACGTCTACTTCATGCACTCACTGAAGATGAGCGAGGCCCTCTTCCGCGCCGGCAAGGTGCATGACTTCCTGCCCCTCTCAGGCTTCACACACATGGTGCCCGACCCCAACGTGACGGTGAGTCTCCAAGGCCGCATCGCCACGTTCCTGAAGGAGCACCTGGGCGAGCCGCGGTGAGCTTCCAACCCTCGCGATATATTGCTGCACCAGCGGTACTGTAAGTTACCCTGCGCGCCTGCGAGCGTGCGTCACTTCCGTCCAATCGATGGCCCGGACTTGCGAAGAACTGACCTCCGCCACCGCAACCGTTTCACCGCTCAGAGTGAGGAACTCAACCAGGTACCCCTGACCATCGCTCGCGACGTCGACAACCGTGCCAACGTCACCAGCTTTGAGCGCGTACTGAGCCAGGTCCTCGGTGAGGACGACACGGTGAAGCTCAGGAATGCCGTGGGTTTCAGCCATGCCGTTCAATGGTATCACTCCGTTCCGATCTCAGGGCGAAGACCCAGCGGGTACGCGGTTACAAGCCTCGGGTGGTCATGAGGTGGCTTGATAATCCATACCGATCGAACCTGGGGCAACCGACCGTCGGGGCAGGGCATCGGAGCATCGATCCCATAGATGGTCCCATAGGAAACAGCCGTGACTTAGCTGGCGGGGTTCTCAGCCACATGAACCAGCAGCGCCGCGACGAGAACTGCAGGCTCATTCCTCGAGAAGCCGAAGCGAGAGAAGAATCTCGCCTTGGGACTTCCGTCGGGATGGCTCGGATTCAAGAGGTATTCTGTGACCTTCGGAAGCGGGACTTCGGCTCGAGCACGCTCCGGCACCCAGGTCGGTATTCCGGCGGCCCCGCCGTTATCACTCACCACTCCGGCCCCCCCGTGTACCGCCCGTACACATCCGCCATCGCCTGCACCATCTCGCCCAGCGTGCAGTTCGCCAGCGCTCCGTCCACCAGCGCAGGCATCACGTTGAACTTGTTCAGCCCCATCTCCGCGGCCTTCGGGTCGCCATCCCGGCATGCCACGCGGATGCGCTCCAGCGCCGCCGCGACCGCCTTCGCGTCGCGCCGGGCCTTGAAGTCAGCCAGTCGCCTGTTCTGCTCCACCTCCACCTCGTGCGAGATGGTGAGGATGTCGATCGGCCGCTCGCCGCTGTTCTCGGTGTACGCGTTCACGCCCACGATGATGCGGTCCCCCGCCTCGCACTCTTCGCTGAACCGGTAGCTCGCCTCTGCGATCGAACGCCGGAAGTAGCCGCGGTTGATCCCGTTGATGCACGAGCGCCCGAACGTGCGGCGCGCCTCGTACGCCTCGTGCTCTGCCAGGGACACGTCCCCCCGCACGCGCGAGCCCTTAGCCCGCCAATCCTTGTACTCGCCCATGCGGTCGATCTCGTCGATGATGTTCAGCGCCTCGCGCTCCATCGTGTCCGTCAGCTGCTCGATGAACCACGAGCCGCCCAGCGGGTCGGTCGTGCGCGTCACGCCCGTCTCGTGCGCCAGGATCTGCTGCGTCCGCAGCGCCACCGTCACCGCCTGCTCGGTGGGCAGGCCCAGCGTCTCGTCCATGCTGTCGGTGTGCAGCGACTGGCACCCGCCCAGCACCGCCGCCATTGCCTGGTAGGCCACGCGCACGATGTTGTTGAGCGGTTGCTGCTCGGTCAGGCTGCACCCCGCCGTCTGCACGTGCGTCTTCATGAACCACGAGCGCTCGTTCTTCGCCCCGTACCGCTCCTTCATCACGCGGGCCCAGATCCGGCGCGCCGCCCGCAGCTTGCAGATCTCCTCGAAGAACTCGTTGTGCGAGTTGAAGAAGAAGCTCAGGCGCGGCGCGAAGCTGTCGATATCCAGCCCTCGCTCCAGGCACGCCTCCACGTACTCCATCCCGTCCCGCAGCGTGAACGCCAGCTCCTGCGGGCCCGTGCTCCCCGCCTCGCGGATGTGGTACCCCGAGATGCTCACGCTGTTCCACTTGGGCACGAACTTCGACTGGAACTCGATCGTGTCCACCACCAGCTTCACGCTCGGCTCGGGCGGGTAAATGAACTCGTTCTGACTGTGGAACTCCTTGAGGATGTCGTTCTGCAGCGTCCCGCCAAGGGTGTCCCACGAGATCCCCCGCTGCGTCGCGTGCGCCAGGTACATCGCCCAGATCACCGCCGCGGGCCCGTTGATCGTCTGCGACACCGTCACCTTGTCGATCGGGATCCCGTCGTACAGCCGGTGCATGTCCTCGATCGTGCTGATCGCGACCCCGCACTTGCCCACCTCGCCCACGCACAGCTCGTCATCAGAGTCCCGCCCCATCAGGGTCGGCAGGTCAAACGCCGTGGACAGCCCCGTGTTGGCCTTGGTCCCCTTGGCCTGGCTCAGCAGGTACTTGAACCGCTTATTGGTGTCGTCCGCCGACCCAAACCCAGCGAACTGCCGCATCGTCCACAGCCGCGTGCGGTACCCCTCGGGGAACAGCCCGCGCGTGTACGGGAACTGCCCCGGCTGCGGCACATCCCGCGCCAGCTCCTTCAGCCCCTCCGCCTCCTTGTACCCCTGCTCGCCAGGGCCATACGACGGATCGAGCACCAGCCCCGAAATCGTCACGGCGTGGGGGTCAACCGGCGGAATGGATGGCGAAACGGACGGACGGCTGGTGGGGGTCGTGGGGGTGCTGGACATGCCCCAATCATATCGCCCCGGCCGCTCACTCCCCCTTCTTCGGCGCCGGGTTCACAATGAAGTCCAGGCCCCCGGCCCTGCCCGCCATCCCCCGCCCGGTGATCGCGCGCGTCGGGTCCTCCGTGTCTTCCCTGCCGCCATCATCCTTCTGGTCATACCCCGCCGAGTACACCACCCACGCCCGGCCGCCCGCGTGCGGCCCGCCCTTCGGCCCCCTGTACAGCATCTCCGCTCCGGTGAACGGGTCCCGCGGCACACTCCTCAAGAACGCGGGCGACAGCGGCGCCAGCGTTTCCGGGTACGCCCCGTGCTTGAGCCGGTACCGCTCCAGGGCCACCATCACCTCCACGCCGGCAGCTTCCACCTCCACCTCGTCCATTTTCTCAATCGCGCCGGGCAGGTTCGGCATCGTCACAGCCAGCACGCGGTGACGCTTGGTATCCAGCGCCGACTCGAACTCCGCGAACCTGAACGCATCTTTCCGGCGCTCCGCGAATCCGAGCCCCACCACTCGTCCCGCACCCGCGTAGAACTCCTCCGTCTTCGCGACCGCCTCCTGCCGCGACGCCATCCCGGGAGGATCATCCCGCGTGTACGTCGCGTGGATGGATGCCAGCGACATCAGCCTGGCCCCCTGCACCGCCGCGCCAGGTCGTGGCAGTGGCAGTGAAGAGTCAAGTAGAGACGCAAGGCGGGCCAGCGCCGCCTCCGGCACGGTCCCACGCCCCAGCACGCGCTCGATGTCCTCCAGCGTTACCTGGCACACCACCACCCCGGCAAGGTACCCCACCATCTCCGTGTCCGTGGAGTACACCTTCGCCATCGCGAAGTTCTCCGCCGCTCGGTCCACCCACGCGTCCCACCGCCCCTCCTCCGCGGCCTGCAACATGTCCACGCGGTTCACCCAGCAGCAGGCCCGCAGCGTCCACAGGTCGCAGAGGTCGCTCTCCACCAGCGCCACGTCCGCGGGCATCGGGCGCCCGACGTTCCCCGCCTGCGCAACCCGCGCAATCACCTCGCCGATGGCGGCCTTCCGCACCTCCTCGAGCCCTCGCTGCGCCAACCCCCGCTCGCCCGGGTCCGCCTGCTCGTCCACCAGCGCCGCCCACGGGATGCCACGCCCCCGCTCCCCCATCACCGCTTCGCCCGCCTTCAGCAGCAGCTCGCGGGCCTCCATCAGCGCGTCCCACGCGACCGGCCCCGCCGCCTTCGCTCGCAGCTCCTCGAGCTGCTTGCGGTAGTCGGTGCGGCCGGGCGTACCGTCGCCGCCAACCACGGGCTGCACCGCAAGGCACACGCACGCACTCAAGACGGCAACGATCATGAGGTCCCCTTCCTGTTCGAGCACCGCTCATTGCGGCATCGCCTGTAGACCGCGACATCATTCGCCTTTTCGAGTCACCACTTTCGGCGCCGGATTCACCACGAAGTCCAAGCCCTTCCCTGTCTCCGTCACCGCCCACACGCGGCTCTTCGGGTCGCACTTCCCGTCGTTGTCGGTGAGGTCATAGCCCACCGAGTACAGCAGGTACTCCCGCCCGCCCTCGTACCCGCCCTCCCGCGGCCCCTTGTACACCAGCCCCCCGCCCGAGAAGTAATCCCGCGGCACCTCCGCCACGTACCGCGGCACCAGTTCGCCCAAACTCGCAGGCAGCCGCCCATGCTCCGCCCGGTACCACTCCAGCGCCACCATCGCCCGCGCGCCCGCCTGCTCCGCCTCGATCTGCCCGATGCTCGCAAAGTACTTCGCGATCGCGGGCAGTGTCATCGCCACCACAGGGTTCTTATGGATGGACTGCCGTCGCTCGTATTCATCAATCTTGAACGGGTCCGCAATCCGCTCTCTGAAGGGCAGCGACAGCAGCCGCACGGCGTTGTCGTGCAACTCATCCACGCTCGCGTGCGCCGCGGCCCTGGTCACCCACCCCGCGATCGGAGGGTCCTCTGACAACGGCAGGCCCGCGTCGTTCGGCGGCGCGAGTCGGTTGTCCTCATACACGCGCGCCAAGTACCCCACACGCTGCCAGCTGTTCCGCTCGTACACATAATCAATTGCAGCCTTGATCACCAGCCGCGATGCCTCTATCCCGCGCGTCGGCCGTTCCCGCATCCCCAGTCCATCCAGCAGCCCAGCGACCCGCTCCAGCTGCGCTGCGTCCAACACCCTCTGGTCCACCACGCGCTCCAACTCCAGCAGCGCCGTGCTCTCAACTGCGAACCCGATCATGATCCCGATCAGGTAGGAATCCTCGCGGTACGCCCGCGCAATCCGTAGCAGCTGATCCAGCTTCTCGAGCCACCGCTCCCAGTCCCCCGCACGCGCATCCTCACGCATCAAGATCAGGTTGATCTTGCTGCACTGCCGCACCGTGATCAGGTCCGGCAGCAGGTCCATGATCGCGAGCCCATCTCCCAGCGGCCGCACCACCCCACGGCCTTTCGCGATTCGCGCGATCGCCGGCTCGATCCCTCGTCCCGCGCTCAGCCGCAGCATCTCCCGCGCGACCTCCACATGGTGCGGCTCCTCGGCCTCACCCAGCAGCGCATCAAACGGCATCCAGTAGGGTTGATCGAAGAGCTGCACCTCTTCACGCACCCCGTCGAGCAGCCGCCTCGCCTCCATCACCGCCTCATACGCGTTCGGCCCGGGGATCGCCGCGAGCAGCTCTCGCTGCCGCGCCCGGTAAGGCTCCTGCGAGCCAAAGTCGGGCATGCGATCGATGCTCTCGGGCTGTGCGGCGGCGACCAACGTCGCCGCCACGACCGCGGCGATACTCATCGCTTCTCCTCTCGCCACGTCGGCGGAACGCTGAACACATAGTCATGCCCCGACGCCGTCGCCGGACCCATCAGCGAGCTTTGGTTCCGCATCGGGTCATACTCCCCACCATTGTCGATGCCGTCGCCTCCGACAGAGTACAGCACGTACGAACGCCCTTGCGGGTCCGCAGCGGCGTCCAGCACGCGGTAGACCAGCGGCTTGCCCGAGATCGGGTCCCGCGGCAGCGAAGCCACGTATTCCGGCACCAGCGCCTCCAATCGTTGCGGCGCTTGCCCTGCATGCCGGTCCCGATACCGCTCTACCGCCAGAACAAGCCGCGCGCCGTCCAGTCTGAAGGCAGTAGCCTCCTCTGTGTCCCACCACTTCTCGTAGGCGCCGAAGCACAAGTCTTCGAGAATCCGGGTGTACGTGTGCCGCACCCCCTTTGGGAGCGGCATCTTCACTCGTAATCGCCGCTCTGGACGAGCCAGTGCCGTGTTCGTGCGGAACTCGTCGTAGGCGTGCCTCAGCACGCGCAGCGTCTCTGCCCTTGATGCCATCACCAGTCCCGTCAGGTTCCACGCCGCGTCCTCCGGGAGCCAGTCGAACCAGCTTCCCTCGTATTCCCCGAGGAAGCGCTGGATCGCTCGGATGAACTCGAACGACATGCGAAACTTCGAGTAGATCGGCCGCCCACCAGTCGGCCCGTCGGTGAACAGCTGCGCAGCGGTGAGCTCCAGGTCCACTCCGATGAGGTCAATGGTCGCATCCGGCGGCGTCATCCGCTCGCGCTCGAACACCGCGCTCAGCCGATCGAGCACCTCGCCCGGCACATCCCGTGTGCCGATATCGACGAGAACCCTCTCCAGCGGCATGGTGACCGCCGCCAACCCCACCAGCCTGTTGAGGATCGCGCCACTACGCCCCGACAGCCGTCCAATCACAAGGGTGCACTCCACCGCGCTGACATACTCATCCCAATCGCCAGCCTCGGCCGCCAGCACCTGACGCGCGCTGTTCGCCCGAACGATCTGCCGGAGGGCGCCCAGGGCCACCTCCTGCTCGAACTGCTTTCCGGGCTCCTTGATCAGCCACACCACGTCCCGTGGCGCCCGCCCCGCTTCGAGCACGGCGTCGAACACGCCCTGCTTCCTCATCTCCTCCAGCGCCGCGATCGCGTGCGGCCGCCCCTCCGAGCGCACCTCGGGCGGGCGCGAGTCCGACCCTGTAATCTCCCCGAACCAAAGCACGTACTGCTCGCCGTTGGGGAGCTCCGCTTCCTGAGCCTTCTGCGTGACCCGCGTGGCGGTCTCGGTGGCCCGCTTGAGCGGCTCGGTCGCCGACTCACCCACCTCCGGCTCACCTCGCCGGATGATCGCGTTCCCACGCTCAACCAGCCCCGCCGTCGGCGTGGCCTGCTGCTGCACCAGCAGCCACCCCTCCACCCCCCACGGCCACAACATCAGCAGCAACGCAACGATCCACATCCCCCGAGCCTATCACGTACCATCCCCCCCAATGGCCCCCACCACCCCCGAATCCCAAGCGGCCCCCCGCCACTTCAAAGCCCTCGCCACCGCCGCCCTCGCCGGGCTCCTCATCCTCCTCATCGCCGTCACCGTCCAGAAACTCTGGTCCGCCGACTTCTGGTGGCAGCTCAAGAACGGCGAGTGGATCCTCGCCAACCGGCGCGTGCCCGACACCCTCATGTACTCGCACACGGCCCCCAACGAGCCGGTCCGCGAGATGCGCTGGCTCTACTCCATCATCATCACGTGGCTCTGGCAGGGCGGCGGCGGGGCGCTGCTCGTGCTCTTCCAGGCCGCGCTCGTGACGCTCACCTTCTGGATCATCGTGTGGCCGGTTCGGCGCGTGCTGCTGACGCCGCTGGGCCTGCTCGCCGTCGGCCTCGCCCTGCTTGCCGGCTTCAACCGCTGGGTCGTCCGCCCCGAGTTGCTCACGTACGTCTTCTCCGCCGCGTTTCTCGTGATCCTTGAGCGTGCTACCCGCGACGGACTCTCGCGTGGAAGCCGCGCCCTCTGGCTCCTCCCGCTATTCCAGATCATCTGGACCAACACCCACTCCACCTTCGTCTTTGGCCCGCTGCTCGCGTGGACCTTCCTCGGTTCGCAATGGCTGCAATCGCGCCTGCGCGCCACCTCGCCCTCCACCGCCGCGCCCACCCGCAACCTCCTCATCGTCGCCCTCCTCACCACCGCCGCCTGCTGGATGAACCCCTACGGCCACTGGGGCGCCATGTACGCCCTCGAGGTGTTCCGCCTCACCCAGCCCGGCCACACAACCGCCCGGGTCATCACCGAGATGGTCAGCCCCTTCAAGGTCCGCTTCGCCGACTGGGGCTGGGACTTCTGGGCCGCGGCCATCCTCTCCGCCCTCGCCGTGCTCACCTACCTCCCCGTCCGCAGGCTCGCCCCCATCTCCCGCGCCGTCATCCTGCTGATGTCCCTCTACCTCCTCGCCACGCTCCAGCGCAACCTCGGCATCGGCGCGGTGCTGCTCGCGTGGGTCGCCACCCGCAACTGCGCCGACCTCGCCGCGGTCCCCCACACCCTGAAACTCCGCGACAGCCAGCCCGCCCACCTCGCCAGCGCCGCCCTCGGGCTGCTCTTCGCGATCACCGGCTGGCACATCGCCACCGACCGATACTCCGTCGCCCGCTCCCTCCCGCGCGAGTTCGGCCTGGGCGTTGTCGAGTGGTACCAGCCCCGCGGCGCCGAGCAGTTCATCCTTCAGCACAAGCCCCAGGGCAACCTCTTCAATATCGTCCGCGACGGCAGCTACTTCACCTGGCGAGTCAGCGACGTCCTGCCCGTCATGATCGACGGTCGCATTGAGTACGGGCAGGAGATCCTCCGCGACGTCAGCGGCGCCGCCCCCGCCACCTGGAACGCACTCACCACCAAGTACAACCTCGGCACCGCTGTCATCCCCACCGCCAACTACGCGGACCTCGCATCATTCCTCTACACCTCGCCCGATTGGGCCCTGGTCTCACTTGACGCCACCAGCTACGTCTTCCTCCGCAACACACCGCAGAATGCCCCGCTCATCGCCCAGCACCGCATCGACGTCAACCGCTGGCAGCCCCCCGCAACCGAGCCCGACGACACCGTCCCCGCATGGAAAGCCGCGTACGGCGGTGTCGGGCGCGCCTGGTACAACGCCGGCCTCGCCAACGCCCTCGCCGCCCTCGACGGGCACGCCGCCGCGATCCCCTACTACGAGAAGGCCGTCGCCAACGCCCCCACGGTCCGCCGCCACAAGCTCGCCCTCGCGCCGTACTACATCGTGTCGGGCAAGTCCGCGGAGGCCGAGACGCTCCTGGCCGGCGTCTCCCGCAACGAGCTCGCCGATGTCGACCGCACCACCGCGGGCCTCCTCGCCCAGGCCGGCCAGATCCCCGCGGCCATCGCCCCCGCCCAGCGCGCCCTCGACGTCTACACCGGCGACCACACGCTCCGCATCTTCACCGCCGACCTCTACTTCCAGACCGGCAACTTCGCCAAAGCGCGCGATATGTACACCCTCGCGCTCAAGGACGGCGTCGGCTCCTGGAACGAGCTCAACAAGCTCGCCCACGCCCACGAGCAGACCGGCAACCTCCAGGAAGCCGCCCGCGCCTACCGCGCCTCCCTCGAGGGGGAGCCCCGTCAGCCCACCATCTGGAACATGGCCGGCGAGCTCGCGGCCCGCATGGGCGACTTCGCCTGGTCCAAGAAGTGCTTCGAGACCGCCATCCGCCTCAACCCCGACTCCCAGCGCGCCCGCACCAACCTCCAGCAGCTCAACCAGCACCTCGCCAACTCGGAGCAGCCCTCGCACCCGCCCGCGCCGACCACCCCACAACCGCAGCCACCCCCACCGAAGTAAGCCCCCACATCCGACATCCGAAGTCCGACATCCGACATTTTCCCGCCCGTGTGTTAAGCTGACCAACCAATGCCCGACCCCGTCCCGGTCCCCCTCCTCAACGTCAGCGAGTCCATCCAAGTCCTCGCCATCTCCATGGGCCTGGGCGGCATCGTGGGCCTGCAGCGCGAGTGGGCCGAGTCCAACATCGCGGGCATCCGCACCTTCCCCCTCATCACGGTCCTGGGCACCATCGCCGGCCTGCTCTTCGGCTTCAACCAGCCCCTGGGCATCACGATGATCGTCATCTGCATGGTCGGCGTCATCGCCGCCAGCATGCTGGGCAACTACCTCCGCGCCCGCCCCTGGCTCCCGCCCCCCGCGCCCAACCCCCTCGGCTCTGTTCCGCGCAAGGAGAAGACGGGCTCGGGCATCACGACCGAGATGGCCATCCTCGTGATGTACGCGGTGGGCGTCTACCTCGCCTTCGGCTACGCCACCGGCCACACCGTCATCGCTGTCGCGGTCACCGGCGCCGTCGTCCTCCTGCTCTACGCCAAGGACCTGCTGCACAAGTTCGTCAGCAGCCTGGGCGCCACGGATGTGCACGGCATCATGCAGTTCATCCTGCTCGCCTGCATCATCCTCCCCGTGCTGCCCAACCAGGGCTACGGGCCCTTCGAGGTCCTCAACCCGCGCAACATCTGGCTCGTCGTCGTGCTCGTCGTGGGCATCAGCCTCATGGGCTACATCGCCTACCGCCTGGTCGGCGAGCGCGCCGGCACCGTCCTCTCCGGCCTCATCGGCGGCATGATCTCCTCCACCGCCACCACCGCCAGCTTCGCCCGCATCACCCGCGACCAGCAGGACAGCAACGGGCACGCCGCCCGTACCGCCCTCGTCGCCATCATGCTCGCCTCCGCCATGGTCTTCATCCGCCTCTTCCTCGAGCTCTCCGCCACCGCCCCCAACTACCTCTGGACCATCTTCGCCCCGCTCCTCGCCATCGGCATCGCCACCGCCATCCTCGCCCTCATCCTCTTCGTCAGCTCCCGCGACAACCAGCAGTCCCTCCCCCAGCAGCAGAACCCCACCAACCTCCGCGCCGCCTTCCTCTTCGCCCTCATCTACGCCGCCGTTTCCCTCGGCGCCGCCTACGCCCAGGAACACCTCGGCTCCCGCGGCCTCTACGCCGTCGCCGCCATCTCCGGCCTCTCCGACATGGACGCCATCACCCTCTCCTCCGGGCGCGCCGTCACCGAGGGCCGCATGGAGCCCCACCAGGCCACCCGCGCCATCGCCATCGCCCTCATCTCCAGCATGGCCATGAAGGTCATCATCTGCGGCGTCCTGGGCAGCCCCGCCCTGCTCCGCCGCGCCGTCCTCGTCTTCGCCCTCAACGCCGCGGCCGCCGTCGCCGTCATCCTCTTCTGGCCGCGGATGTAAGCGGGGTGCCATCGATCCACCGTCGCTCTGGATAGTGATCGGTGATGCGACGACCGAACCGACGCTCTGCCGATGACTCCCCCAGTGCCGGTTCTCGCGCCCACCGCACCCACAAAACCTGCGCACCACGCGCCGCCTCACCACAGCTTCACACGATCTGCACGCCGCCCCTACGCGCCATCCACAATCTGCGCGCACCCGCGGGAAAAAAGCCGCACCGCCTTGAACACCCATGGCCGTGTGCTACAACAAAGCCGCGCCGCGTGAGCCACGAAGGCAACACCCGCGCCGACGAACGACCGCACAACGGAGCCTCAAGGATGAACACCCGCCCCGGTGCCGATACCACCGCGCACACAGCCGCCCTCACGCCCGCTCACCCCTGCGTCGCCCGCCCCGTCCCCGCCTCCGTCCTGCGCCAGCGCGAGGCCGCGATGGAAACCGCCTTCGCCCGCGCCCTCCGTGACGCCGACGAGCCCCCGCTCGTCACCACACCCGAGACGCGCGCGCACACCTGCGGCTGAATGACCACGGGTGGGTGCCATAGGTTCAACGTCGCTCTGGACGATGGATCGATGGTGCGAAATCGGACCGTCACGAGTCCTCGCTCCACGCTATTCATTCACCACAAAGTCAAACCCGCCCTCCGCCCCGCGCGGCGCCGTCGGGTTCTTGCTGAACTGCGAGTGTCGGTGGTCCTTCCCCGGCGAGCGCCCGCCGTCATCCACGCCATTGCCGCCGATCGAGTACAGCGTGTACCCCCACCCGTTCCGCTCCTGTCCGGGCGCGTGCACGCGGTACTTGAGCGGCTGGCCGTCCCACGCGTCGCCCGGCACCGCCGCCAGGTACTTCGCCACCAGCTCCTGCAGCGTCGCCGGATACCGCCCCTCCGCCGCATAGAACCGCTCCAGCGCCACCATCGCCCGCACCCCCGCCTCCTCCATCGCGATCAGGTCAAACGACCGCAGCGCCATGTCGATCGACGGCATCATTAGGTCCACCATCTTCAGGCCCGACAGCGTCGGCTGCCCCACCGGCCGCTCGCGCAGCGGCGTTGAGAGCAGCTTCGCCGCGCCCTCGAAGTACGCGTTCACCGCATCGCGGTTCTCCGCCCATGAGCCCACCCGCCCCGTGCTCCCCGCGTTCCCGAACGGCACGCCCTTGGACCACCGCCCCAGCCGCACCATGTGCTTGTGCGTGAACACCCAGCCGATCGTGTTCAGGCTCGACAGCCGCTCGCCCTCGAGCATCTCCGTCATATCCATCACCACCGCTTGCCGGTCCAGGATGGCGATGATCTTCTCCAGGGTCGCCGCCTCGGGGTGCGTCTTCAGAAACTCGCGCAGCCGCTCGTACGTCAGCGCCGAGATCGCAACACCTACGAGCTGATCGATCAGCGACGGCTGCAGCAGGTTCATCCGCGAGAGCGCCAGGTTTACCTCGAACGCCCGCAGCCACTCCGCGGTTCCCTCCGCGCCGCCCTCCTCGATCGCCATGTGCATCCGCGCGGCGTTCAGCCGCGCCATGTTCCGCGACTGCCCCAGCTCCGGCAGCAGCACCTCCACCGCGGGCTGGTCCTCCGGCAAGTGCAGCGGCCGCACCGCACGTTGGCGCGCCGCCATCTCGTCCATCAGCTCGAACACGCCCTTCTCGCGGTACTTCTCCAGCCGCGCCCGCGCCGCCTCCGCCGCCAGCTTGTCCTGCTCCTGCCGCAGCTTCCCGGCGCTGTCGTCCTCCCCCATCAGCTCGATCACCCGCGGCGAATAGATCAAAGCAAAGTCCGCGTACACCTCGTTCCCCATGCTGTCCTTGGGCAGCGGCAGCATCCCGTCCACGTCCATCATCCGCAGCTGCACCCGCGGGAACAGCTCCCACGCGTTGGGCGTGCCATCGCCCGCCCCCGCCGGCTGCCGACGCTCCACCAGCGCCATGAACTGCTCCAGCTGCGGCCGCTCCGCCCCCGCGGCCTTGGCCTGCCGCGTCAGCACCAGCTCGTACAACCCCCACAGCCCCGGCAGCAGCACGCACACCAGCACCCCCGCCGCAATCAGCCCGCGCTTGACGATCCGCCGCTGCCGCTCGCTCATGCCGCTCCCCTTCAGCCCCGCATCCTTCGGCGCAAACCGCCGTCCGCCGGTTTCACTTGTCTCCAGTTCGCCCAGCGACGGGTCAACCTCCGTCGGCGTCGCGCACTCCGGGCACACCACGATGCAGTCCTCCCCCACCGGCATCCCCAGCAGCGAGTAGCGGCAGTGCACGCAATGCGACCGCGCCACCAGCACCCGCCGCACCCGCGCCCGCAGCAGCCGGTCGCGCACGATAAACGCCGGCACCAGGCACACCCCCGCCGTCACCAGCACCGCCACCACGCCCCACGGCGCCAGCGGATCCACCCGCGAAGGGTCCACACCCGCGAGCCATGCCACCAGCACCCCCAACCCCACCACCACCGCCACCGTCAGCAGGTACGACGCCCACACCACCACCAGGTGCGGCGCCGCCCGCCAGCTCCGCCCCGTCGCCCGGATGAACCGCCCGCACTGCTCATCGCTGAACCGGTCCAGCTCCGGGAACGCCCGGTGCAGCTTCGTGGTAATCAATCGCATCGCCGCACTCTACCGGATGCCGCCGATCAAAGGTGCACCAGCGACGTCCCCACGAGCCCGGAACGTCAGTGACGGGTCCGCCGTGCCACCGCATGCCCGCGCGTGCCATGGCGACGGCTCTGCGTCGCTATGTGCCTCCGCCGCGGACGCGGCGTACGGCCCTGGCTGGGACGTGGCGTCTTCGACACCGGTCGGCAGCATGCACCGACACCCCTTTCCCCCCCGCGTTCATGTTCTCCCACCCGCCACGATGCCACGGACGACCTCGAACACCAGCAAGGCACCAGTCGCGGTCAGCACAAAGGTCAGCCCGAAAGAAACCCAATGAGCCGCGGCGCTCGCGCCCGGTGCGTAGGTTGTGAGCGAGTGCTGCACGATGGCCGCTGCGAGCCCGAGCGATGCCGCCACTGCAAGCCGTTTTAGCCAACGCCTACGCACGATCACACCCCCCTGCCGCACTCCGGGCACGACGCATCCACCGACAATCCCGATCGGTCATACCCACACAAGGGGCAACACCGACGCCCCCGCCGCCGCCACTCCCTCACCCGCTTCAAGTCAGGCCGGAAGACGACATACAGAAACACCACCACCGCAACCCCGAACACCCCGAGCGACACCCACAGCGGCGTCCTCAGCTCATCCTCCAACACCGCCAGAACCGCGACCACCACACCAAGACCAGCGAACCCGGCGACCACGATCGCCAGATCCCGCAGCACGCTTGACGTCGAAGCCGGCCTCACGCCCTCCCCCCGCACTCCGGGCACGCCGCGTCCGCAGCAAGGCCGCGCCGGTCGTAACCACACACAAGGCACTCCCAGCTCGGGCGCGGCGACTTAAGAGGCACGAGCCCCAGCGACCTCACGATCATGAACCAAGCCCATCCAAGCGCCACGGCCCCGATCACGAACCACACCACAACCATCTGCCTCGGCAGCACCAGTATCGCAGCCACTACCAAACCAAACGCGAGCGCCCCCTCAATCAGCGCCAGCAACACTCGGAATGCGATCCGCGCCCCCTTCATGCCCTCCCGCACTCCGGGCACGCCGCCGCAACCACAACCCCCGCGCGGTCGTACCCGCACCACGGGCACCGGCCACGCGTCCGCCGCGCCCGCCGCCGCCACGCCCCCGCGCCCTCGGTGAGCGTCAGGATCACACCGGCCGCGAGCAGGGTGTTGAGGGCGAAGCCGAGGGGAAGGATGCGCATCGGTAGTTCACCAACGTTGTACGTCGGTCGCAACCAACCCAACGTGTCGCGCTTAATCGGTATCCCGTCAATGTCGGGCGAGCCGCTCGAGTCACGCCAGACCTCAGTGCATTGCATTGACCGCATGGGAAGACCGACCAGCGTGCGGACCACATGGTGGCCGCCAATCGCGTCTAGTTGGCGCTCCGTAGGCGGAGTCTCCCAGGCGGTGGTGTATGCGTCGAAAGCGATGCTCCGATGGCCGGTGTCCTCCGGACCCCAGAGGGCGCACCCCCACGCCACCGCCCACGTGACCACCACGCCCGCGAGCAGGGCGAGGGTGATCTTGAGCGTCCAGCGGCGGAGGCGTGCGGAGTTGCGGAAGGACGTCACGGGCACGCCCACAGCCTACCGCGCTGTCGTGGTTTTTCTTTGGGAGGCTCCGCCCAGGTGTCGGTAGGACACAACCCGCGCCCTTGTGCAACCTGACCGACACCAGTGAGGCCGATGGATGCCCACTGTGGCACGACCGTGCGCGTGGCACGCCCTGCTTTGACGGTCGTGGGCTCGCCGCAGGAAGACACGACCGTCAAAGCACGGTCGTGGCACAAATGGGTCAACGGCCGACCCACTGGTGTCGGGCAAGAGTTGCCCGGTCAACAGAGAACTCGCACCCGACAACTTCGCGACGCGTCCCAAGTGGCCGTCGCCTTGCTCTCCGCACAACCGCGCTACTGGTGGCGAAGCACTCGCCGGTGACCCCCGTCGAAGCGGCTGCACTTCGCACGAAGGGTCCACCGTCCGACCCGCAGGGTCTGGTGTCTGCCCCGGAAGGTCTGCTGTTCGCCCCGGAAGGTCTGCTGTCTGCCCCGGAAGGTCTGCTGTTTGCTCCGGAAGGTCTGCTGTTTGCTCCGGAAGGTCTGCAGTTTGCCCTGGAAGGTCTGCAGTTTGCTCTGAACTGGGCACCGTTTGCTCTGAACTGCAGGGCCCAATAACGCGACACCACACGGGCCGTTCCCCCGCGGCGTCAGAACGCCGTTTTTCTTGGACCTGCTCCTGCAGCTTGTTCAGTCCTCCTCCCCAACTCCGCGCCCCTCCGCCCACTCCGCGAAACTCCGCGGTAGCGCCTTGACGCTCGCCCCGAGAACTCCAGCGCACGAAAAAAGCCCCCGCACTCGCGCACAGGGGCCCTGGAGTCTCAACTCTTCACCACGGTCTCTTATAAGCTCTCAACAACAACCATCAACCCCCGCCCGGACGCCGCGGCAGCGTCGGGTTGTCCGGCGTCGGGTTGCCCGGGTTCGTCGGGTTCAGCGGGTCGCGCGGCGGCGTGGGCCGGTTGGGGTCCGTGCCCGGCGTGCGCGGCACGTCCGGATCAGTCCCCGGCCGGCGCGGCAGCGTGGGGTCGGTCGTCCCCGGCGTGCGCGGCATGGTGGGGCTGGGCCGGTCGAGGTCGCGCGACGGGCGATCGGTCGGCGTCATGCCAGGGGTCTGACGGTGCGGCTGGTCGGGGTCGCCCGTCTCCTGGTTGTTGTCCACCTCGAACTTGAAGTCCTGGGTGATGGGGTCGTTGGTGCCCTGCTGGATCCCCTGCGCCACCTTGGCCATCTGGTCCTTGGCCTCCTCCACGCTCTTGCTGCCCTGGATGATGTCGTGGGCCAGGTTGAGGGCCGCGAAGTTCGCCTCTTCCTTGTCGCACACCGCGGCGATGGTGCCCGCCGTGCGGTTGATCACCAGGCTGCCGTCAAAGGCCATGAGGTCGGAGATCTTGTCCTGCGGCACCTTGAACTTGATCACGCCCATCAGCACGTCCTTGTGGGCCATGGGGAAGTTGTGGTCGTGGGCTTCCTTCGAGACGACCACCTTGTGCCATGGGCCCGCATCGTGCCAGATGAGCTCCTGGAACGTGCCGCCGTCGGGCGGCCCGTACTTCTCGAGCGTCGCCTGCGCCGCCTTCTTGCTCTCCTGCGGCCACGCGTTGATCAGCTGGTCCACCTGCTCGCGCGAGACCTTCTGCCCCTGCTGGAACTTGAAGTCCCCGCCCTGGTTCATGCCCGGCTGGCTGAGGGTGGGCGTGCGGCCCGGCTGCATGCTGGGATCGCGCCCCGGCAGCGACGGATCACGCGGCTGCGTGCCCGGCTGCGTCGTGGGAGTCCCGGGCTGCGTCGGCCGCAATGTCTCGGGCTGGAACGCCAGCGACACCGTCGCCCCGACCGCCGCGACCAACGCACCGACAGTGACTACTCGGTTGAGTCTGTTCATGCTGCTCCTTTCAATATTGGGAGAGGGTTGGCCGCTACCGTGCAGCCGCGCCCTGAACCGCGCCTCAGCGCCGCATGCAAGAACGCGCCCACGCGCTCACACACGCGAAAGGGCCACCGCGCTCGCGGTGGCCCCATGTGACTGCCAACGTAACTGCCTCAAGTTAGCGGCCGCATCAAGCGAGCCAGCTCAGGGCACCGCTCACGGCCCACGCCGCGGCGGAGTATTGGGCTCCATGCCAGGGCGGTCCTTGTCACGACCCGGGGGCGTGTTGCTGGGGCGCCCCGGGTTGCCAGGCGTGCTGTCGCCCGGCCGGTTGATGCGGTCGTTGCCCGGCGGGTTGAAGCCCCCGTCACGGAACGGCACGCCATTGGGCCGGTTCATGTCACCGCCAGTGGGCGCAGCCGGCTGGAAGTTCAGCTGCATGGTGATCGGGTCCCGCGCCCCGCCCTGCTGGATGGTCCGCGACACTTGGATCAGCTGCTGCTGCGCATCCTCCACCGTGCGGCTGCCCTGGATGATCTCGTGCGCCAGGTTGAACGTCGCGAACGCCATCTCCTGGCTGCTCGCCATCACGCCCACCTGCTTCGCCGTCTGGTTCACGATGATGCTGGGGTTGAACCGCATCAGGTCGCACGCCTTGGCCGCCGGCACGTCCATGCTCAGCCACGTGGTCATGAACTCCTTGGGCCCGCCCACGATCACCGTGTTGTCGTAGGCCTCGTTCATCACCATCACCTTCTCCCACGGCCCCACGTCGTGCCACACCACGAACTCATTCGTTGCCGCCACCGGGGCGCCGAAGGTCTCAAAGTGCGTGGTCACGAAGCGGCGCGTCTCCACCGGCCACGTGGTCACGAACTGGTCCACCTGCTCGCGGGTCACGGTCGTGGTCTGCGTTGTGCGGTTGGCGTCACGCGTGATGGTCGTATCGCGCGTGGTGTCACGCCGCGTCGGGTCCGTCGTCCCCGGCTGCCGCGTGTCGCGGTTGGGATCGCGCAGGTCACGGTTAGGGTCGCGCGTGTCGCGGTTGGGATCCGTGGTCCCCGGCTGACGCGGCGTGGTCGGAGTCGTCGGCGTCGTCGTCGGTGAGGTCGGCTGGGTCGGACGCGTGGTGTCCGGAGTCCGCGGCGTCGTCGTCGGCGGTGTCGTCGGCTGCGTCGGACGAGTCGTGTCCGGCTGACGCGGCGTCGTCGGCTGATCCGGACGCGTCGGCGTCGTCGTCGGCGGCGTCGTGGGGTTCGTCGGCTGAGTGGGTTGCGTCGGCTGCGAAGGCTGCGTCGGCTGCGTCGTCGGCTGCGCGATCGACACGGCCGCGCCCACCGCCGCGATCAATGCGGTCACACTCACAAAGCGGTTCAGCTTGTTCATACAACTCCTTTCGTAAGCGAGAGAAGGGTCCAGCTCACCGTGCCGTGTGGACCTCAACATCCTCTCAACGAGAGTTGAAAGTCCCGGGGTGATCACCTAAGAACTCCACCCGGCTCTCACACCACCCGGGACCAAGCACCAGCACACGGAGTCAGCTCATGCGCGCCGCCATCATCCTCATCCTCGCCCTCGCCGCCGGTGGCGGCATCCTCTACATGGCCACCAGCCCGCGGACCAACAAGGACGGTGGCAAAGAAGCCCCCGCCGGCAAGGTCACCAAGACCGCCGCTCCCGCCCCGCTCTCCGACGCCGACCTCCGCGCCCACGGCCAGTACCTCGTCACCATCATGGCCTGCAACGACTGCCACACCCCCCACGACGACAAGGGCCAGCCCATCAAGGACCGCCTCCTCTCCGGCCACCCCGAGCAGGCGCCGCTCCCCACCTGGAACCCGTCGATGATCCAGCAGGGCAACATCGGCACCATCGCCCCCACCCTCACCGCCTTCGCCACGCCCCTGGGCACCGCCGTCGCCCCCAACCTCACGCCCGACATGGAGACCGGCCTCCTCGGCGTCATGACCCTCGACACCTTCGCCAAGAGCTTCAAGACCGGCCAGCACTGGAAGGGCGGCCGCCCCATCCTGCCCCCCATGCCCGTGGGCTACTACAAGGAGCTCAAGGACGAGGACGTCAAGGCGATCTACACCTACCTCAAGTCCCTCCCCGCGGTGAAGAACAAGGCCCCCGACTCCACCTTCACCCCCCCACCGGGCATGCCCGCCGCACCCGCACCGGGCCACTGACCCGTGCCATCGAGATGTCCTCATCTCGATGGTTGGCCAGCGACAGGTCACTCAACCGCAATCGCTGCCTGCAAGGCAGCAGGCCAGTAGCCGCGGGCAGAGCGAGGCGCTTCGCCGAGCGCCGCCCACGGACACCTCGGCCGCGCTCCCACCCGCACCCTGAAAGGGTGCACGAAGCGCGAAGTCCACCACCACGATCCCGGTCTTTCCCCCACCACTCCCACGCCCGCCATCCCCTAGAATCCCAACCCCGCCCACCCGCGGGGTTTTTCACTTCCAAGGTCCCCCCTCCGCGCACCTCCGCCCTACTCCGCGATCCTCCGCGTTAAGGCTCTGAAGCGAGACCCTGAATGTCCACCATCGCCAACACGACCACCCCCACCCCCCGCCCCGCCCCCACCAAGCCCGCCCGCACCTACATCAAGGACTTCTCCGAGCCCCCGCAGGACATCGCCGGCGAGTTCGCCATCATCAACAAGCAGCTGGGCACCACCAAGGACCAGAAGAAGTACTTTCTCAAGTGCCTGCTGGGCGACAAGACCGGCCAGGTCCCCGCCCGCATGTGGACCATCGACGAGCCCACCTACACCAGCCTCCCTACCGACGGCTTCGTCTACGTCGAGGGCCAGACCCAGGCCTACCAGGGCGAGGTCCAGTTCATCATCCAGCGCATCCGCCCCATCGAGCCCACCCCCGAGCAGATGCGCGACCTGCTCCCCTGCTCCGCCCGCGACTGCGACGAGATGTTCGGCGAGCTCCTCGCCGTGCTCGACACGCTGACGCACCCCGCCGCGAAGGCCCTCGCCAAGGCCTATACCGACGACAAGTTCTTAATGGACGCCCTCAAGCAGGCCCCCGCCGCCAAGTCCATGCACCACGCCTACCTCGGCGGCCTGCTCGAGCACACCCTGACCCTCGTCAAGCTCGCCGACCGCATCTGCCCCCTCTACCCCAAGATCAACCGCGACATCGTGATCCTGGGCCTCTTCCTCCACGACCTGGGCAAGACCCGCGAGCTCTGCTACGACCGCGCCTTCTGCTACTCCGACCGCGGCGAGCTTATCGGCCACATCGTGGACGGCGCCATCATGCTCCACGACAAGGCCCAGCTCGTCATGCGCGATTATGGGTTGCGCCTGCCGCATGGGTTGTTGACGGTGTTGCAGCACATCATCATCTCCCACCACGGCCAGCCCGAGTTCGGCGCCGCCAAGGTCCCCTCCACCCCCGAGGCCATCCTGGTCTCGCAGCTCGACAACCTGGACGCGAAGACGACGATGTCGCTGGCCGCAGCGCGGCCCGACCGCGCCAACGCGTTCGACCTCGGCGGCAACTTCACGGAGAAGCAGTGGGCGCTGGATACGAAGCTGTACCGGCCTGATCCGCTGGCGTGACGTGCGGTGAGGTTCGTCACGACCCGGCGTGCCACTGGCGGCTTTGCCCGCCAGTGCGGCGGTGACGCGGGGCGCGGCGGCGACACCCGCGCGCACAGGCGCAACCGCGGCACTGGCGGGCGAGCCGCCAGTGGCACCGGGCTCCTCCTCAGCACGGGGCAACCGCGGCACTTGTCGGCGAGCAACCAGTCGCACCGGGCCCTGCGCACCGCTGCACTACGATCAAACGTGCTCAAGTGGATGCTGCGTAACTGGGCGTTCAAAAACCTCAACCCACGCGGGCGGCGGCTGGAGCGGCGCAGGACCCGCCAGGCGTGGCTCGTGATGCTGGGAGTGGTGGTCGTCTTCCTGCTCATCCTGGTCTACAGGATGGTCGCTCGCTGATTCAGTGCCGACATTGCGCGGGCCCTGAGGGTCCCCGCGCGCTCTGCGTCGCCGCGGCACTGGCGGGCAAAGCCGCCAATGGCACGAATGCTCGAGCAAACGCCGCGCATGCTCGCGCAAACGCGGGAAATGCTCGCGCAAAAGCTCCAAATGATCGCGCAAACGCGGCAAATGCTCGCGCAAAGACTCCAAATGATCGCGCAAACGCGGGAAATGCTCGCGCAAAAGCTCCAAATGCTCGCGCACTTTGGGCAACGGGCCGCGCCTGTTGCAACCTCGCGGCCATTTCAGAACCCGAACAGGCGTGGTCTTTGAGGCGGTTATCAGGACGAAGCGGCCCGCGCCGACGGCGCAGGCGGAATAAACGGGCCAAATCCAGGCAAGTCAGTTCAGTTGAAAACCAGTGCCGCCGATGAGGGGTGCATGACCTGGAGGGCCTGCGGCGACGTTGCCGGGGTTTCCGGGTGGAACTTTTCGGGTCCAGTACTGCCGTCCAAAGCGTCCGATCTCATCAACTTTGTCGCCGCGCGGGAGGAGGGGTGGGAGGACAACCTTGTCGCCCTCAACATCCCGCCCGCCCGCATCGCGGCCCTGAAGGCGGCGCTCGCCAAGGCGCAGGCCTCGGAGGCGGCGCAGATCAAGGCCAAGGCCGCGGCCCTGGCGGCCACCACCGAGTACAACACCAACACCCGCCTGCTCCGCGTGGAGGCGGCCGCGTGCGTGCGCGACATCGAGACCACCGCCCGCAACAGCAGCAACCCCGGCGCGACGTACGCCCTGGGGCAGATCCCCGCCCCCAAGGAGCCCGGCACCGCCCCGCCCCCCGCGCAGCCGCGGGACCTGACGGCGCAGATCGACAGCGACGGGGCCCTCACCATCAAGTGGAAGTGCAGCAACCCCCGCGGGATCAGCAACGTGGTCTACCAGGTCAAGCGCCGCCTCAACACCGGGGCCTTCGTGCTGCTGGACGTGGTGGGCGAGAAGCAGTTCGTGGATGCCACCATCCCCGCGGGCACGCGGTCGGTGGCGTACATCGTGACCGGCAAGCGCGGGCAGCAGTCCGGCCCGCAGTCGGCCCTGTTCACGGTGCAGTTCGGGGTTGAGGGCGGCGGGGGGATGTTCATCGCCGACCAGTTCAGCCAGGAGACCCAGCTGAAGGGCAAGGCCGCGGCCTGAGCCAACTCCCTTGGCGTCCTTTTCCGGCGGGGGCCTGCGCGAGCGGGCCCCCGCTGTCGTTGGCAGCCCGCCACTTTGGTGGCACGCCGCCCAACCCGGTGTAGCTTCCCCCTTATCGGAGCGCGCCGTGGAAACGGCTGGGCCACCGCCGCGCCCAAGGGAGTGAGCCCATGCGTCCCGCACTGACCATCACCACCATCGCCGCAATCACCGCCATCACCGCCCTCACCGCCACCCACACCAGCGCCGACGTCCTCTTCAGCAACTTCGGCCCCGGCGACAGCTACGACACCGTCTACGGCTGGACCCTCTCCTACGGCGGCCCCCTCGGCGGCGACGCCTTCGAGGACGCCGTGCCCTTTACCGTCACCGGCGGCAACTACTACTTCGACTCCGCCGAGGTCGCCGTCAACCACTTCTACGGCCCCGACCGCGTCTTCTTCACTCTCCACGCCGACGCGAGCGGCGTCCCCGGCGCCGTCCTCGACCAGACCAGCGCGGGCGGCACCATCACCCCCGGCACCATGCCCCCGCCCATGCTCGCCCCCTTCGGCGGCGACGTCATCCTGCAGAACGGCCAGACCTACTGGCTCTCCCTTCGCACCGAAGAAACCGACGCCCACCTCTCCTGGGCCTACAACGTTGTCGACGACTTCGGCCTCCGCGCCTGGCAGGTCAACAACGGCCCCTGGAACCCCGCCACCGGCATCCCCGGCACCGACTCCGAACGCGCCGCCTTCCGCATCAACGCCACCCCAGTCCCGCCCCCGCCGCACTCCCCATCCTCTCCATCGCCCTCACCACCCTCGCCCGCCGCCGCCGCTGACCTTTCCAAGTGCACTGACGACGTCCTCGCGTGCCATGGCGACGTCTTCGTCGCTATGCGTCTTCGCCGCGGCCCACACTCCGATCACGTGTGGCATGCTCACCGCCTGGGTGAGCACGTCCTCGCGTGCCATGGCAACGTCTTCGTCGCTATGGACTCGCGCCCCCAGACACCTGGATCTCGACCAAACTCCCATCACCACCTGACCTGAAACCGCTTGAACCAGCACGACGTCGGTCCCCGGCGCCCACGGCTAGCCTTGCGCGCTTGACCGCCCGCGTCCCGCGCGGTGCGTGCCGCGTGCGGCGGGCCAAACAAGGAGCAGACTCATGGCAAACGAACCCGGCAAGTACCAGGGACGCGGCGGGCCCGAGGGCGGCATGCCCACCGACGGACGCTTTGGCGCCAACCAGGTCCCGGGCCCGCAGGTGCAGGCCAACCTCGACCACCACAGCCAGCAGGTGCAGCAGAACCAGCAGCAAGAGAAAGGCGGCGACACCGGCGGCCAAGGGCGGCAGGCGCAGGGCGGGAGCGACAGCCAGCGCAAGAACAAGTAGCAGCAGCCCCGCGCCGGCCCCACCAGCCCGCGCGGGTATTCAGCGTACGGCGCTCGCCGGGGTGCCATCGATTGACCGCTGCCCTGAGCGGTCAATCGATGCGTGCGACACCGAGCGCCAAGCGAGATCGACTTGCCGCGCGCAGCCCCCTACACCACCCCCACTTACCACCGTCACCCCCACTTCCCCGTTCCAACGACCAGCGCAACCGTTGTCACCAGACGCGCGCAATCGCCCTCCCGCGCAACCACCCCACCCACACCACCTTCGCCACCATCGGCGACGTTTGTGCGCACAACTCCGCACGCGCACCAACCCGATCTCCCAGAATCGACAGATTTTCTTGCCCCGAGAATCACAGGCCCAAACGCACGCACGCCCACCACCACCCCTCAAAAAGCGCGCACAAACATCGCCCTCCACCCTTGAGGTAGAGGACCCGCGCGATGCACACCCCACCCACCAACCCGCATGCCTCCCATGACTCGCACGCCTCCCATCCGCCCCTCCCCCCCTCCGACACCGCACATCCGACATCCGACATCAACGCCCCCCTCACCCCCCGCGGCCGCGAGATCTTCGAAGCTTGGTTCGACCACGACTCCCGCCTCCCGCACCTCGCCCACAACCTCGGCATCTCCGTCCTCGAGCTTGCCGCCTGGGCCGCGCAGCCGCACATCAAGCACCACCTGGACCAGATCACCAGCATCGCCAACCATCGCACGCAGACGCTGCACGCCGAGTCCAACCACGCGGCCCTCTCGCGATTGCTCGGCATCGCCACCTACTCCAACCACGAAGAGACCGCCCGCCGCGCAGCCACCACCATCCTGCGCATGTCAAGCCCGACGCGCCAGCGAGGGTCCAACCCCGACGACCCCACGCACGACCCAAGACGCAGACCGCCCGACGGCTCACCTCCGCCTCCACGCTCGCCAGCGCCCCGCGCACCGACCCATCAACCAAGCGCCGCCACGACTCGCGCAACGGACAACGCCACGGCGAAGCCACCCGCCGGCATCATCACAAACCCAACATCACGCAACCAGCTTCGCCCGCAGCCTTGCGACCGCCGCGAGCACGTCGTCCCGCGCCGAGGCCGCCAGCATCCACCCCGGCAGCCGCGCGAGGTAGCTCCTGTTCACCCGCTGCCCATTGACCACAACCCGCGGCCGGTGCGTCGCCGCGATGTAACTCTCAAGATCACCCAGCTGCCGCCCGTTGTACACCCACAGCGTCCGCCCGCGGCACGGCGTGACCAGCCACAACGGCAGCCGGAACACGATGTCGACCGCCTCGCGTCCCCACAAGAAGTTCGGCTTGCGCTGCTCCAGATGACCGCACTGACACGTCAGGGTGAAGGGCCCCGACCACAGCGACCGCCGCTCGCCCCCCTTCCGATCCTCTTGGCGATGGAACCACCCGCGCGCGCCCCCTGCACCTTGGGCAGTGCACCAGGAACTCGTCCGCATAGGCGTACACCGAGCAACCCGAGTCGATGTGCCGTGCCTGCACCATGGTGCTCAGATCCCGTACACCGCCTCCGCCTTCTCGCGCAGGTGCCGCAGCAGCGGCTCCGCCGAGAGCTCCTTCCCCGTCACCTTCTTGCACAGCTCGCCCGCCAGGTAGCGGCGGCCATGCCGGTGGATGTTGGTGTTCAGCCATTCCTTCAGCTCGAGGAACTTGCCCTTGCTGATCTGCTTCTGCAGGTCGGGGATCTGCTCGTTGATCGTGTCCCACAGCTGCGCGGCGTACAGGTTCCCCAGCGTGTACGTCGGGAAATACCCGATGAGCCCGAAGCTCCAGTGCACATCCTGCAAACACCCGCGCCGATCATCCGGCACGTCAACGCCCAGGTACTCCTTGTACCGCCGGTTCCACTCGCCCGGCACGTCCTTGACCGCCATGTCGCCGGCGATCAGCGCCCGCTCGATCTCGAAGCGGATCATCACGTGCATGTTGTACGTGCCCTCGTCGGCCTCCACGCGGATCAGGCTGGGCTGCGTGGTGTTGGTCGCCAGGTACAGGTCCTTGGGTGTGTACTTGTCGAACTTCCTGGAGAGGTGCTTGACGATCTGCGGGTGCGCCCACTTCCAGAAGGCCTTGCTGCGGCCCACGAAGTTCTCCCACATCCGGGACTGGCTCTCGTGGATGCCGAGCGAGATCGCCTCCGCCAGGGGCTGGCCGAAGAGCGGGCCGTGCTTGTTCTTGGCGAGCTTGGGCAGCCCCTGCTCATACAGCCCGTGCCCGGCCTCGTGCATGGTGCCGTACAGGGCGTCGGTGAACTTCTCGTCGCGGTACCGCGTCGTGAGCCGCGTGTCGCCGGGCGCAAAGCCCGAGCAGAAGGGGTGCGTCGTCACGTCCAGCCGCCCGGCGGACAGGTCAAAGCCCATGTGCTCGAGCACCTTCTGCCCGAACTTGTGCTGGTCGGCAGGGTCACACGCGATGCTCAGCACCTTCGTGTTGACCTTCGTGCCCGACGCCTGCACCTGCTGGATCAGCTCCGTCAAGCTCGCCCGCAGCGGCGTGAATATCTTCTCGACCTCCGCCGCCGTCATCCCCGGCTCGTACTCGTTCAGCAGCGCGTCGTACAGCTCGCCGCCTTTCGGCGCACCGTACGCCTCCGCCTTGCGGCGCGTCAGCGCCATCATCTTCTCAAGCCACGGCGCGAAGGCCGCGAAGTCCGACTTTTCGCGGGCGTGCTTCCACGCCTCCTGCGCCTGGCTGCCGGTGCGGGCGAGTTCGGCGACAAGCTCCGCCGGCAGCTTGGTCGCAAGGTCGTAGTCGCGACGGATCTCTCGCAGGTTCGCCGCCGACTCGCTGCCCGACTTATTGAGTGCCGAGTCCGACTCGCACGCGGCCAGCAGCTCGCCCATCCGCGGGCTGGTCTTCCGCTCGTGCACCAGCGCCGCCAGCATCGCCTGCTGCTCCGCCCGGTTCCCCGCCGCGGCCGCGGGCATGTACGTCTCCTGGTCCCAGCTCAGCAGCTGGCTGACCGCAGAAAGCGTGGCAACGTCGTACAGGGCCTTGCACAGCTCGCCGTAGGGGCTGGTGCTGTCCTTGGAAGCGGCAGAGGGCGCGGCGGCGGTAGCGGTCATGCAGAACTCCAAAGTGTGCGGACGGGCAGTGTAGGTGGAGCGCCCCCGCGTGAGCAGGTCTTAACAATTTCGAAACAGTTGATTACGCGATCCGGTTATGCGACGATGCGCCCCGCCCCCGTCATGGAAAGAGTCAGGGAGGAACCACGGTGAAGCAGGCGACCATCCAGGACGGCCCCGACGCGCCAGCGTCGCCCATCGTCGTCACCGAGTTCGACTCCCCGCTGGGCGGCATGGTCGCCGCCGCCACCGACGAGGGGGTCTGCCTGCTGGAGTTCAAGGACCGTCGCGCGCTCAAGACCGAGCTGCGCGACCTCCCAAAACTGACCCGGCGCGAGATCGCGCCCGCGGGAAGCAAGCTCCCCGGCCCGCTGGAGCAGCTGCTGCTGGAGCTGGCCGCGTACTTTGACGGCTCCCTCAAGCACTTCGACGTACCGCTGATGACCCCCGGCACCGCGTGGGAGCAGAGCGTCTGGGGCGTGCTGCGGCGCGTGCCCTACGGAGTGACCCGCTCCTACGGAGAGGTCGCGGACGAGCTCGGCAAGCCCGGCGGCGCGCGGGCCGTGGGCCTGGCGAACGGCCGCAACCGCATCGCGATCGTCATCCCCTGCCACCGCATCATCAACAGCGACGGCGGCCTGCACGGCTACGGCGGCGGCCTCGACCGCAAGCGCTGGCTCCTCGAGCACGAAGCCCGCGGCGCACGCACCGTCCTGTTCTCGTGATTACGGCGCCTGCAGCTTCGCCAGATTGTTCTTCGCGTTCTTCGTCTGTGGGTGATCCGCGCCAACACGTGCAGTCAGTTCCGCGATCGCCGTGTTCAGCAGCGGCGCGCCCTCGTCCTTCCGCCCCTGCATCCACAGGCACCGGCCGAGATTGCCCATGTACGCGAACCGCAGCCAATGCTTCTCGGGGACGATGTTCTGCTCCGGCTGCGCGAGCTCGACGGCTTTTCGCAGCCACGGCTCGGCGAGTGCAGGCCGGCCGGAGTTCATGTAGACGTTCGCGAGGTTGCCCATCGTGATGATGGTGTCCATGTGCCGCTCGCCGAGGGTGGCCGTGCGACGCTCGAGCACCTGCTTCATGTAGCGCTCGCCCTCCTCGCCCTGGCCCGAGCGGGAGAGCAGCGACCCGAGGTTGGACATCGAGACGAGCGTGTGCGCGTGGTCGGCGCCGAGCGCCCTCCCTCGCCGCTCGACGATCTCGCGCCAGAGGATGAGCGCGTCGTCGGTGCGGCCGAGGTTCTCGACGGCGAAGGCCAAGTTGTGCTGCAGGGTGAGCGTGGTCGGGTGGTCAGGGCCGCGGACTTTAACCGAGGACTCGTAGGCCTCGCGGAGCGGCTTCTCGGCGTCGGCGAAGTGGCCTTGGTCCATGTGGAGCGTGGCCAGGTTGCTGAGGACGACGATGGTCTCGCGGTGGTCCTTGCCGCTCACGCGGGTGCGGTCGGCGAGGACCTGCTCGTACAGTTCCTGCGCCTGCGCGTACCGCGCCTGCGAGTGCAGCAGCGAGGCGAGGTTGTTGCGGAGGGCAAGGATGGTCTCGGGGTCCGTGTCGGCGCCCGCACTGGCAAGGGCCGCGCGGTACGTGGACTCGGCCTCGTCGAGCTTGTTGAGCAGTCGGCAACAGACCCCCAGGTCGTTGCGGGCGAGGATGGTGCTCTTGTGGGCGGGGCCCAGCACGGTGTCCATGCGGGCGATCAGAAAGCGCAGCAGCGGCTCGGCCTCCTGCAGCTTGGACTGCTGGAGCATCGCGTCGTAGACGTTGGCCTCGTACTCGAGCGTCTTGGGGTGGTCGGGCCCCATCTCCTCATGGTTCTGGGCGATGTGGAGCGCGGCGCGGGAATGATGCTCGCTCTGGGGGAAGAGGCCCAGCGCGGCGTACGCGCGGGCGATGGTGGCGTGCATGTCCGCGAGCGCGGCCTGGTCGTGCTTCAGGTCCTGGTCGACCGTCGCCGCTGCGCGGTCGAGGATGGTGACGACGCGGACGTCGCGCCCGCTCTCGTGGGCCTCGGGGTCGGCGGCGTGGAGCATCTGGGTGAGGAACCTGAGGTTGTTCTCGGCATGGATGGAGGCCTGCTGGGCGCGGTCGCGCTCGAGCGCGGCGGTGTCGGCGTACCGCATCACCGCGACGAGCGAGAGGCTGGAGACGATGAGCACGACGGCGCCCGCCCAGGCGAGCACACGGTAGCGCACAGCCTGCCGGCGCATCGTGTTCCACATCGACTCGCGCTTGGCGGCGATGGGCTCGCCCGCGAGGTAGCGGCGGAGGTCCAGGGCGAGCTCCGCGGCGGTCTGGTACCGCTCGGCGGGCTCTTTGGCGAGGCACTTGGCGGTGATGACCTCTAGGTCCTCGTGGATGTCGGCGCGGACCTTGCGCAGCGGCGTGGGTGGAGCGCCGGCGATGTTGTTGAGGGCGGTGCGGATGTCGCTCTTGACGTCGTAGGGGAACTCGCCGGTCAGGAGCTGGTGGAGCACGACACCCAGAGAGTAAATATCGGTGCGGGTGTCGATCTGGGCGTGGCGGCCCAGGGCCTGCTCGGGGCTGGACCAGGGGAGGGAGCCGAGGAACGCGCCGGTGGCGGTGATCTCGGTAAGGTCGCGGGTCGAGGCGGTCGCAAGGCCGAAGTCGAGGATGGTGGGCGTGCCGTCCCTGGAGAGGCGGATGTTGGAAGGCTTGAGGTCGCGGTGGATGACGGCGTGGAGGTGGGCGTGGTTGAGGGCCTCGGCGACGCGGGCGATGAGGTCGGCGATGAGGCGCTGGTCGCGGTTGTTCCTGACGGCGACGGCGTCGAGCGTCTCGCCCTCGACCCATTCCATGGTGAGGTAGAGGCGCCCGTCGGGCGTGGCCCCGCTGTCGTAGACGCGGACGACGCCTGGGTGGCGGAGGGCCGCGGCGAGCTCGACCTCGCGCTCGAAACGGCGGCGGGCGTTGTGGGAGGTCAGCGCGGTCGGGTGCAGGACCTTGACGGCGACCGGCCGGCGGGTGGGCGTGTGGGTGGCGGAGTAGACGATGCCCTGGCCGCCGCGCTGCACCTCGGCCATGCCGGTGTAGTTGGGGAGCGTGGGCGTGGCGTCGACGGTGATGCGGGCGCGCCGGAGCTCGGTCAGCAGCTCGTTCTCGTCGAGGAACCACTGCGAGTTGGACCCGAGACTCGAGCGGTCCACGCTCGAGGTCGCGTCGACGGGGTTGTGGGCAGCGCGGTCCATGCACTACAAGTGGGCTGATCGGGGCGTGTTGCTGAAAGGTTTTCGCTCAGCCCTCTTCTTCGACCTGCTGGCGGATGAGGGCGGAGAGGCGGCGGGAGATGCGGCTCTTGGCCTGGTAGACGCTGTCGACCGAGATGTTGAGGGCATCGGCCACGTTTTGCGCCGGCTCGCCGCGGAGGGCGTTGCGCTCGAATGCCTGGCGGTCGCTGTGCGAGAACTCGGCCTCGATGGTCTTGAGGGCGCGGCGGAGGTGGTACTGGCGCCACTCGGATTCCCAGAGTGCCTCGTCGGCCTCGTCGGCGGGCGTGCCGGTGGAGCCGACAGCAGATAGGCGTGCATGCCGCGGGTTCTGAAGGAGCTTTTTGGAGATCGCGTGGACGACGACGGTCTTGAGGTAGGAGCGGAACTTGCCCTTGGAGGGGTCGTAGCGGAAGCCGGGCATCGACTTGGTGAGGGAGAGGAGCACGTCCTGAAGAGTGTCCTCGGTGTCGGCGTCGCTGAGGCCGCGGAGGTGACAGAAGCGGCGGATGAGGTCGGCATAGCGCTCCACGAACTCGGCCCAGGCAGTCGGGTCCTGGGAGTCGGCCAGCCTCGCGAGGAGGATGGATTGTGTGGCGGAGTGCGAGAGCATTGCGGGGGTAGATTATCCGAGAAAGCCCCGAACGGCAGGTGTTTTTTGCGGGTTGAGGCCCGGTAACGGGGGAGTGCGGGGCGGATTGGCGGGCCTCGGACGGGGGATTTTATTTTTCGTCGCCTGCTGTCAGGAGAGGTGCGCGGTCGCTCTACGGCCTTCCGCGGGGGCCGCGAGGTTTCGTCGGCCCCGCTCGACACGGCACAAGGAGATCGGCAATGAAGGTGCGCGCTCAGCGGGCGGCGGTTGTGGCATTGGCGGCGGGCGGGGCAGTGGCGGGGGTGACGCGGGCGGACTTCACGTTTGCGCCCTACTGCAACAACAACTGGTACCAGGATTGTGCGCCGGGCCCGCAGTGCAGCGGGGGCGGGTGGGTGCACTACAACAACTGGGGCTACACGGGTTGCAGCTCCGGGCTGCCAACCCCGGGCACGGCGGATGTGGTGCATCTCGGCGGAGCGTCGGTGGTGGTGAACGGGAATGTGAACGTCGGCGCGCTGGACATGACGAGCGCGGCCGTGATGGACATCCACAGCGGCGACTTCCGCGTGGTGCAGCCGGTCACGAACACGGGCACGATGCGGATGGTGGGGGCGAACCTGACGTGGTCGGGGACCTACAACAACCAGGGAACCATCGTGGACATCAGCGGGTACGGGCGCTCGCTGGAGGCGTTCACCCTCAACAACAGCGGGACGCTGGAGTTCCAGAACAGCTACTGGGCGCCGGGCGCGGGCGGGGCGCTGGTGACGAACACGGGGCTGCTGAAGAAGACGACGGGGTCCAACGCGCAGCTGTTCATGAACCTGAACCAGCAGGGAGCGGTGCAGGTCGAGGGCGGGGGGCTGTTTCTGCGGAACAACACGGTGACATCGACACCAGCGGCGGCGTACAGCGTGGGCGCGGGCACGCTGCTGCAGTTCGAGAACATGGCCGTGTCTGGCCAGTTCAACGGCACGAACGCGGGCGCGGTGCGGATGCACGGCGCGATCGCGGTGAGCGGCAACACCGCGTTCAACATCACGGGCAATCCGCTCGAGTGGCACATGGGCAGCATCAACACCGGGCCGTCGACGTTCACGAACCAGGGGCTGCTGGTCCTGAACGGGGCCAACCTGACGTTGAACGGGACGTTCGTGAACAGCGGAACGTGGATGGACACGAGCGGGTACGGGCGGGCGTTCCAGAACGCGACGTTCACCAATCACGGCACGCTGGAGTTCCGGAACACGTACTGGGCGCCCGAGGGCGGGGCGCTGCTCACCAACAACGGGACAATCCTGAAGACCACCGGCTCCAACGCGCAGATGTTCCTGCCCACCGTCAACAACGGGGGTGTGAGCGTGCAGGAGGGGTGGGCGTACTGGCGGAACACGACGCTGAACTCAACGCCCGCGTCGAGCTGGACGATCGGCGCGGCGGGGCTTGAGCTGGGGAACATGACCCTGAGCGGGCGGTTCGGGGTGTCGAACAACGGCACGTTCCGGGGCAGCGGGCCGCTGGCGCTCTCTGCTGACACCACGATCAACTCGGCGCCCAACGCGTTTGAGTGGCACGGCAACGACCTGAACACCGGGCCGTACACGCTGACGAACCAGGGGCGAATGGTGCTCAATGGGGCGAACACGGACCTCCGCGGCACGATTGTGAACACCGGCACGCTGTCGGACACGAGCGGGTACGGGCGCACATTCGTCAACGCGACGTTGACGAACAGCGGCGTGCTGGAGTGGCACAACACCTACTGGGTGGGCAGCGGCTCGCAGGTGGTGAACAACGGTGTGCTGCGCAAGCTCACGGGCGCGAACGCCCAGATCTTCTTGCCATTCGTGAACAACGCCAGCGTTGATCTGCAGCAGGGGAACACGTACTTCCGCGGGCTGGTGACATCATCCCCCGCGGGCAGCTGGACGGTGGGGTCCGCGGGGCTGCTGTTCGAGAACGCCACCCTGCGCGGGCAGTACACGGGCGTGAACAGCGGGTCGGTGTGGGTGACGGGCGGGCTCTCACTCGCGGACGACACCACGCTCACCTTCGGCGGCAACCCGGTGCAGGTGCAGGCCGGCGCGATCAACACGGGCCCGCACACCCTGACGAACGCGGGGCAGATGGTGTGGAACGGGGCCAACCTCACCCTGACCGGCACGCTGCACAACACCGGCACGCTGGTGGAGCAGAGCGGGTACGGCCGGATGTTCGAGAACTTCACGTTCACCAACAGCGGGACGGTCGAGTTCCAGAACACCTACTGGGCGGCGGGCAGCGGGGCGAAGGTGTTCAACAACACGGCCACGGCCCGGAAGACCACGGGGGGGAACGCGCAGTTCTTCTTCCCGATCGAGAACTCGGGCGGGTTTGAGCTGCTGGGCGGCTGGACGTACTTCCACGGCGGGCTCCTCCAGACCGCGGGCGTAACGCAGTTGTCGGGCGGCGGGATCGGCGGCGGATCGGTGACGCTGGCGGGCGGGCGGCTTGAGGGAGCCGGCAGCGTGCAAGCGGTGGTGACTAACAACGCGGGCGTGCTGGGCGCGGGCGTCGGGTCGGGCCCGGGCGGCGCGGGCGAGATTACGATCCACTCCAACTACACGCAGACCTCGGGCGGCACGTTTGAGGTGGACCTGGCGGGGCCGGTGCAGACCACGCAGTACGACCACGTGCGGGTGACGGGGAACGCGTCGATCGCGGGCAAGCTGCGGGTGAAGTGGAGTTCGGCCGCGCCGCTGGGGACCACGTACCGGGTGCTGGATGTGAACGGCACTCTGACGGGCGAGTTCGGACAGATCGAGGAGCCGGATGCGCCGTACTCGAGCACGGTGGCCGCGAGCTATGACGCGCATGGGGTGACGCTGACGGTGGTGCAGCGGTGCGGGTCGAGCGACTACAACGCCGACGGCGACTATGGCACGGACCAGGACATCGAGGCGTTCTTCGCGTGCCTGGGCGGGACGTGCTGCGAGGGGTGCCACTCGGACTTCAACTACGACGGGGACATCGGCACAGACCAGGACATCGAGGCGTTCTTCCGCGTGCTGGGGGGCGGGGGCTGCTGAGGTTTTTTAGTGATTGAGGGAGGAGGGGCCGCCCGTGCTGTGCGCGGGCGGCCTTTGTTTTTGAACGCGAAGGGGGCGGAGGCGCGAAGTGGAAGGCGGGTACGCGGAGTTGCGCGGAAGGGCGGAGTTTCGCGGAGGGGGGAAGGGAGTTGGAACGCGGAGGGGGAAGCAGGTTGGAACGCGAAGGGCGCGAAGGGGAGCGAAGGTGCGAAGAGGAAGGCGGGTACGCGGAGGTGCGCGGAAGGGCGGGGTTCGCGGAGGGAGGGGGAGTTTGAACGCTTAGAGCGCGAAGGGGGAAGGCTTGGAGGCATTGAGACAATGGGCGAACGGGATTTGTGCGCACGAACCCGCGACTTCGGCGAGGACGCCTCAGTCCCGGCGTCGTAGGATCGGGGCATGAAGCATCACATCATCGGCGTTGCGGTGGCGGGTATGGCTCTGGTGGCGGGCGGGTGTAACTCCGCGCACCGGTCGTCGGATGTCCGCACGGCGGTGTTCAAGGTGGATGGGATGGCGTGCGAGAACTGCGCCAAGCACATCGAGGAGGAGCTCGTCGAGGTGCCGGGCGTGAAGACGGCGAAGGTCGACTTTGCGAGCAAGACGGCGCGGGTGACGCTGGATGAGAGCAACCCCGCGTCGCAGAAGGCGCTGGACGCGGCGGTCACGAAGTGGAAGATGGAGCACTTCGCGCAGGAGGAGGATCCGGAGTGCCTGGACCCGAAGCGGCGCGAGGAGATCAAGCGCGGGGGGAAGTAAGCGTCAGGGGTTGATGATCGTTCGAGACGGCCGCCGTGTGGTGGCCGTTTTTTTTGCGCGAAGGCACTACCGCGGAGGTTGCGGAGGGGGCGGAGTTGCGCGGAGGGGGACTTTGAACGCGAAGGTCGCGAAGGGGGAGCGAAGGCGCGAAAGGGAAGGCGGGAGCAGGTGGACGGCTGCGGAACTCGATGCTGGCGGCCAATCCGGGGCTTCGCTCGAGGACTCGCTCAGTCCCGGCGTCGCGGCACATCGCAGCGTCGGGGTGGGGAGAGGCGCCGTGGTCCAAAAAAGGGAACGGCCCAGCGGGGGGAGCCGGGCCGTTCGGGGGGGAAAAGCGGAAAGCGGGTGAAGGGACTTGAACCCTCGACTTTCACGTTGGCAACGTGACGCTCTACCACTGAGCTACACCCGCGGGTTGTCAGACCCTGTATCGGCCGCGTGGGCGGACGGGTTCAGGGGGAGAGAAACGTAGACGGGCTGGGGCGAGGTGTCAATGGGCGGGGCGGCCAATGGGGATGGGGCAATGGGCAATGGGAAGAAGGCAGTTGGCAACGGGAAAGCCTACCGCTGGGTCAGAGGTTTGGTGGCCGCCCTGTTAAGGGCGTCGATGACGGTTTCGGGGGTGTAGGCGTTCAGGATGACGGGCTGGGTGAGGCCGGGGCCGTAGATGGCGAGGGTGGGAACGCCGGTCTGGCCGAGCTCTTTGTGGAAGTCCCAGGCGGGGGCCTCATCGGCCGTGACGTCGGCTTCGAGGAGGACGACGTCGCGGAGGCGGGTGCGGACGGGGTCCTGGTCGAGGATGCCACGCTTGAGGGACTTGCAGGTGAGGCACCAGTCGGCGGTGAAGTCGACCATGACGGTGTGTCCCTCGGTGCGGGCCTTCTCGAGGAGGGAGCGGTCGAAGGGGCTCCAGGCGCCGGGGATGAGCTGGCCGGGGGCGGCGTTCTTGAGGGCGGCCATGCGGGCGTCATAGTCGCGCCGGTCGGACTGCGCGTAGGTGTAGGCGAAGGCGATGGCGCCCCAGCCGGCGGCGATCGCGAGCACGCTGAGGGTCACGCGCCGGAACGGGCCCTTGGTGATCTGCCAGGTGCGGAGGAGGAGCCAGAGGGCGGCGATGGCGACGAAGAGGCCCGCGGACCAGAAGGGCATGGAGCCGTGGTACCAGGGCTTGACGGCGAGGAAGGTCTTGATGCCCACGGCGATGAAGTAGGCGGCGGCGGCGAGGAGGAGGAAGCCCATCACCTGCTTGACGAGGTCGCTGGCGGGCCCGGTGCGCGGCAGGTGCTTGACGAGCGCGGGGTTGATGGAGAGGACGAGGTAGGGCACGGCCATGCCGATGCCAAGGCCCACAAAGATGGCAAAGATGGTTGAGGCGGGGAGTGCGGCGCTGCCGGCGAGGAGGCCGCCGGCGACGAAGCCGAAGCAGGGCAGGCCGAGCACGCCGGTCATGACGCCGAAGAAGAAGGAGCCGCGGGCGGTGTCGGCCTTGGGGTTGATGAGATAGACGGACTGTGGAAGGTTGAGGCTGAAAAGGCCCATGATGCCCAGGCCCATGAGGGCGATGAGGACGCCAAGGCCGAGCGTGACCCACCAGGTGCCGAAGATGAAGCGGGTGGGGTCGAGCGCGGCGTTGGAGGCCATGCGGGCGATGACGACTGGCAGGCCGACGGCGGTCCAGAAGGCGACCACCCCCACTGCCATCCACAGGCCGAGCACGACGCGGCGGTTGGAGCCGCCGGAGTGCTCGACGAGGGTCATGATCTTGATGGGGATGATGGGGAGGACGCAGGGGGTGAGGTTGAGGACGGCGCCGCCGAGGACGGATAGGAGGAAGAGGATGAGGAGGCTGCTGCCGACGTTCATGCCCAGGAACTTGCGCTGGGTGAGTTCGGGCGGGGGTGCTGGGGCTGGAGCCGGGTTGGCGGAGGGAGCGGCGGCGGGCTGGGTTGGGTTGCCGAGCGGTGCTGGCGGAGCGGTGGTGGTTGGCGTGACCTTACCCTGATCAAATCCGGCGAAGAGGGTGGGATCGGACGCGGCGGCGGAGGGTTGGGCCGCGACGGTGATGTTCACCGGCAGGGTGAAGGTCTTGGGTGGGAAGCAAACGTCGTCGTTGCAGGACTGGCTGCGGACTTTCAGCGGGATGGTGAGGTCACCGGGGTTGATGGAGGCGTCGAGCTTGAGGACGGCGTAAGCGGTGGCTTTGCCGGAGTAGACGGGTGCCTCGATCGTGCCGTTACCGTCGGGGTTGGGAGCCTTGTAGGGCTTGGAGGTCGGCCACTGGACACCGGTGAGGTGGACGCCCGCAGGCATGTCTTTGGCGGGGTCGATGCTGGTGCGGATGGCGAACTCATCAATGGCCTTGGGGAGTTCGGTGATCCTGGCGGGCCAGCTGTGGAGTTCGTCGCCGTGGTCGAGGGTGATGGCGACGACGAGGGTGCCGCCGGGAGCGACCTGTGTGTGCTGGGGGGTGGCGGTGACTTCAACGGCTTCCAGGGCGTGGGCGGGGAGGGCGAAGGCCGCGAGCGCGGCGGCGAAGGCGAGGAGGAAGCGGAGCGCGCGGGGGTGGAGCGCCGGGTGGGCGGGTTTCATATGGGAAGGGTACGACCCGGCATGGAGGCGGGTTTGCCCGGGGGGTGTGGGGTAGGGTGGCGTGTGGTTTGTAGCGCGGGACGGGGGTGGGCCGATAAGAAAGGATTGCGGGCGGACGGGTGCCCCGGTTGAGGCAGGAGCGTCATGGCTGACGTGCTGGATCAGAATGAGGTTGATGCGCTTCTCGCGGCGGTGGACGCCGGGGAGGTGAAGGAGGAGCGGAAGGACGCGCCGGTGTTCGCGCGGGGCCGGCGCGGGGCGGCGGAGTCGGCGGAGGTCAAGCCGTACGACTTCAAGCGGCCGGAGCGCGTGAGCAAGGACCAGATGCGGGCGCTGCAGACGCTGCACGAGGGGTTTGCGCGGAACTTCGGGGCGTCGCTCTCGGGATTCCTGCGGACGATCGTGGAGGTGAAGGTCGCGACGTGCGAGCAGATGACGTACTCGGAGTTCACGAGCGGTCTGCCGAACCCGACGTCGTTCAACCTGGTCACGGCGGAGGGGCTCGAGGGGCAGATGTGCCTGGAGATCTCGCCGCTGATCATCTACCCGATCATCGATCGGCTGCTGGGGGGGACGACGCAGGACCTGTTCATCCCGCAGCGGCCAATGACGCTGATCGAGACGCGGCTGATCAGCAACGTGACGAAGCGCGGGCTGGTGGCGCTGGCGGAGGCGTGGGCGGGGATCAAGCAGCTGACGTTCACGGTGTCGGCTACGGAGAGCAACCCTCAGCTGGTGCAGATCGTGCCGCCGAACGAGGTGGTGGTGGTGATCGGGTTTGAGCTCAAGATGAGCAACCGCGCAGGGACGATGAACCTGTGCATTCCGTACAACGTGATCGAGCCGGTGATGGAGGTTTTGAGCAGCCAGAGCTGGTTCGCGGCCGCGAAGAATCAGAAGAGCAAGGAGATTGAGACGCAGATCTCGCGGACGCTGTCACGGGCACCGCTGAACGTAACGGGGCTGCTGGCGGAGACGACGATCACGCTAAGGGAGCTGCTGGAGCTCACGGTTGGCGACATCATCGTGACGGAGAAGCCCGCGGCGACGCCGGTGACGGTGTGTGTGGAGGGGGAGCGGAAGTTCGTGGCGCAGATCGGGCAGTTCCGGGGGAACCGGGCGCTGAAGGTGTTGCGGGCGACCACTAGCGAAGAGCGTTGACCTTGAGCCCCAGTCTCGGGTTTCACAGGTGAACTCTGAGTTCTCCCAGCTTCTGCCCTGCCGACGAACACCGGGTCTAACGCAAGTAGGCTTGCGGGTAGCCATTGGTCCGACTAGTCTGTGTAGGAGCCGCCGCGGGGCGGTCGGGAGAGATGACATGCCGTTTCCGAACTGGCAAGCTCGTGCGAGCATTGCGGTTACAGCGCTGGTTCTCAGCGGCCAATCGCACGCTCAATGGTCCGTCGCCTACCTCAACCCAGCCAACCGTGCTTCTGTGGCCAGTGGGGTGTCATCCGGCGGGCAGGTCGGACTGAGTACTGGCATCCCAAGTGACGCAGCCGTCCTGTGGAACGGATCGGCTCAGTCCTGGGTGAATCTCAACCCCTCTGGCGCTGGAAGGTCGAAGGCGAACGCGGCATTCGGAAGTCAGCAGGCCGGATCGGCAAACTACGGAGGTTGGGACCGCGCCACGATCTGGCACGGAACAGCTGCATCGGCGCAGGACATTCACCCCGTTTGGGCCAGCCTCTCCGAAGTCATGGCTACTTCTGGTGTGCAGCAGGCCGGATACGCGCTCGTCCCTTCGACCGGCCGCTATCACGCGACGGTCTGGAGCGGTTCATCGGCATCCGCAGTGGACCTCCATCCAGGGCCGCTCAACGAGGCGAGCTTTGCCTGGGGAGTTGCTGGTGGTCAGCAGGTCGGCTCCACAACCAACTTCAATGGCAACTTGCGCCAGGCCGCACTCTGGAGCGGAACGGCCGGTTCGTACATCAATCTCACCCCGTCCTCCTACTACTCGGAAGCACTTGCGGTCGAGGGTGGAATTCAGGTTGGGTACGAACGTGCAACCTCCGGGTCTTTCAGACGGCCGGTGATCTGGAGTGGAACTGCGGCGTCTATGAGTTATCTGGCTGGGCCGTCGGTTGAAGGCGCCATTCGAGCGATTCACCAAGGACGATTAGCGGGTGAGATGCATGTGGGGGCACATCGGCATGCGACGATGTGGAACAGCGCAACATCGAGCCCTGAGGATCTCGCAACGGTGCTGACTGGATCATGGGCGGAGACCATCGCTACCGGCATCTGGAGCGATGGTCAGACGATCTTCGTGACTGGATATGGGTTCAACACGACTCGGAACCGCAACGAAGCGTTGCTGTGGACGCGACCGGTGCCAACCCCGGCGACAAGCTTGGTAGCCGCAGCTGGGTTGATGCTGCATGGTGGTCGTCGTCGACGGTCGCAACGACTCTCTTAGATCGCTCCGACGCACAGGTTGACGGCCGAGTGCAGGACGGGGTAGTTCACCACACAGCGGAAGATGTCGAAGGGGATGTGCCACTTGAGCAGGTCGAGCTGCTGCGTGACCATCTCGTGGTAGCGGGGCATGTGCGTGGTTCGGAGTGACTGGAGGCTGGTGCCGAGGTATTCGGCGGAGCCTTCGAAGGGGAGGCGGTGGGGCACGAGGCCGTGGTGGGCGGTGGCGTAGCGGCTGCTCTCGGGGGTGACCCAGACGGAGGTGGTAGAAGGGTTGACCCAGCCGTGCGGGATGATGAGGTCGAGGAGGAGGACCTCGGAGGGCTCGAGGCAGGGCGCGGTGATGCCGTGCGGGGGCGTGCGGCTGCCGCCGGGGAAGTTGCGGGTCAGGTTGCGCCAGAAGACGGTGACCTCGCCGGAGCGGCCGAGCTTTTCGAGCTGCACGTAGTCGCGGGAGAGGCCGTCGGGGCCCTCGAGGCGTGTGATCTTGGGCAGCGGCTTTGTGGAGTACTCGGGGAGCAGGGTGCAGCCGTCCACTGCGACGTCGGCGCCGGAATCGGGGGGGCAGGTGGAGCCACCCCAGGTGCGGCTGGAGGCGTAGATGCCGATGGAGGCGCCTTCCTGGAGCTTGCGGAGGCCGACGCGCCCGCGGATGCCGAGGCAGTCGTGCTCGCCGGTAGGGCGCTCGTAGAAGATGACAGAGTGGATGGAGGCACGGGCGCTGACGCCCCAGACGGAGGCGTTGGCGCGGAAGGCGGCGCGGCGCAGGCGGAGCAGCGCGCTCTCGTCGTCGGGGCAGAGGCCCGAGAGGATGGCGTCGAAGGTGCGGCGGTCGCCGGCGACGTCCTTCACGGCGACCTCGAACTGCTGGTACGCGGTTTGGAGGTCGGCGATGGCCGCGGCGGAGGTGCCGGCGGACTGGGCGGACTCCACGAAGCGTCGCATGGCGCCGGCCTTGGGGACGAGGCGGCCGGTGCGGAGCAGGTCCTGGTGATTAGCGAGGGAGAAGATCTGCCAAGCGAGGGCGGCGTCGATGTTGAGGGCACGGCGGAGGTCGACGGCGCGGGGGGCTTCGACGGGGAGGGCGGCGATGAGGGACTGAACGGCCCCGCGGAGCTGCGCAAGCACTTGCAGCGTGCGGGCTTCGAAGGTTTGGTCCAGGACCGGCGCGGGCGCGTCGGCCTTTGACCTCTTGCACGTTGACGCTCGTGGAGCCATCCCGGACAACATATCGGCGGCCTCTGGGTGCCGCCCCGAGGGAACCGGGGCGGGTGAAAAACATTGTACAAGGATTTGTACAAATGCTTGCACAGATTCTCGGAAAAAGGTACCTTCGGCGTCGCCCCATGGCCCGGGCGTGAGAGACCGGGCGCGGATCACCCGCGGGCGCCGGCATGAACACCGAACACGTCAGCACCAAACAAAGGAGAGGTCATGTCCACTCGAATGTGTGTCGCGGGTCTTTTGGCCATGGCGGGGTTTGCGGCGGGCGTGAGTGCTCAGGAGCTGATCCTGGCGGAGTACCAGTACGAGGCCGCGCGGTTCGTGCGGATGGGGCTGGACGGGAGCAACCCGCAGACGGCATTCCTGCTGCCGGCGGCGGACTGGCTGCCGATGGGCGTGAGCTACAACGCGGCGAACAACACACTGGTGTGGATGGACAGCGGCGGCGGGAGCGAGGTGCACCAGGCGGGGCTGGATGGGTCGGGGCACACGGTCCTGAGCGGGGTCGGCGGGTTTGCCCGCGGAACGTCGCGCGATGCGGCGGGGCGGGTCTTCTACTCGACGAACAACGAGCTGCAGCGGATGAACGCGGACGGCTCGAACATCGTGACGATGTACGCGGCGCCGGCGACCGAGGTGGTGCTGTCGCCGCGGGTGGATGCGACGAACGGCTTCGTGTACTTCTGCGTGGAGGGGCAGATCAAGCGGGTGCCGGTGGACGGCGGGGCGGCGCAGACGGTGGTGACGGGGGTGAGCCAGGCGCGGGCGATCGGGCTGCACCACGCGGCGGGGTACATCTACTGGATCGACGGCGACACGATCACCGATCACGTGGCGCGGGCGCGGCTGGACAACACCGGGTTTGAGATTGTGTTCGACTGCTCGTACAACGACACGAGCGGCTCCAGCGGGCTGACGGACCTGCTGCTGGCGCCGGCGCTGGGCAAGATGTTCATCAGTGATGAGCTTGCGGGCACGGTGCGGAGCCTGAACCTGGACGGGACGGGCGTGCAGACGATCTATACGAGCCCGACGGGGCTGGCGCCGATCGCGATGACGCTGACCACCGGCGACGTCACGCCGGCGCTGCAGGACTGCAACGGGAACGGGGTCGGCGACGGCGCGGATATCGCGGGCGGTGCGGCGGACTGCAACAACAACGGCGTGGTGGACACGTGCGAGGCGAGCGCCTGCCCTACGCGGAACTTCCTACTCAACCATGGCGCAAGCCTGTCGAGCGGGCAGGGGCGGGCGCTGGGCCGGCCGAGCCAGTGGCAGGTGTTCCAGCCCTTTGACGTGACGGCCACGTGGCGGATCGGCGAGATCGGGATAGACGGGCACACGTCGAACTACGTGGTGGAGAACGAGGTGCTGGTGGCGGTGTTCCCGGAAAACCCGGTGACGTCCCGTCCTGATGAGACCAGTGCGCCGCTGGCGACCACGTCGTTAACGCTGCGGTTCAGCCCGTGGTTTGAGAGCTGGGCGTACGCGCCGCTGAACGTGACGCTGGAGCCGGGGCGGTACTGGGTGCGGCTGGTCGCGGAGGACCCGATCAACTTCGCGGCTTCGATCCACCACGGGGCCTCGGGGCTGCAGTCACGCTCGCGCGGGACCAGCGGCAACTTCACGAGCCTTCAGAGCCCGATCGCGATGCGGCTGGTGCAGACCAACGCGCCGGTGTGCGGGACCGCTGATTACAACGGCGACGGCGACATCGGCACGGACCAGGACATCGAGGCGTTCTTCGCGTGCCTGGGCGGGAGCTGCTGCCCCACGTGCTTCGAGGGCGGCAGCGACTTCAACGGTGACGGCGACTTCGGGACTGATCAAGACATCGAGAGCTTCTTCCGCGTGCTGGGTGGCGGACCCTGCTGACTCCCCTACAGCGGGCTCGCGACGGCACTTTCTTCAGCTACTTCCCTCTTCTCTCGGGCCCCCCGCTGCTCCCCGGCGAGGGGCCTTTTCATTGGTACCTTGATGGCGAGGGCCACCAATGGTGCAAGCCAACAACGTCGTCGCGCTGTCGGAGTTAACGAGTGACGTTCATCGGGAGCGCCCGCGTGATCTTTGTGATTGAGCCTGGTCTGGTGCGGGTCCTAAGCATTCGGGCTCGACGCCAGCCGGCGAGCCCGGGTGAGCTTGGGGACTGAGGAGGGCTGGGGGGGACTGGGTGATTGGCCGGGGTATTGAATCGACTCCGGCACTCCCCTACTCTTTCGGGACTGTGTTCGGGTCTCTGGCCCGGGGTTGGTCCCCGTGTCGGCGGTCCGGGAGCGACATCATGCTGTTTGTGGCCCACACCCATGCCGGCTGATCACACGACACCCCCGTGTCGTGGGTCGGTTGCCCCGTCCTCAGGAGGAATACTCGTGAGGGGCTAGGGGGCAATGCCGGAGGTTCCGCCGCCAGGTCGACTGGGGGCGGGGCGTGGGCCACGGGCGCGGTGCTCGTGGCCTTTGTGTTTTTGGAGTTCACGTTCGGCTCGACATCTCGGCAACTCGACATCTCAGCAATCAGAAAGGCAGAAGGCAGTGATCAACACCCAGGAAATGATGCGGATTCTCGACTCGATCGCCCGTGACCGGAACATCGACAAGCAGGTGCTGGTGAAGGACCTGGAGCAGGCGATGGTGTCGGCGGCCCGCAAGTACTTCAACACCCTGGATACCGAGGAGTTCGCGTGCACGCTGGACCCCATCAGCGGGCAGTTCAACCTCACGCGCCACGGGGCCCCGCTGGAGATGCCGCCGGTGGCGTTCGGGCGGATCGCGGCGCAGACGTTCAAGCAGGTGATGATCCAGAAGTTCCGCGACGATGAGCGGTCGAGCATTTTCGACGAGTTCAGCAAGCGGATGGGCGAGATCGTGACGGGCGTCGCGCAGCGGTACGAGGGCGGGGCGCTGGTGGTGACGATCGATCGGGCCGAGGGGTTCATGCCGCGGAGCGAGCAGATCCCCGGCGAGCAGTTCGCGGCGGGTGACCGGGTGCGGTGCATGATCCTCGATGTGCGGGACGCGGGCAGCCAGGTCAAGATTGTGCTGAGCCGCGGGCACCCGGACTTCATCAAGAAGCTATTCGAGGTCGAGGTGCCGGAGGTGGCGGAGAAGATCATCGAAATCAAGGCGATGGCCCGCGAGGCGGGGTACCGCACGAAGATCGCGGTGGCGTCCATCGACAGCAAGGTGGACGCGGTGGGCGCGTGCGTAGGTGTGCGCGGCAGCCGCATCAAGAACATCGTCGATGAGCTCAACGGCGAGAAGATCGACATCGTCCGCTGGAACGAGTCGAGCCAGATCCTGATTCAGAACTCGCTGAAGCCCGCCGAGGTGCAGGAAGTCTCGCTGTGCTTCGAACTGGGGCGCGCGACGGTGGTTGTCCGCGATGATCAGCTCTCGCTGGCGATCGGTAAGCGCGGGCAGAACGTGCGGCTCGCGGCCCGCCTGACAGGCTGGGACGTTGACATTCTCACCCCCGAGGAGTTCACCAAGGGCGTCGAGACGATGTACGCGACGATTCAGAGCGTCGAGGGCATCACCGAGCAGATGGCGGACAAGCTGGCGGCCCTGGGCATGGTCAGCGTGTTCGATATTGAGGAGGTGGGCCAGGAAGTGCTGATGACGGAGCTGGAGATCGACGAGGCCAAGGCGGCCCAGATCGTCGAAATCTGCTCGGTGAAGGCGAAGGAAGTCGCGGCCCAGCAGCAGAAGGACAAGGAAGAAAAGGAGCGCAAGGCCAAGGAGGAGGCCGAGCTCGCGGCCAAGCTGCTGGCCGAAGGCGGCGCCGCGAACGCCGGCGAGGCGGGCGAGGCCGCGGCGGCGGCGATCCTGGGCGCTGGGGCCGCGGCTCCGGCACCCGCGAAGGAGGTCACCCCGGACGCGGATGCGCGTGCGGCGGACATCCTGGGGCAGGGCTGAGTTCTGAACGAGTGATCCACGCGTCGGTGACGACGCGGTGATTGGTGGATGGGTCGGTGGTGTTGGTGGTTCGGTGGTGATCGGGCTGGTTCTGGAGCATTGATTGGCCAAGCAGAAGCGCATCTTCGAAATCGCGAAAGACCTGGGCGTGGACTCCAAGGCGATCGTGGCCAAGTGCCACGCCGAGGGGATCCCGGTGGAGACGGTGAAGAACCACATGTCCACCATCTCCGCGGGTCTGGAGCAGACCATCCGCGAGTGGTTCACCCAGCACGACACCTCGGGCGGGACGGCGACCGCCATCGAGACGTCGGAGAAGGTGGACCTGGATCAGGTGCGCACGAAGGCTCCGCGCCGGAAGAAGGCCTCGTCGAAGGATGAGGGCGGGGACACGGCGGCGACGACCACGGTCACGGTCGACGCGCCGGCGGATGCTCCGTCCGAGCCGATCGCGGCGCCGATGCCCGCAGTCACGCCGACAGCTCCCACTGCTGCCCCAGTTGCGCCGTCCGAGGTGAAGGCGCAGCCGGTGACGCCCGCGGTCGAGGTGAAGGCGCGGAAGATCGAGCCGACGATCAGCACGCAGCCGGCCAGCACGATCACGGCGACACCGACGCCGAGCCCGACGCAGGCGCCGGCGCCCGCGGCGATCCCGATGCCTCAGCCCACGCAGGTGGAGCGTCCCGCGGCGGCCGCGAGCCGTCCCACGGACGTTGCGGCGCAGGGCCCCGAGGGGCCGGGTGGCGGTGCGGGAACGGCGACGCCGACTCGGAACGAGCCGTCGCGCCCCCCTGTGCGTCCAAACGTGCCGGTGAAGCCGGCGCCGATGAATGTGCCATTGCGGCCGACGGGTGTATCGCCGGCGGGTCCGAAGCTCGAGGTGCGTGCACCGGTGAAGCTATCGGGGCCCAAGGTGGTTCGCGTGGAGGCGCCGGAAGTGCTGGCGCCGCCACGCCCGCGTGTGAACCGGCCGATGGGACCTGGTGGGCCGTCGGGCCCGATGGGACCTCGTCCCGGCGGGCCAGGGATGATGCCGGGCGGCGGCGGTGGTGATGATGATCGTCGCAACGCCCGCAGGGGCGGCGGCGCGGGGGCCGCGGCGGCCAAGCGCAGCAGCGGCCAGGGCGTGCCGGATCGTCGGCGTGGTCGCAGCGGCGCGGAGTGGTCGGGCTCTACGCAGGGGATCTTCAGCGAACAGGACCTGATCGAGCGCGAGGCACGCCTGGCCCGCGCGGGCGGGTTCCTCAAGAAGCGGAAGCAGGACCTGAAGAAGCCCGGGCAGCCGGCCGCACAGGACGCGGCCGCCGAGGGACGCATCCGCGTGACGGCCCCGTTCACGATCAAGGACCTCTCGGCTTCCACGGGCGTGAAGGCTTCGGAGATCACGAAGAAGCTGTTCATGCAGGGCATCATGCTCAAGATCAACGATCCGATCGCGGTGGAGAAGGCGGTCGAGATCATGATGGACTTCGACATTGAGCTGGAGGTGGTCGAGGCCCGCACAGCGGAGGAGACGGTGTCGGACCAGTTCGCGAAGCGCGAGGCGAAGGACCAGCGCCAGCGCGGCCCGGTGGTGACGATCCTCGGGCACGTGGACCATGGCAAGACGAGCCTGCTGGACAAGATCCGCAACGCGAACGTGGCGGCGGGCGAGGCCGGCGGCATCACGCAGAAGACCAGCGCGTTCGTCGCGGAGGTCGAGGTCGAGAACAACAAGCGGCAGGTCGTGTTCCTGGATACGCCCGGCCACGAGGCGTTCACGAGCATGCGTGCCCGCGGTGCGAAGATGACCGATGTCGTCGTGCTGGTGGTGTCGGCCCCCGAGGGCGTGATGCCGCAGACGGTGGAGTCGATCAACCACGCGAAGGCGGCCAAGGTGCCGATCGTGGTCGCGCTCAACAAGATCGACCGTCCCGATGCCACCGAGGCGCAGGTGCAGAAGACGCTGGGCGAGCTGGCCAAGGCCGGGCTCAACCCGGCTGAGTGGGGCGGCGACACGGAAGTGGTGCGCACCAGCGCGGTGACCGGCAAAGGCATCGACGAGCTGCTGACGGCGCTGGACTACCAGGCGCAGCTGCTGGAGCTCAAGGCGGACTTCGACGGCGCGGCCCAGGGCACCGTCATCGAAGCCAAGATGGAGGAGGGTCGCGGCGCGGTCGCCAGCATCCTCATCCAGCAGGGCAAGCTGAAGGTGGGCGACTTCATCGTCATGGGGCGCTCCTTCGGCAAGGTGCGCGACATCACGGACGACAAGGGCAAGCGGGTGCGCGAGGCGATGCCTCCGATGCCGGTGCAGGTGTCGGGAATCGACGTGGTGTGCGACGCGGGCGACAAGTTCTTCGTGACGGCCAACCTCAAGCAGGCCGAGGAAGCGGCGGAGCAGCGGCGTCAGCGCGAGCGTCACACGGCGCTGGCGGCCCCCAAGCTCACGCTGGACTCGCTGTTCAGCCAGATGCAGACGGCCCAGGGCGGGGAGAGCGCGGTCAAGGAGATCCGCATCATCCTCAAGACCGACCAGCAGGGCACGGTGGACGTGCTCAAGGGCGAGTGCGAGAAGATCGCGACGCCCGAGGTCAAGACCCGCGTCATCCACGCGGCGGTGGGCGGCATCACCGAGAGCGACGTGCTTCTGGCGGACGCGTCGAAGGCGATCATCATCGGCTTCAACGTGATCCCGAGCGGCAAGGCGCGGCAGCTGTCCGAGGCCAAGGGCGTGGAGATCCGCACGTACCAGGTCATCTACGACATCACCGACGACCTCAAGAAGGCGGCGGAGGGCATGCTGGCCCCCGAGGTGCGCGAGGAGGTCCTGGGTCACGCCGAGGTCCGCGCGGTGTTCAAGGTCACCAAGGTGGGCAACATCGCGGGCTGCTACATCACCGACGGCCAGGTGCAGCGCGACGCGCTCATCCGCGTCACCCGCAACGGCGTGGTGGTGGAGCACGACCGCAAGCTGGCCCAGCTCAAGCGGCACAAGGACGACGCCAAGGAGGTCCGTGCCGGCATGGAGTGCGGCATGAAGATCGACGGGTACGACGACATCAAGGAGGGCGACGTCCTGGAGTGCTACCGCAAGGTGGAGTTCAAGCGGACGCTGGCGGGGGCGGAGGCCGCGAAGAAGTAAAGGGCAAAGGTGCAAATCGCAAAGGGCAAATGAAGAGGTCGTCCGGATTTGCCCTTTGCACCTTTGCTGAATTGCGAATTTCCCTATGGTGATCGGCATCCTCCAGTTCGAGCTGCTCATCCGCGGCGCCGAGTCCATCAAGGACAAGCGGCGGGTGGTCAGTTCGCTCAAGGACAAGCTGCACCGCGAGCACATGGTGTCGGTGGCGGAGGTCGCGCTCCAGGACAAGATGTCCGTGGCGCGGATGGCCCTGGCGGTCGTCGGGAACGACGGCAAGCACATCGGGCAGACGCTCGACCGGATCATGGCGAAGCTGCGAGCCCTGCACGACGCGGAGCTCTCGGGGTTCAGCCGCGAGGTGCTGCACGATCCGCGGGGTGAGCCGCTGCCCGAAGGCGTCGATCCGCTTGCGGCGCTCGAGCATGATGAGGAGCTCGCGGCGGAGATGCTGCGGCTCGGTGAGAATGCGATCGCGGGTGACGGGAAACCGGAGGGACTCCGTTGAGCCATCGGCTGGAGCAACTGACCAGCGCCATCGAGCGCGGCGTCCGCGAGGTGTTCGCCCGCGGGTTCAGCGACCCGCGGATCGGCGGGCTGATCACGGTGACCAGCGTGCGCGTGCTGCCCGACCTGTCGCAGGCGGTCATCAACGTATCGGTGCTGCCGCAGGAGAAGGCGGAGCTGACGCTGCACGGCCTGTCGAGCGCGGCCAAGCACATCCGGCACGAGGTCGGCGAGATCGTCAATACCCGCACGCTCCCCCACTTCGCCTTCCGGCTGGACAGCACCCTCAAGAAGGAGGCGGCGATCCTGAAGGAACTGGACAAGGTGCGGCAGGACCTGGCCACCCGCCCCCCGCCGCCGCCCGAGCCGGAGGGGAACAATGCGGAGAGTCCGCCCGGGACGCCGGGGACCGACGAGGGCAACCCGTGAGTGTGGACCCGACGAAGAAGCTGAATGCGCTACTCAAGAAGCTCCGGGGGCAGCACGCCGAGCTGGCGGCGCCGGTGGTGACGCCCGAGCCGGCGGATGAGTTCGACGCGCTGGTGCACCAGCTGGTGTTCTCGATGCTGCTGTGGGAGGCGAGCACGGCCCAGGCGCGCAACGCGCTCAAGCGGGTCCGCGAGGCGGTGGTTGATTACAACGAGCTGCGGGTGTGCGTCGCCGACGAGGTCGCACAGATCATCGGGGAGAAGTACCCGCTGGCGGTGGAGCGGGCGATGCGGCTGCGGAGCACGCTGAACGACATCTACCAGCGGCAGCACGCGATCTCGCTGAAGCACCTGTCCGAGGGGGGCAAGCGGGAGGCGCGGCAGTATCTGGATGGGCTGGCGGGGTGCCCGCCATACGTGTCCTCGCGGGTGTGCGTCGTATCGGGGCTGGGGCACGGGGTTCCCGTGGATGAGCGGCTGCTGACGCTGCTGGTCGAAGAGCAGGTGGTCGCTGAGAAGACGCCGGTCGAGCAGGCGGCGAGCTGGCTGACGCACCATATCAAGGCGGAAGAGTCCCTCGAGGCGCATCTGTTGTTGCAGGCGTGGTCGGACGAGCATGGGCATCCGCCCAAGCGCGACAAGCGCCCAGTAACGATCCAGGTGCAGGCGGCGGAGGTCAGGCACGACGGCAAGGGCGACGCGAAGGAGCCGAAGGAGGCCGGCGGGGCCAAGGGGGCTGCCAAGGGGCGTGCGGCCGAGCCGGCGCGCAAGCCCGAGCCCGCCCGCAAGCCCGAAGCGGCCCGGAAGGCCGAGCCAGCAAAGAAGGCCAAGACCAAGCCGCGCAGTGGGAGCTGAGAATGTCGACGTCCGACGTGCGTGGAGTGGCGAGATGGGTGCGCACGCTGCTCGCAACCGCGGGCCTGGCGGCGTCGGTAACGGGCTGGGGGTGCGCGGGGAAGCCGAGGGCGGAGGCGCGCACCGCAGAGGCGACGGCCAGCACTGGTGCTGATGGCCGGCCTGCGACTACGGCGGCCCCGCGGTACGAGAGCTTGAGCAGGCTTGCGGAGCGGCAGTCACGCAGCCCTGATCGCAAGGCGCTGGAATTGCCCGCACCGCCCGGTGTCGATGCAGGCGTGCTGTCGCCGCTGGGGGATGAGGCGCACCCGCGGGCGCGCCGGGCGCTGGCGGAGGTGCTGGCGGAGTTTGCGCCTGCATCGGAGGACGCGGCGGGAAGTTCGGCCCAGGAGTCAAAGAAGGGGGCGCAAAGTGACGCAGGCGGCAACCCTCAGGCGCTGCGGCTGTATGTGAGCGGGCGGACAAAGCTGCTAGAGGGGCAGGCGGCGAAGGCGGTGACGGACCTGGAGTCCGCGGCGCGCCTGGACCCTAATGCGCCGGAGGTGTGGAGGGAGCTGGGGCAGGCGCAGCTGGAGCTCGGGCGTCGGACGTCGGCGATGACGTCGTTCCAGAAGGCGCACCGGCTGGGCAGCCGCGAGACGCGGGTGACTGTCCTGGTCGCACGCGAAGACCTGCGGGCCAAGCGGTACGAGGACGCGGCGAAGAAGCTGGCGCCCGCGCGGGGGCACGCGGCGGCAAACAACGACCCGGGTTCCATGCAGCTGCTGGACGTCGACCTGGCGGAGGCGCTCGGGGCTCTCGGGTATCTGACCGCTTCTCGCGATCTGCTGGAGGCGGGGCTGCGGACTCCGGTGGCGAGCATCGCGGCGAGCCCGCTGCGGAACGAGCTGGCGGAGGTGCTGCGCCGGCGCGGCGACCTGTGGCAGCGGGTGGGTGATGTGTCGTTCCGGCTGGGTGAGTTCGGGCGGGCGGCGAGCGCGTACGCAGCAGCGGCGGAGGCGACGGCGCTGGACCCGCAGGCGCTGGTGGCCAAACAGGTGTATGCACACCTGAAGCAGGGGCGGAGCGCGGACGCGGCGCTGGTGGTGGTGAACGACATCCGGGCTTCGGAGGGGCGCGTCGAGGACCGCCACATGGCGGTAATCACGTACTTGGCGCGGAACACGGAGGTCGGGCCGCGGCTGGCGGAGGCGGTGGATGAGGTCGCGGCGTCGATGGGGCCGCAGGCGACGCCGACGGTGCTGAACCGGCTGGCGCGGGCGCGGGCCGCGGCGCTGACGGGGGATGCGTCCCGTGGGGCGCTGCGCTTGCGGCTGACGCAGTCGCCCTTTGACGCGGACCTTGCTGCGGAGGTGCTGGGCGCGTACGCGGCGGAGGACGTGCGCGGTCGCGTGAAGGAGGCGCTGGCGCTGACGAGCGCGGCCCCAATCGCGGCCGAGGTGTACGCGGGCGTACTGCTGAACCGCGGGCAGGGGGTGGACACGTCGGTGGAGATGCTGGCGAAGGACCGCTCGCCGGCGGCGCGCCTGCTGTACGCGGCGATCGTGTCGAAGCTGGGACGCCCTGACCTGGGGCTGGCCCGGCTGGAGGGGGAGTTCAAGGAGCCGTACGTGGCGGGCGGGCTGGCGCTGCGGGCGTCGTGCGCGGCCGCGTGCGGTAAGTGGGACGTCGCGAAGGACGCGGAGCAGCGGCTTGCCGGGCTGAAGACGGCGCGGGGGATGGAGGCGCACGCGCTCACACTGAAGGTGCTGCAGCAGTTCGCGGGGGCGCTCGAGAAGATCGACGCGTTGCTGGCTCAGTCGGGCGTTGCGCCGGCGACAGAGCACCTGCTGCTGGCCGCGGAGCTCGCCATCCGCACGGAGCAGCCGGCGCGGGCGGAGGGGTATCTGCGGCGGGCGCTGGAGCGGGACCGGTTCGATGAGCGGGTGTACGAGCCGCTCATCTCGCTGTACATGACGGAGGGGCCGCTGGCGGACGAGGCCAAGCTGACGGCGGTGGCGCGGCAGCTGCGGCAGAACATCCCCAGCAGCCGCGTGATCCGCGGGATCAACGCGCAGGAGCTCATCGCCCGGTCGCAGTGGGCGCCGGCGGAGACGCAGCTGCTCGGCCTGCTGAGCGAGCACAACGAGAACGGGTCGGTGATGAACCTGCTCGTTACGGTGTGGGAGCGGGCGGCAAAGGCCGATCCGCCGGTGACGGAGCGCGGGGAGCGGTGGCTGCGCGAGCGGCTGGAGGCTCGCCCTGACTCGACGCTCCTGGTGGCGAGCCTGGCGCGGGTGCTGGCGGCACAGGGGAAGGGTGAAGAGGCCGAGTCGCTGCTGGCCTCTCGCCTCGCGAAGTGGCCATCGCCGGAAGTCGCACGCATGCGCGAGTGGATTGCGCGCGAGCCGCTGGGGAAGCCGGAGGTCGCGGAACGGCTGGCGCTCGAGCGGTTGCGGGGAGCCCCCCGTGGGATCGACGGGTCGATCGAGCTCGCCGAGCTGCTGGTGCACCGGGGGGAGGTGGCGGAGGCGACGAGCACGTTGGTCAACGGCGTCCCCACCGACCTGCAGCTGACAAAGGATCAGATGAGCCGGCTCGCGGCGGTGGTGCTGCGGATGGAGCCGCAGAAGCTGGCGGAACTCGACCCCGAGAACGTGAAGTCGGCGCTGCACCTGCTGGAGCTGATCGCTGGGCGGGTGCCAATGGGCGATCATCTGCATCGGCTGCGGCTGGTGCTGCTCACGGCCTCTCATTACGACGACCCGCGCCGGCTGATCGAGGCCGTCGAGGCGCTGGCGAAGGAGGCGCCGGCGCGGCCGCTGGACGGTTACGTGCTGGTGCTCTCGGAGCTCGAGAAAAGGACTGACGGAGGGCCGCACATCCGCTTCGCGGCGGCCGCGGCCCGGCACATCCGGCCCGCGCTCGCGGCGATGTACTTCGAGTGGCTGCGCGTGGTCGCCGTGCGCGGCACGCCGGCGGATGTCGAGCAGTTCGCGTCGGAGCTCACCGATGCGGACGAGGTGCAGCTCCTGATCGAGGAGGTAGAGCGGCGGCTGGGAGCGCACATCAAGGTCCCGCACGAGCTGAACGATCAGAAGGCGGAGCTGCTGTATGCCCTCGGCTCGCTTGTGCCGTCGCGCGGGCGCGAGCAGGTCACGGAGCGGGCGTACCGGCTGTGCCTGCAGCTCAAGCCCGATCACCCCTGGGCGGCGAATGACCTCGGCTACCAGCTGCTGGAGCGCGGCGAGAACCTCGAGGACGCGGACAGGCTCATCCGCGCCGCATACGCGGAGTTGAGCCTCGAGGCGAGCGTGATCGATTCGATGGGTTGGCTGCTGTATAAGAAGGGGCACATCGTCGATGAGGTGGATGCGGATGGGAACCTCACGCAGCAGGGCGCGGTGACGCTGCTGGCGCTGGCAGCCGCGGACGACCCGGTCAACCCGACTCTGGCTGACCACTATGCGGACGCGCTGTGGCGCACCGGCAAGGATGAGAACCGCGAGCACGCGAAGGTGCTGTGGCAACAGGCCGAGCAGATCCTGAGCGAGCGGCTGGCGGAGTTCATCGCGAAGGATCCGATGACGGAGCTGCGGAAGTCGCTGGTGGAGGAGGAGCGCGAGAAGGTACGGGCGAAGCTGAGCGCGGCCAAGGAAGGGCGGGAAGTGCCCGTGGCGCCGTTGGCGCCCGGCGTGCAGGTGCAGGCGCGCTGAGGCGCGCGGGGTCGAGGTTCACAGCGAGGGCAATCAGTGGCTGGGCACAACAAGTGGAGCAAGATCAAGCACCGCAAGGCCGTGGTCGACAAGCGGCGGGGCAAGGTGTGGACCAAGATCAGCAAGGCGATCATCGTGGCGGCCAAGCACGGCGGGCCCGATCCTGACTCGAACCTGTCGCTGCGGTACGCGATCGACGAAGCGCGGTACGCCAACATGCCGCGGGACACGATCGAGCGCGCGATCAAGAAGGGGGCGGGCGGGGGCGACACGGCGAACTACGAGACGATCCGCTACGAGGGGTACGCGCCGGGCGGGGTCGCGGTGATCGTGGATGCGCTGACGGACAACCGAACGCGGACGATCACGGACGTGCGGAACGCGTTCAGCGACGCGGGGGGCAACGTCGGGGCGTCGGGGTGCGTGGCGTACATGTTCCAGCCGCGGGGGCAGATCGTGGTCATGGCGAAGGGCGTGAGCGAGGAGCGGATGATGGAGCTGGCGATCGAGGCGGGAGCGCTCGACGCACAGGCACCGGAGGACGCCGGCGAGGACGATGCTTCATGGACGATCCTGACCGAGGTGCCGGCCTTCAACGGTGTGAAGGAAGCGCTAGAGAAGGCGGGGCTGGCGATCAGCGCGGCCGAGCTGACGATGGTGCCGGACAACAGCGTGGCGGTCGCGGGCGAGCAGGCCAAGAGCGTGCTGGAGCTGGTGGATGCGCTCGAAGACCTCGACGACGTGCAGAAGGTGTATACGAATGCCGAGATCGGGGACGCGGACCTGGGCTGAAGCGCCGTTTACTCTTCGGCCTTCTGCATCTGTGCGATGAAGCGGTTGCTCTCCTCGATGGAGCGCTCCATGTCCTTGATGAGGGACTCGACCTCGTCCTCGAGGTCGGAGACGGTGCCGCGGAGGGCGGCGACAGCCTCGGCGTTGAGGGTGTGCTTGAGGCTGAGCACGGCGTCACGGAAGCGGTCGAGCACGGGGTCCATGGAGGCCTCGGCCCGCTTCATGGCGGCGAGCATCTGGTCGTAGCGGCGGCGGGTTTCCTGGAGCTGGCGGCGCGAGCGTGAGCGGGCGTCCTCGGTGCTGTACTCCTTGAGCTCGCGCTCCCACTCGTTGAACAGGTCGCGACCGACCTCCTCCACGGCGTCGACCTTGTCGCGCACGGCGTTGGCGCGGGACTCGCTCCTGTCGAAGTCGTCCTTGGCGCGGTTGTAGGCCTTGCGGAGGTCGGAGTCGGGTGCGTTGACGAGCTTGCTGAAGCGGTCAAGTGCGGACTCGAACTGCTCCTTGGCCTCTTCCTGCCCCTCCTGGGCTTCCTTCACGCGGGAAGTGAGGATGTCGCGCTTCTCCTTGCCGAAGGCCTCCATGGTGCGGTAGTAGGCTTTGGAGCAGCCGAGGGGGGCGGCAAAGACGATTGCGACCAGCACGAGGAGCGGCGTTGCAATTCGGTTCATAGGAAGGACCTCAGCGGAGGAGACGGACGAGCCCGGCCTGCTCAAGGTGGTGATCGGTCGTGAGAACCCGATGAATGTTGAAGTCCGCGCAGAGCAGCATGCTGGAGCAATCAACAAGTGACCACTGCTTGTCTGGGCGGCTCTTGTACAGATCGAAAGAGCGGTCCCAGAGTACCCGCGTCCCCTCGACAATGGTCACGCGGGCGGAGCGACGCAGCTGATCGACGGTGATCGCCGCTTCCGCACGGATGATGACTCGGGACGCCGACGCTAGAAACTCGCCGAGTACAAAGTCGGAGGTCACGTACCGGGTTGCGGTCCGGTTGAGTTCCGCGAACAAGGTGACCGCCTTCGCGTGGTGCTCGTCATCCTCGCTCAGGATGGCAAGCAGACCGGCGGAGTCGATGAAGACCTGTTCTGGCATCGGTTACTGTGGCTTCTGATCGCGGCGCTTCGGCGTGCCGTACGCGTAATGGTCATGCTCGGCGGCCAGGTCCGGGATCCCCGTCTTCACGGCACGGTCAGCAATATGGAAAATGGGGTCATCCTCGTCGTCAGCAGGCGCAGGGCTGGCAGGCGATGCGGGCCCATTTGAGGGGGAAAGCTGCGTAAGAGTGACCTCAACCTCGGTCCCATCCGGGAACCTGGGCATGTCCTTCAGGACAATCTTGCCCGCCTCGATCTTGCCGCGGTAGGTGGTCATACCTCAAGTATAAGGGAGGTCACTGCCCCAGCTTCTGGAGGATGCCATCGAGGACCGAGCGGGAGAGCTCCTGGTCGCCGAAGGGCTCAACCTTGACCTCAAGGAGCGTCGCGGCATCGGCGCGGGTGGCGCGGACGCGGACGCGGGGGTAGTTGTTGTAGCGGGGGGCGTTGGCGATGAGCTCGCCGGCTTCCTCGGTGGCGGTGCTGCGCTGCACGGCGTAGCCGCGGGCGCGGAGCGTCTGGTCGGCGGCGGCGATCACGGCCGGGACGCGTGCTGTCGGGGCGAGGCTGGTGGAGAGGGCGGCGTTGTGGTAGGTGGCGGTGACGTCCTGGCGAGGGCCGTGGGTTTTCACCTCGGGGGAGCAGGCGGGGAGGAGAGTGACGAGGGCAAGGATTGGCAGGAGGCGGGGGTTCATCGGGGGCTCCGGGGGCGCAAGAATGAGCAGCAGATCGGCAGCCTTGGGCTGCGAGGATGAATCGGTAGGTTCCGGGTAGTGTTTGCCAACACCCTTCCCCAACCCACCCCCACGCCGGAGGGGGGCCACAACGGCAGGTTGCTCTGGGTGGGGGTTGATCCCGGCCCTGACGCATCCTTTACTTACCCCCCTGCCGGGTCTGTCTCCCGGAAGGCTGTGGTACCGACTGAGAAGGGTGCGAACCTTTATGGCGATCCGAGTGAAGTCCCGTGGTGGCGAGAGTGTCGAGGGCCTGATGCGCCGCTTCAAGAAGCTGTGCGAGAAGGAAGGCCTGACGAAGGACATCAAGCGCAAGGAGTTCTACGAGAAGCCCTCCGAGCGCCGCCGCCGGGCCGCCCGCAAGAGCCAGGTCCGCCGCATCAAGACCGAGCTTGGGCCGATGGCCAAGCCCGCCAAGCCCGAGAAGCGCGACTAAGCGTTGAACCACGGCACGCCCTTCCGGCGTGCCGTTTGCGTTAGAGCTTTCACTCCCGCGACGCCGGGGTTCCGTCCATCAACCCCCCTGATCCTGTGTGTTAAACACGCCGTCGCTGTCGGTCTCTGGATCCACAAAAATCCCCCTACTCGTGAGGCCCAAAGAGATGTCCCTCCTGGTGACCAAGCAGAAGTCCTTGTGGTGCCTGGGTGTGCTCTTCGCCGCCCTGGTGTCTTTCCTGAGCCCCGCAGCAATTGCGCAGAACACCGGCCTCGCGGGCGATCCGCCAAAGGTCGACATCCGGCCGCTGGGCGAGGCCGTGAAGCAGGCGGGCAAGCACCACGGCGGTGGCGAGGCCAACCTCGTGCTGCCGGACGTGGGGCAGGTGAAGTTCTTCAACGGCAGCGTCGGCGGTGACCAGCTGCTGCTGGCGGGCGTGGTCGTGTCCGCGCTGGGCATGCTGTTCGGCCTGCTGATCTACGCGCAGCTCAAGAACATGCCGGTGCACAAGGCGATGCTCGACGTTTCCGAGCTGATCTACGTCACGTGCAAGAGCTACATGGTGCAGCAGGGCAAGTTCCTGATGCTTCTCTGGGCGTTCATCGCGGTGGCGGTGGGCTGGTACTTCGGCTGGCTGGTGCCCAACCCCGAGGGCGGCACGGGCCTGTCCATGGGCAAGGTCGCGATTATTCTGGCCTTCTCGCTGCTGGGCATGGCGGGCTCGTACGGGGTGGCGTGGTTTGGCATCCGCGTGAACACGTTCGCCAACAGCCGCGCGGCGTTCGCGTCGCTGCGGGGCAAGCCGTTCCCGTGCTACGCGATCCCGTTGAAGGCGGGCATGTCGATCGGCATGGCGCTGATCTCGGTCGAGCTGCTGATCATGCTGGGCATCCTGCTGTGGGTGCCGGGCGAGGTGTCGGGCGCGTGCCTCATCGGCTTCGCCATCGGCGAGTCGCTGGGCGCTTCGGCCCTGCGTATCGCGGGCGGCATCTTCACGAAGATCGCGGACATCGGCTCCGACCTGATGAAGATCGTCTTCAAGATCAAGGAGGACGACGCCCGCAACCCCGGCGTGATCGCCGACTGCGTGGGTGACAACGCGGGCGACTCGGTGGGCCCCTCCGCCGACGGCTTTGAGACCTACGGCGTCACGGGCGTGGCCCTGATCACGTTCATCATGCTCGCGATCAACGCCAACACCGCGGGCCCGGACTACCAGACGATCCAGATCCAGCTGCTTGTCTGGCTGTTCGCGATGCGCATCATCATGGTGATCGCGTCCGCCCTGTCCTACTTCCTCAACGAGGCCGCGGCCAAGGCCAAGTATAGCAACGCCCCCAAGATGAACTTCGAGCACCCGCTGACGACGCTGGTGTTCCTGACCTCGATCGTGTCGGTGGTGCTGACCTTCCTGGCCTCGTACTACCTGATCCCGACGATCGCGGGCGACAACACCTGGTGGTGGAAGCTGTCGCTGATCATCACCTGCGGCACGGCCGCGGGCGCGATCATCCCTGAGCTGGTGAAGGTGTTCACCTCGACCAACTCGCGGCACGTTCGTGAGGTCGTGACGAGCTCGGAGCAGGGCGGGGCGTCGCTCAACATTCTGTCGGGCTTCGTCGCCGGCAACTTCTCGGCTTACTGGCTGGGCATCGCCATCATGGTGCTGATGGGTCTGGCATACTGGGTGAGCAACTACTTCCCGGGCATGCAGGACCACGGCAGCACGATCATGATGGCGCCGGCGGTGTTCGCTTTCGGCCTCGTTGCCTTCGGCTTCCTGGGCATGGGCCCGGTGACGATCGCCGTGGACAGCTACGGCCCGGTGACGGACAACGCCCAGTCGGTGTATGAGCTCTCGACGATCGAGACGACGCCGGGGATCAACGAGGACATCCAGAAGAACTTCGGGTTCAAGCCCGAGTTCGAGAAGGCCAAGGAGTTCCTGGAGGAGAACGACGGCGCGGGCAACACCTTCAAGGCGACCGCCAAGCCGGTGCTGATCGGCACCGCGGTGGTGGGCGCCACGACGATGGTGTTCGCGATCATCGTGGCCCTGACGCACGGGCTGGAGACCCAGTACCTTGCGAAGCTGTCGCTGCTGCACCCGCCCTTCCTGCTGGGCCTGATCACGGGCGGCGCGGTGATCTACTGGTTCACCGGCTCCTCCACGCAGGCGGTGTCCACGGGCGCGTACCGCGCGGTGGAGTTCATCAAGGCCAACATCAAGCTCGAGGGCTCGACCAAGGCGAGCGTTGAGGACAGCCAGAAGGTGGTGACCATCTGCACGCAGTACGCGCAGAAGGGCATGTTCAACATCTTCCTGGGCGTGTTCTTCGCGACGCTCGCGTTCGCGTTCTACGAATCGTTCTTCTTCATCGGGTACCTGGTGTCGATCGCGCTGTTCGGCCTGTACCAGGCGATCTTCATGGCCAACGCTGGCGGCGCCTGGGATAACGCCAAGAAGATTGTCGAGACCGACCCCGCCTTCAAGGGAACCGGTCGCGGCAAGGGCAGCGACCTGCACGCGGCCACGGTCGTGGGCGATACCGTCGGCGACCCGTTCAAGGACACCAGCTCGGTGGCTATGAACCCGGTGATCAAGTTCACCACGCTGTTCGGCCTGCTGGCCGTGGAACTGGCGGTGAGCATGAAGGGCGAGGACGGCGAGACGCACACGACGCTGACGATGGCCCTGACCGGGCTGTTCTTCGCGGTGTCGGCGTTCTTTGTGTACCGCTCGTTCTACGGGATGATGATCGGGCGGGTCGCGGTTCCGGCGCGGCACTGAGACTTTGTTCGAGTGAGTTCTGCAGGCCCCGGCGGTGACGCCGGGGCCTGTTTGTTTTTGGGGAGTCCACCGCGGAGGTTGGCGGACGAAGGCGGGAAGGGAACGCGAAGGTCGCGAAGGGGAGCGAAGGCGCGAAGGGAGCGGGGGTAGAGAGCGGGCGAGTGCTGGCGGAGGATTTGAGGGTGCGCGTTTGCAGCTGGAGGGCGGACGGGATCGCTTGCGCGATCGGCTCTCTATTGACAACGGAATGGGTGAAGCTGGTATGCTCGCGGCGCATACCCGGACCGGTGGCGCGGGAGTTGAGGAGGAGCGGTCATGAAGAAGTGGACGGCGGTGAACTTCGACCTGGGCAAGCAGCTCCAGGGCAAGGCCAAGCTTGAGTACGTGACGCTGCCTAAGAGCATGACGATCCAGATCGTGATTGATCTGGACGACAAGCTGTACGCGATCCTCTCCAAGAACCCGACGTGGCTGCAGAAGCTGCAGAGCATGGCCAAGCAGAAGGCGGACGCCGCGGTGGTGGACCTGCTGAAGGCGATCACCACGGCGGAGACGAAGGCAAAGAAGTTCGACAAGAAGGCCGCGGACGCGTTCTCGCGGGACCTGCAGCAGGCCGTCAACAAGCGGCTGGAGATCGCGGGCGACGAGATGGCCGACGAGGCCGTGCAGCTCTACGAGAAGTTCAAGCAGGGGCAGTCCGAGCTGAAGGTTTTCCGGATCAAAGCGGGGGCCAAGATCGGGGTGACGGCAATCCTGGTCGCCGGGGGCGCGGCGGTGTCGGTGCTGAGCTCGGGGGCGCTGACGCCGCTTGGGATCGTCGGCATCGTGAAGGGCGGGGTGACGATCGCGCAAGAATGCGTGAAGCTGGCGATCGACGCGGACAAAATGGCGAAGCTGATCCAGGCCGAGCTGATCGTACTGAAGAAGATCATGCAGCAGGACCTGGCCAACGCGACCAAGGCGCAGAAGGTCAAGCAGGGCGCCAAGGAGATTGGCCTGAACGTCGCGAGCAAGGTGGTGGGCATCGAAGGGCCGTCGCTGAAGAACTGTACGGGCCACGTGGCGGTGCACAAGGTGAAGATCGCGGAGCTGGAGAAGAAGTCGCGCGGCCTTTCGGAGAAGATCTACGAGGCGATGGATGTGCAGGAGGCGTGGTCGAAGAAGTTCGATCAGGCGAAGAAGACGCTGCCGGCGCAGAAAGTGGGCAAGGTCTCGGTCAAGCTGGCGGAGGTGGAGAAGGCGCTGGACAAGATCATCCAGGCGACGGTGAAGACCAACGAGGCGATCAACCGTGCCGAGGCGCGCCAGAAGGCGTACGAGGACGCGCTCAAGAAGATGAAGGACGGGCTGCCGGATGCGATCAAGTACGTGGACATGGCCGTGGGACTCGGGCTGGACATCGCGACGGCGATCGTGGACAGCAGTTCGGCCGTGGAGCTGGCGTACGGCATCGTGTCGGCGGCGGAGCAGACGACACAGGACCTGGTGAACGAGTTGGCGTGAGCGGCACGTGGCGCTCGCACCAGGAAGCCACCGAGATGAGGACATCTCGGTGGCACGGGCAAAAAGACAACCGGCCATCCCTGCGGGGATGGCCGGTCGACGTTTCCTTCACAGGTTCCGTAGGGGGCCGCGTCAAACGGCTCCGTCGAGCACGTCTTAGCGACGCAGCCCTCGAGTACAGTCACAATTCGTCACTGGATCACCTCCTTCTGCAAGAGCCCTTTCGGCCGCCGCGACCCTGTACGGGGCCGCCGCCGAACTCTTACCCCGCGGGCCGTCACCCGCGGCACATCGCCCGATTCCGTCGGCCGTCGTGGCCCAGCAGAAGCGGTCGTCACGAGGCCTTGCCGCCGTACCGGGTTTTCCCGGGATGTGGCCGGCTCGGCCGCGTGATACTCAAGTGTCGAGAATGAGTACGTTCGAGGGTTGGAAATAGTTTCGAGAATTTGGGGTTGGGGGATAGGTCCCATAGGTCTGACGGGGATGCCTTACTCGGATTCGAAGGGCTTGAAGGAACCCTTAGCGGCTTCCTGGTCGAGGTACTTCTGGAAGTCGCCCATTTTGTAGCTGATGTAGATGAATGCGTGGTGGAGGGTGAGCCACTCAATGTCGGTGGGGTCCTCCTTGAGGTCTTTGCGGAGGCGGTTGAGCTCGGCGAGGATGGTTTCGGCTTTCATGGCGCGAGCAGTGTAGAGGAGTCGGCCCGCGGCGGGCCGAGCCCTCGATGACGCTCAGGCCTTCTGTCAGGCGGCGCGTCGGGTGAGGGCAGGCGCACAAGCGAGCGCGAAGAGGGCGCAAAGAACCGTAACGATTGCAGCGCCGGGGGGCCAGCTGAGCTCAAGGCTGACGAGCAGGCCGCCGAGGATGCCTACAAGCGCGGCCGCGGCGGCGAGCCATAGGACGGCGGCCCAGCGACGGCTGAGGCGAAGCGCGATCGCGCCCGGGAGCACGAGCATCGCGGTGGCGAGGACGGCGCCGGCGAGGCGCATGGCAGTGACGGTGGCGAGGCCGAGCAGGAACATCAGGAGGAGGTTCATGCGGCGGTCGCTCACGCCCAGGGCGCGGGCGACGGTGGGGTCGAAGCTCCAGAAGAGCAGCGGGCGGCGGGCGGCCCAGAGGGCGAGGAGGATGGCGGCGGTGACGGACCAGCCGATGGCGGCGTCGGTCCAGTTGACGGCCAGGAGGTCGCCGAAAAGGAAGCTCTCGACGTTGACGCGGCTGCGGGCAGCGCGCATGAGCACGATGCCGATGGCCATGGTGCCGACCAGGACGATGCCGATGGCGGTGTCGGACTCGGCCTGGCCGCGCTCGTTGAGGAACCCGATGAGGAGTGCGGACAGCAGGCAGAAGGCGAGCACGACGAGGAACTGGCCGACGGAGGCGGAGGGGGAGCCCGCGGCCGCAGCGGCGGCGAGGCCCATGACAGCGGCCAGGCCCATGCCGCCGAAGCCGGCGTGGCTGATGCCCTGGCCGATGAAGGCAAGGCGCTTGAGGACGACGAGCACGCTGAGGAGCGCGCAGAGCATGGCGACGGCGAGGCCGGTGACGACCACGGGCCAGAGGGCGCCGGCCATGTTGGCATCGGAGAAGTAGCGGAAGGTGTTCATCGCGCGGACTTCTCCACGCGGATGGTGACGGGGACTTGCGCGGGCTGGTGGTGGTGCGCGGGGTCGGTGCAGGCGGCGGCGCTGTGGGCGTCCACGTGGACGTCGCCAAAGATCGCGGCGACGTCGTGGCGGAAGACCTCGGCGAGCACGGCGGGGGTGAGGCCCTGCGGCGCTGCGTGGAAGTGCAGCGTACGGGACAGGCAGGCAACGCGGTCGCAGCCAGCGGCAACGGCGCGGATGTCGTGGCTGACGACCATGACGGTGAGCCTGAGGTCGTCGTGCAGGTGCTGGAGGAGCGATGCGAACTGCTGCTGGCCCACGGCGTCAATGCCGACGGTGGGCTCGTCGAGCAGCAGGAGCCTGGGGGCGGAGGCGAGGGCGCGGGCGATCAGGACGCGCTGGAGCTGGCCGCCGCTGAGGGAACCGATGTGGGCAGAGGCGATGTCGGAGGCCCCCACTGCTTCGAGGGCGCGGTCGATGGTGGCACGCTGGTCGCGCGAGAGCGACTTCCAAGGTGAGAGGCCCAGGGTTGCGCCCATTTCGACAACCTGGCGGACGGTGAGGGGGAACTTGAGTTCGGCGGCGGAGCGCTGGGGGACGTAGCCGATCAGGCGGCGGCGGGCGGCTTCCTTTGGCGCGAGACCCAGGACGCGGACCTCGCCGGACAGGGGCTCGAGCAGGCCGAGGGTGAGCTTGAGGAGCGTGGATTTTCCGCCGCCGTTGGGGCCCAGGACGCCGAGGCGCTGCCCATCGGGGACGGCGAGGGTGATGCGGTCGAGGGCGAGGCGCGGCGGGGCCGGGTCCCCCGGCGGGCGGGGGTAGGCATAGGAGACGTTGGTGAACTCGATTGCGTTGGAGGTCACTTGGCGCCCGTGGTGGTCGGTGTTGCGGGGGCGGGCGAGGCGGACTCGAGGCCCTTGGCGAGGGCGTCGAGGTTGCGCTGCATCATCGCGAACCAGTCCCCGTCGCCGAGGGGGTCGAGGGTGCTGACGGTGACCCCGGCGATGTCGCGGATTTTGTTGGCGGCCGCGGGGCTGTACTGCGGCTCAATGAAGATCGTGGAGACATTGTGGGCGCGGATGGCGTCGGCGACCTTGGCGAGGTCGGCGGGGGTGGGGTCGGAATCGAACTCGCGGATGACGGCGGCGACCTTGAAGCCGTAGCGGGCGGCCGGGCGGGCGAAGGCGTTATGGTGGGTGACAACCGCGCGGCCCTTGTAGGGCTCGAGGCGGGACTTCCAGGCCTCGTGAACCTCGTGGACGCGAGTGCGGAGCTTCGTGGTCGCGGCCTCGACGCGGGCGAGGTCGGACTCGATGGAGGAGCCGGGCGTGGAGGAGGCTTTGAGCACGGAGGCGGAGAGCGTGGGGAGGAAGGCTTCGACGACGACAGGGTCGAGCCAGAGGTGCGGGTCCTGGTTCACCTCGTCGTGGGCGTGGTCGTGGTCATGATCGTCGTGGGCGTGGTGGTCGTGCTTGTGGTCGTGATCGTGGGCGTGGTCGTGGTCAGACTTGAGGCCCACGGCTTCGGCGAAGCAGACGAGCTCGCGGTTGGGGGCGTTCTGCTTGGCGAGGATGGACTCGAGCTGCCCCTCCAGGCCGAGGCCGACGTAGACAACGAGGTTGGCGTCGGCGAGAGCGGCGACGTCCGCGGGGGTGAACTCGTAGCCGTGCTCGCTGCGGCCGGGTTGCATGAGGATCGTAACGGAGCTGCCAGGCGGGAGGAGGGGCTCGACGAGGGACTTGAGGGGGGCGACGGTGACCACGGCCTTGACGGTGCGGGGCACCTTCGCGGGGGGTGTCTGCTTGCACGCGGTGAGGGGGCTGGTGAGGGCGAGCGCGAGGAGGGCCGCGGCGAGGAGGAGTGCGAGGGGTTTCCACATGGCGGCGGGCCTCCGGGGCGGGCGTGGGCCAGATGAGAATGGAGAATCAATAACAGTATACCGGCTGGAATGGGGATGTTCGCGCCGCTCGGCGGGTTGTGGAGGAGGATTGCGCGTGGCGCGGTGGCTCGGTGCGGCGCTGGCCGTGGAGAGGTGCGCGGGGCCGACAACGCGAGGTGACGTGGGTACAATCGCCTCCACTCCGGGGCGGTAGCTCAGTTGGTAGAGCGCATCGTTCGCAATGATGAGGTCGGGAGTTCGACTCTCCTCCGCTCCACTTGAACCGGCAGATGGAAGACACACCCCGCGAGGGGTGCTGTTGTTTTTGGAGTTGCGCGGCCCTGTTGGTGAGTCGTATCGCCCGACCGCGCCACTCGCCCACACGGTGAAAGGCTCGACTCGGCGCAGCGCGCACGCGCGCCGAGTGGTGCTCACTGCGCCTGACGGCAGTGCCGGGCAATCACGGTTTCTTCACCGGCATCGAATCAGCGGGCACCACTCTTGGCCGCGTCGATGCCCGCGGGCGTGCAGTTCGTCCGTGGAGCGCGGCAGCGAGGTGAGTCACCGCATGCGAGCGAAGACGGTCAGGGTCGCCGTGGTCGGGGTGGGCAACTGTGCCTCCTCGCTCGTGCAGGGCGTGACGTTCTATAAGGACGCGCCCGAGGGCGAGTTCGTGCCGGGGCTGATGCACGTGACGCTGGGCGGGTACCACGTGGGGCAGATCGAGTTCTCGGCGGCGTTCGATGTGAACGCGACGAAGGTGGGCAAGGACCTCGCGGAGGCGGTGTTCGCGGAACCCAACAACACGTACAAGTTCAGCGAGGTGAAGCGGACGGGCGTGATGGTGCAGCGCGGGCCGACGCTGGATGGGCTGGGCGTGTACCTGGACGGCGTGGTGGAGGAGAGCAACGCGGGCGCGGTGGATGTGGCGAAGGTGCTGCGGGAGACCCACACGGACGTGGTGGTGAGCTACCTGCCGGTGGGGTCGGAGAAGGCGACTGAGTTTTACGCCCAAGCGGCGCTGGACGCGGGGTGCGGGTTTGTCAACTGCGTGCCGGTGTTCATCGCCTCGCGCAAGGAGTGGCGTGAGAAGTTCGAAAAGGCGGGGCTGCCGATCCTGGGGGATGACATCAAGAGTCAGGTGGGCGCGACGATCACGCACCGCGTGCTGGCGAACCTGTTCCGCCAGCGCGGCGTGAAACTGGAGCGGACCTACCAGCTGAACTTCGGGGGCAACACCGACTTCCTGAACATGCTGGAGCGCGAGCGGCTCAAGAGCAAGAAGGTGAGCAAGACGCAGGCGGTGACGAGCCAGCTTGACTATCAGCTGCCGGAGAAGGACATCCACGTCGGACCCAGCGACTATGTGCCGTGGCTGGCGGACCGCAAGTTTTGCTACATCCGCATGGAGGGAACGACGTTCGGGAACGTGCCGCTGTCGTGCGAGCTGAAGCTCGAAGTGTGGGACTCGCCCAACAGCGCTGGGGTGGTGATCGACGCGGTCCGGTGCGCGAAGCTGGCGATGGACCGGGGCGTGGGCGGGGCGCTCATCGGGCCGAGCAGCGCGTTCATGAAGAGCCCGCCGGAGCAGTTCACGGACGCGGAGGCGTTCGAGCGGACGGAGGCTTTCATCCGCGGCGATGCATCCACGCCTGGCGCGAAGAAGGTGGCGAAGATCGCGAAGGCGCGGATCGTGGTGCCGGCCGTCGCGCCGGGGCGGGACGCGGGCAATGGGCATGCGAACGGGCGTGAGCACTCGAATGGGGACGTGGGCAGCCACTCGAACGGGCACGCCGCGAGCGGCAACGGGCACGCGAAGAAGGCGAAGGCGGGCGTCAACGGGAACGGCAAGCACAACAAGAACGGCCACTCCGGGCGGAATGGGTGACGTGCGATGAAGATCGTCGTCTTCGGCCTGACCGTGAGTTCCTCCTGGGGCAATGGGCACGCCACGCTGTGGCGGGGGCTGATCGCGGCCCTTGCGCGGCGCGGGCACCGCGTGGTGTTCTTCGAGAAGGACGTGCCGTACTACGCGGGGTACCACCGCGACCTGCACGAGCTGCGCGACGGTGAGCTGATCTTCTACGGCGAGTTTGGCGATGCCTTGGAGCTGGCGCGCCGGCACCTCGCGGACGCGGACGTGGGCATGGTGACGTCGTACTGCCCTGATGGGCGGGCGGCGAGCGACCTGGTGCTGTCGTCATCGGCCGCGGCGAGGGTGTTCTATGACCTCGATACGGGCGTGACGCTGGCGAACCTGGAGGCGGGGCAGGTGCCGGCGTACCTGCCCGAGCGGGGGCTCGGGGACTTTGACCTGGTGCTGAGCTACACGGGGGGGCGGGCGCTGGAGCAGCTGCGCACGACGCTGGGTGCGCGGCGTGTCGCCCCGCTCTACGGGCATGTGGACCCAGCCGTGCACCACCCGGTTGACGCTGTTGACCAGTACCGCGCGGACCTGTCGTACCTGGGGACGTACGCGGCGGACCGGCAGCAGGCACTGGAGAAGTTGTTCATACAGCCGGCGCAACAGCTGGCGGAGCGGCGGTTCCTGATCGGCGGGGCGCAGTACCCCGCGGACTTCCCGTGGACGCCCAACATCTACTTCGTGCGGCACATGCCGCCCCCGCAGCACCCGCACTTCTTCTGCTCGTCGCGGCTGACGCTGAATGTGACGCGGAAGGCGATGGCGGAGTACGGCTACTGCCCCTCGGGGCGGCTGTTTGAGGCCGCGGCGTGCGGAGCGCCGGTGCTGACCGACTGGTTCGAGGGGCTGGAGGCGTTCTTTGAGCCCGGCTGCGAGGTGCTGGTGGCGCGCAGCAGCGGCGACGCCATCGCCGCCATCGAGCTGAGCGACGCGGAGCTGCGGCGCGTGGCGGAGGCGGCGCGGGAGCGGACCCTGAGCGAGCACACGTCGGAGCGGCGGGCGCAGGACTTCGAGCGTGCGGTTGCAGGAGCGCTCGGCGCACGTACTGCCATCGATGATGCGGCGGCCCTGGCGGCCGGGAGGGGAGGCTGAGATGTGGGGCATCATCCCGTCGGCGGGCATCGGGAGCCGGATCCAGCCGCTGGCGTTCAGCAAGGAACTGCTGCCGGTGGGTTCGCGGGTGGAGGAGGGGGTGGAGCGGCCGCGGGCGGTGAGCGAGTACATCGTGGAGCGGATGATCGTGGGTGGGGCGACGAAGCTGTGCTTCGTGATCTCGCCGGGCAAGCACGACATCGTGAACTACTACGCGGGTTCGATCGGGGGGGCGAGCATCGCGTACGTGGTGCAAGGGCGGGCGAAGGGGCTGTGCGACGCGATCTTCCGGGCGCTGCCGCTGATCGGGCGGGACGAGCACGTGCTCATCGGGCTGCCGGACACGATCTGGTTCCCGGTGGATGGAATGGCGATGCTGCCCGACGGCGAGCTGTCGTTCCTGCTATTCGAGGTGGATCGGCCGGAGTTCTTCGATGCGGTGGTGACCGATCGGCACAACCGTGTGCAGGAGATCCAGGTCAAGCAGAAGGACGCGCGGTCGCGCTGGGTGTGGGGGGCGTTCAAGATGCCCGGGGCGGTCCTGCACGACCTGCACGCGCTGTGGCAACGGCCGGGCCGGCGCGATGAATACATGGGCACGCTGATCAACGCGTGGCTCGCCGAGGGCGGCAGCGCGCTGGGCGTGAAGGCGGGCGAGGCGTACGTGGACGTGGGCACGCTGAACGGCTACCGCGAGGCGATCGCGGTGCTGTCGCGCGGCCCGCACGCACGGGAGGCGGCGCTGGATGCGCCGGCACTGGCGCACAGGAACGGAGGGAAGTGATCGATGCTCGAAGCGGTGATGCTGTGGAACGAGCCGAACAACAAGTCGCACTGGGACTTCACCATCGACAAGGACTGGATGATGTTCTCGGAGATGGTGATCCTGGCGGCGCAGGCGATCAAGGCGGAGAACCCGCGGCTGCCTCGGGTGCTGGGCGGGATGTCCCCGATCGACCCGTTGTTCGTGGAACGCATGGAGCGGCAGGGCGTGCTGGAGCACGTGGACGCCATCGGCGTGCACGGCTTCCCGCTCGACTGGAACCACTGGCAGATCCACGAGTGGCCGGCGAAGCTGGAGGAGATACGGCGGGTGACGAAGCTGCCGATCTGGGTGAGCGAGGTGGGCGTGAGCACCTTCGGGGCGGAGGAGGTGCAGGCGTGGGGCGTGAAGCGCACGGCCGAGCTGCTGCAGGGGCAGTGCAGCCACGTGCACTGGTATAGCCTCTTCGACCTGCCCAAGGCGTGGCCGGCGACGACGCGCCACCGCGAAGCGGAGGGCAGTTCGTACTACCGGCACTTCTACATGGGTCTGATCCGCGAGGACGGCGCGTGCAAGCCGGGGCTGGCGGAGTTCGCGAACCACACGGACTGGATGGGGCTGTGCCAGTGGTTCCACTTCGAGGACCATCGCCTGGATGACGGCGCGAAGGTGATGCGGGAGCTGGGGGTGAAGTACCTGCGGACGGGGCTGTCGTGGTCGGACTCGCTGCGCGAGGGGGCGGACGCGTGGCTGGACCGGCAGATGCGGACGCTCGAGGAGTTCCGCGTGACGGGGACGTTCTGTTTCACGCCCGAGTCGCGGGGCATCGAGCCGCACCACACGAGCCCGCCCAAGGACCCGCGGGAGTTCGCGGATTTTTGTGCACGGATGGTGCGGCGGTATGCGCCGGGGCGGATGGTGACGGGCGCGACGGCTACGTTGCCGGGGCGCGCCGCGGCAGGGCATAGCAAGGGGGCCGGGGTGGGAGCGGCGGCGCTGGTGCACTCGCCGCAGCAGGGTGGAACGTGAGACGGGCGCTCGTGATCGTGCTGGACAGCGTGGGAGTAGGCGCCGCGCTGGACGCGGCGGACTATGGGGATGTCGGCGCGAGCACGCTGCCGCACATCCTGGACCGGACCGGGATCGAGCTGCCCAACCTGTGGCGGCTGGGGATGGGGCAGGTGATCGGGACGCGGCTGGTGGGGCGACCTGTGGGGGCGTATGGGCGGATGAGGCCGTGGGCGAGGGGGAAGGACAGCACGACCGGGCACTGGGAGCTGATGGGGTGCGTGCTGGAGGAGCCCTTCGCGGTGTTCGAGCGGTTTCCCGAGGAGCTCGTGCGGGCGATTGAGCAGGAGTGCGGGGTTGAGTTCATTGGGAACAAGGCCGCGAGCGGGACGGGGATTATCGATGAGCTGGGGGCGGAGCATGTGGCGACGGGGAGGCTGATCCTGTACACGTCGGCGGATTCGGTGCTGCAGATCGCTGCGCACGAGGGTGTGGTGCCAGTGGAGGAGCTTTACGAGGTGTGCCGCGTGGCACGCCGGCATGCGGATGCGTACCGCATCGGACGGGTGATTGCGCGGCCCTTTGTTGGTGCGGAGGGCGCGTGGCAGCGGACGGGGAACCGGCATGACTACTCGATGGAGCCGACGCGGACGGTGCTGGACTGCCTGCTGGAAGCGGGCGTGGCGACGCGGTCCGTTGGGAAGGTGTTCGACCTGTTCGCCGGGCGCGGCCTTTTCGAGAGCCACCCGACGGCGAGCAACCGCGAGGGGATGGAGTGCACGCTGGACTTGTGGCGGCGCGGGGAGCCGGGCCTGGTGTTCACGAACCTGGTGGACTTTGACACGGTGTACGGGCACCGGCGAGATGTGGAGGGGTACGCGCGGGCCCTGGTGGAGTTCGACGAGTGGCTGGGGACGCTGCTCCCCCACTGCTCGCGGGAGGACCTCGTCATCATCACGGCGGATCATGGGAACGACCCGACGTTCCGCGGGACGGACCACACGCGCGAGGAGGTGCCGGTGCTGATGCTTGGGGTTGAGGCGGGCGCGCTGGGGGTGCGCGAGACCTTTGCGGATGTCGGTGCCACGCTGTGCGAGTGGTTCGGGGTAGAGGGGGTGGGTGTGGGGCGGTCGATGCTGGGGTGGAGCGTGGGACGGAGGCACGCGGCGTAGGCATGGCGACGTTTCTGCTCATCCGGCACGGGGCGCACCTGCTCGGCGGCGACAGGCTGGCGGGCGATACGCCGGTGAAGCTCAGCCCGCTGGGGCACGAGCAGGTCGCGGCCATGGTGGAGCGGGTCGCGAAGGTGCCGGTCAAGGCGATCTACTCAAGCCCCATCGAGCGGACGAAGCAGACCGCGGCGGCACTGGCGGCGCGTCTGCAGCTGCCGGTCACCTACCGCGAGGAGCTGGCGGAGGTGGGTTTCGGCGAGTGGATCGGGAAGACGTTCGATGTGCTGGACGCCGATCAGCGGTGGAAGCAGTGGAACACCTTCCGCAGCGGGAGCGGGGCGCCGGGCGGCGAGCGGATGATCGACGTGCAGCGGCGGATCGTGGGCGAGATGCTGCGGCTGTGGGAGGTGCACGGCCATGATGTGGTCGCGCTGGTGAGCCACGGCGATGTGATCAAGGCGGCCGCTGCGTACTTCCTGGGGGTGCCGCTGGACCTGTTCCTGCGGATCGAGATCAGCCTGGCGTCGGTGACGGTGATCCGCGTGGAGGAGGGCGGGCCGTGGGTGCTGGGGGTGAACGGGACCGGGGAGGTGGTGATGGGGTGAGGGGATGTCGGATGTCGGATGTCGGATGTCGGATGTCGGATGTCAGCGGGATGTTACTGGTCAACGGAAGGCTGTAGGTTCAGCGCTCGCCGCAAGTGGCGCTCGTAGTAGCGCTGCTCGCGTTGGAGGCGGGTGCGCTCGTCTTCATCGCGCCCGGCGCAGTCCGCGGCCATGGCGCAGCAGCCGAGCCTGAACGCGGCGTATGCGGCGATGCAGAAGCGGAGGAGATCGGGGCGGAGGTCGTGCTCGCCGCTGGCTCGCAGTAGTGACACGAACTGTTCGGACTGCTCTGCCGTCAGATCCCACTCGACGCTAGTGCCCGCGAGGTCCCAGGCGAGGGGCTGCGGGCCCACAGCGGTGTGGTCGTGCGCGTGCCCGGCCGCGTCGGCCTTGAGGATGCGGTCATCGGGCGTGAGAATCCACTCGTGCGGGGCGAGGCGGCCGTCGGGCGCGGCGGAGGTGAGATCGTCGAGGTGGAGCCGGTGCGCTTCGTGGCAGAGCTGCTGCGCCACCTCTGCGGCCTGATCGCCGAGCGACTTCTTTGTGTTCCAGTAAAGGATGTTCGTGGCGCGCGCGACGGCGGCGCGGGTCTCGTCCCGGCTGAGGGGCGGAGCGGGGGTGTGGGTCAGGTACCTGGCAATGTGGTGGAGGACACGCGCTGAGAGGGCGGCCCGCGTGAGCGGGCGGGCGTTGGTCCACTCAAAGGCGATGAAGCCGAGGGTTGAGCCGAGGACCGCGGGAGTGAGGCCGCCGCGGGCGAGGACTGTGAGGCGGCGGAGGTCGCGTTCCGAGCCGGTCAGGCCGTCGGCTCCGGTGGCGATGCCGGCGAACTTCCAGAGGATGGCCCTGCGGGTGGACCTGGCGCGGTAGAGGTACTTCTCGCGATCAAGAAGCGCAAATACGCCGGGCCACTCGCGCTCGGACTTGAAGGTGTGCGAGCGCCAGAGGCCGCCACTCAGGTTTGTGCCTTCGTCGACGTCGTCGTCCAGGAGATGGCGGGTGTGCTCGCGAAGGTGGTCGCGGAGGGATCGTCCGTCGAGGATCGGCACGTTCGTCGACGCAGTGTACTTGGTGGTGCTCCCCCACCACTCACGGGCGGTGGCAGTTGCTGCGGCGCCGAGCTCGTTCTGGTGGCTGGGGAGAAAGCAGATGTGCTCGCGTGGGATGCCGTGCATGTGCACGGCTTGAGCGGCGGCAGCGAAGGAGGTGCCGGACTGGCCCGGGCCCTCATCAACGATGAGGACGCGGGTGACCTTGGGGAGCGGGACGGGCGGGAGTTTAACGGTGCGATCGGTGTGCGCTCCATTGGGACGGATGGTGAGCCGGGTGGCGCGCCAGCCCTCCCGCGCGAGCGTGGCGCGGACGACCGCGGAGAGCGAGGTGCCGATGCTGCGGAGGCCGATGATGAGGACGGGACCGCAGCGTGCAGCGTGATTGACGCGCGCCCAGGCGCAGGCCGCGGCGGCGTACTGGTCGGGGTAGAGGCTGTAGAAGGCGTAGCCCTCGGGAACTTTGACGGTTACTGCGCTACCGGCGGGCGCTCCGCCGTGATGCCACCGCAGAGCGGCAAGGGAGTGATTGTGATCGCGCGTGCGATGGTGAGCATCGGCGATCAGCATCGCCGCGAGTGCGTCCGTGGCGGCTTCGCACCACAGGAGGGAGGCGGCGAGGTCGGAATCCCCGGGCTGCGCGTCTGCGGCGTCGGCGATCGCCTGCTCGACCTGGCCCGAGAAAATCAGCGCTTCGCGCACTGACTCGCTCTGAGTGCGATCCCCCGCGAGGGCCCGCAGGCGCTCACGCAGTGATTGCACCAGCTCCGAGGCGGGCCGGGAGAAGCTCGGGTCGCCGAACACGATCATGCTGCCGGAGGCTACACCCCGGGTCCGGGGGCGCTCTGTTGGTGCGGTGATTCCCGGCTCAGGAGCACCGGGCTCATCGCGCGGCTGCACCAGCTGAGGCGGCCCGAGCCGGTGGGGCCATTCACCCATTCATGCCGCGCTGCCGCACATCGGCGGGCGTGGACGCTAGAAACACCGCCCACGCACACCGCCCCGAGCCGGGCATGGAGAGAGCGTCATCGTCGCGAACGTCAACATTCCGGAAGAGGGCAGCGAGAAGCTGCTGCAGACGCCCCCCGAGGGCGTGCGGCGGCGGCTGTACGAGGCGGGGCTGAACGGCTCACCGCTGGTGCTGTGCACGCCGACGGACATCGACCGCGCGGGGTTCTACCGGCGGCACTGGCTGGCCGCGACGCGCGAGCAGATGTGGGTCGTCCCTGAGGAAGACGGTGAGGTCATCCAGCTGCCGCTGGAGAAGGCGACAGAGATCCGCACCGTGGCGGGCGTGGGCTCGGGAACGCTCGCGGCCAAAGTGGACGGGACGTACTTCGATCTGCTCCGCTATAGCAACCGGCAGGCATACCGCTTCGAGAAGGTGGTGCCCAAGCTGGAGTCGCTGCGCAAGGGCGAGGCAGTCGCGATCCACGCGGAGGACGAGCACGACCCGCGCCGCTGCGAGAAGTGCGGCGTGATGCTCGACCAGCCTGGCGACAGCTGCCCGCACTGCGTCAACCGCGGCGCGGTGCTGACGCGGATGGTGAAGCTCATGAAGCCTTACCAGAAGCAGGCAGCGGTCATGATGGCCCTGCTGCTGGTGGGCGTGGCGCTGGACCTGGTGTCGCCGCAGCTCACGCGCTACCTCGTCGACCACGTGCTGCCCCGGGGCGAGCACGCGGGCGGGGCACTGCCGGCCGACCAGATGCCCGCGGCTATGACGCTGCTGCTGAGCGTCGTCGGCACCCTCGCTGGCGTACAGGTGCTGCGCACGGTGGTGAATATCTTCAATGGCCGGCTGGGCAGCCGCGTCGGCACGGCCATCACCAGCGATATGCGGACGCGGCTGGTGGACCACCTCCAGCGGCTGAGCGTGGGCTTCTACGACAAGCAGCAGGTGGGCTCGCTCATGGGCCGGGTGGCGTACGACACCGAGAGCCTGCACGGATTCTTGTGGCAGCTGACGGGCGGCTTCCTGCTGCAGCTGCTGATGGTGGTGGGCGTCGCGCTCATGATGTTCGCGATCGACGTGAAGCTCGCCCTGTACGCGCTGCTGCCGGCGCCGTTCGTGATGGGCGGCACGGTGTTCTTCTGGCGCTACGTCTACCCGCGGTACTACGTGTCGTGGGACGCGAGCAGCAAGCAGGCGGGGACGCTCTCGGGCATGCTGTCGGGCATCCGTGTCGTTAAGGCGTTCAACCAGGAGGAGCGCGAGCTGGACCGCTTCCGCAAGGTGAGCGCGCGGCTGCGGGACTCCAAGCACCACGTCGACATGTCCATCGCCACCTTCAACCCGGTGATCGGGCTTGTGTTCCAGATGGGCGGCTGGATCGTGTGGTACTTCGGCGGGCGCGAGGTGCTGGAGGGCCGGCTCTCGCTGGGCGAGCTGATGGCGTTCTTCGGCTATCTGTGGATGTTCTACGGGCCGCTGGCGGCCCTGCCGCAGTTCACCAACTGGCTGACGGGGTTCGTCACGCAGGCCAACCGCATCTTCGAAATCCTGGATGCGCCTTTGGCCAACGCCTCGCCGGTGCAGCCGGTGAAGCTGGGCACGGTCAAGGGCGACATCCGCTTCGAGGATGTGAGTTTTGGGTACAGCCGCCACACGCCGGTGCTGCGGGGGGTCAATCTGCATATCCGGCCCGGGGAGATGGTGGGCATTGTGGGCGCCAGCGGGTCAGGCAAGACGACCGTGGTCAACCTGCTCAGCCGGTTTTATGACGTGGACGAGGGGCGGGTGTTGATCGACGGCGTTGACATCCGGCAGGTGGACCAGAACGAGCTGCGACCGCAGATGGGAGTGGTGCTGCAGGAGCCCTTCCTCTTCCGCGGCAGCATCGCGGAGAACCTGACCTACGGGCGGCCGAGCGCGGAGCCCGAGGCGGTGCTCACGGCCGCGCGGATGGCCAACTGTCACGACTTCATCATGCGGCAGCCGCACGGCTATGACACGTGGGTGGGCGAGCGCGGCGCCGGGCTCAGCGGCGGCGAGCGGCAGCGGATCAGCATCGCGCGGGCGCTGCTGACCGACCCCAAGGTGCTGATCCTGGACGAGGCGACCAGCAGCGTGGACGCCGAGAGCGAGGCCCTGATCCAGAGCGCCCTCAACGAGGTCGTGCGCGACCGCACCACCATCGCGATCGCCCACCGCCTCAGTACGCTGCGACGGGCGGACCGCATCATCGTCATGGACCGCGGCCAGGTGGCCGAGGTCGGCACCCACGACGAGCTGGTGGTGCGGGATGGAATCTACATCAACCTCTTGCGGCTGCAAGGGCATTCGCTGGAGGTCCACGCTGAAGCGGAGCCGAGCGAGGCTGTGCCGGGTGCGGTGAATGAGGACGCGAGCGACGCCTCGCCGCTGCCGCCCCTCGGCGGCCACAAGGTCCGCTGGCTGGAGCCCGAACTGGCCCAGATCCATCTGGGCAACTGGAACACGCTGCACGTGACGGTGAAGAACGAGCGCATCTACGGCGGCGTGTACGCCTTGCGGTGCATGCCCATCCACTTCCCCGCGGGGTTCATCTCGCTGCGGCACCTCGACTCCAGCGGCCGCGAGGTGGAGATCGGGGTGATTCGTTACCTGGGCCGCTGGCCGGAGGAGGCGCAGCAGCTCATCCGCGACGCGCTGCGGCGTCGCTACCTCGTCCACACGGTGTTCTCGATCGAGTCGATCTCCCAGAAGGGCAACTTCCTGAACATCTGCGCTCAGACCGACTTAGGGCCGGTGCGCTTCGCGGTGCGGGCTCAGCCAGACCGGGCCCAGGACTTCGGCGCCCGCGGCAAGATGCTGCTGGACACCGACGATAACCGCTACTTCGTGCCCGATGTGGATGCGCTGCCGGTGAAGGAAGCGCGGCTGTTCAGGCGGTATGTCTACTGGTGATCACCGGGCCCACCCGGCGCGATGCTTCAGACGGTGAGAACTCGCGCTCGGACCCCGTCCGGCTGGTTCACGCCAGCTTCAGCGCTGCCTCAACGGGCTGCTGAACACTCGGGCCACTTCCACGGAGGCCCAAGTGCGCATCCTCATCACCGGCGGAGCCGGGTTTATCGGCTCATATGTTGCGGACGGCTTGCTCAGCAAGGGCCACCGCGTCCGCGTTCTCGACTCGCTCATCCCGCAGGTCCACGGCGACGGGCAGAAGCGGCCCGAGTACCTGTCGAAGGACGTTGAGCTCATCCGGGGCGACGTGCGTGATATGCAGGTTGTGCTCGAGGCCCTCGATGGCGTCGATGCGGTGTACCACTTCGCGGCCCGCGTGGGCGTCGGCCAGAGCATGTACGAAATGGCCGAGTACATGGACGTGAACGACCGCGGCACGGCGGTTCTGCTGGAGGCGCTGCTCAAGAAGCCGGTGAAGCGGCTGATCGTCGCGTCGAGCATGAGCATCTACGGCGAGGGCCGGTACCGCACCGCGGGCGGCATGGTGATCGACCCCGGCAATCGGACGCGCGAGTCGCTGGCCCGGGGCTGGGAGTTGTACCAGGAGGACGGGAGCACGCTGGAGCCGGTCCCCACGCCGGAGCAGAAGGTCCCGAACTTGGCCTCTGTCTACGCCCTGTCCAAGTACGACCAGGAGAGGATGTGCCTGGTCTTCGGCGAGGCGTACTCGGTGCCCACGGTGGCGCTGCGGTTCTTCAATGTGTACGGGCCGCGCCAGGCGCTGTCGAACCCGTACACCGGCGTGCTGGCCATCTTCGCGAGCCGGCTGCTGAACAACAAGCCGCCGCTGATTTTCGAGGACGGTCAACAGAAGCGCGACTTTGTGAGCGTGCACGACGTGGCGCGGGCGTGCGTGCTGGCGCTGGGGAGCGACACGGCGGTCGGCCAGGCGCTGAACGTCGGCAGCGGCGAGAGCTTCACGGTGCGTGAGGTGGCGCAGGCTCTGGCCCGCGTGATCGGAAAGCCGCACATCGAGCCGGAGGTGACGGGCAAGTGCCGCACGGGGGACATCCGCCACTGCTTTGCCGATATCAGCGCGGCCCGGAAGCTGCTGGGGTACGAGCCGCGGGTTGGGTTCGAGGAGGGGCTGGCGGAGCTGGCGGATTGGCTGCGCGGGCAGGTGGCGGTGGACCGCGTGGAGGCCGCGGCGGGCGAGCTGGCTGCCCGGGGGTTGACGATTGCGGGTGTTGCGGGGCCTGCTGCAGCGGCGCCAGTTGTTGGGGCGGATGTGGGCAGCAATGGCGCCACGAACCCGAACGGCAACGGCCACCATGTGGAGGCTTCGCCCACGCGTCTCACAAAGCTCAACGGCCACCACAAGCCCAGGGCCACGCTCATAACGGGCGGCGCCGGATTCATCGGTTCCAACCTCGCCAACCGGCTCGCCTCCGCGGGCCAGAGGGTGATCGTCTACGACAACCTCTCCCGCGAGGGCGTGCGACGGAACATCGAGGAGCTCACGGGCCGCTACCCAGGCCTGGTGGATGTGCGCGAGGAGGACGTGCGCGACCGGCGCGCCCTCAAGGCAGCAGTCCGCGACGCGGCGGAGGTGTTCCACCTGGCCGCGCAGGTCGCCGTGACCACCGGGCTGGTTGACCCCGAGCAGGACTTCGACGTCAACGTGCGCGGCACGCTGAACCTGCTCGAAGAGGTTCGGCGGCTGGGTCGGCCCTGCCCCGTGCTGTACACCAGCACCAACAAGGTGTACGGCAACCTCACCGATGTCGACCTCACGCAGGACGGCGAGCGCTACAGCCCGACTGACCCCACGCTGCGGGCCCGCGGCATCGGCGAGCAGCGGCCGCTGGAGTTCTGCTCGCCCTACGGGTGCAGCAAGGGCGCGGCCGACCAGTACGTGCTGGACTACGCCCACAGCTACGGCGTGCCCACCTGCGTGTTCCGCATGTCGTGCATCTACGGGCCGCGCCAGTGCGGCAACGAGGACCAGGGGTGGCTGTGCCACTTCATCCGCGCGGCCATCGAGGACACGCCGCTCACGATCTACGGCGACGGGCGGCAGGTGCGCGATGCGCTCTTCGTGGATGACCTGCTCGACGCCATGCTGCTGGCGCGGCACCACCTCGAGACCACGCGCGGCCAGGCGTACAACATCGGCGGCGGGCCCGAGCACACGGTGAGCCTGCTGGAGCTGCTCTCGCTTACCGCGACGCACGCGGGGCGGCCCACGCGCACGACGCACGCCCCATGGCGCACCGGCGACCAGCGCTGGTTCGTGAGCGATACCCGCCGTTTCAAGAAGGCGACGGGCTGGTCGCCCAGGGTCGGCGTGCGCGAGGGCGTGGCCCGCCTGCACCAGTGGCTGATCACGAACGCGAACATCACGCACCCGGCGGCGGGGGCGACGCAGGAGAGGGCCGCGGTATGACGACCTTGCAGGCACGCCCCGCGGCTCACGCGGGCGCGACAACGACGATGCGTGTCGGGGTCATCACCGGCCCCGGCACGTTCGAGGTCCGCGAGCAGCCGATCCCGCAGCCCGGCAAGGGGCAGGTGCGGGTGCGGTTGGAAGGGTGCGGCGTGTGCGGGAGCAACATCCCGGCATGGGAGGGGCGGCCCTGGTTCCGGTACCCGCTGGAGCCGGGCAAGCCCGGGCACGAGGGCTGGGGCGTGATCGATGCGCTCGGCGAGGGAGTGACCGATCTGCACAAGGGCCAGCGCGTGGGCGTGCTCTCGTACGCGGCGTTCGCGGAGTACGACGTGGCCGACGCGCCCAACGTGGTGCCGCTGCCAGCGGGCCTCGACGGGGTGCCGATGCCCGCGGAGGCATTGGGGTGCGCCATGAACGTATTCCGACGCAGCGGGATCGAGGCGCACCACACGGTGGCGATCGTCGGATATGGGTTCATGGGGGCGCTCATCGCGCAGCTGGCGGGCACGGCGGGGGCGCGGGTGATCGCGATCTCGCGACGCGAGTCGGCCCTCGCGCTTGCCCGGCAACAGGGCGTGCCCGAGACGGTGGCTCTCACAGACAACGGGCAGGTCATCGAGCGGGTGAAGTCGCTCACGGGCGGAACGCTGTGCGACGTCGTAGTCGAGGCCGCGGGGGTGCAGCAGGCCCTGGACCTCTCGACGGAGCTGACCAAAGAGCGCGGGCGGCTGATCATCGCCGGGTTCCACCAGGATGGGCCGCGCACGGTGAACATGTTCCTGTGGAACTGGCGCGGGCTGGACGTGATCAACGCCCACGAGCGCGACCCCAAGGTGTACGTGGAGGGCATGCGGCTGGCCATCGACGAGGTTGCGGCGGGGCGAATGGACCCAGCACCATTGTGCACGCACGCGTTCCCGCTGGAGCGGCTGGGGGATGCGCTTAGCGCGGCCAAGGACCGGCCGGATGGGTTTCTGAAGGCGATCGTGAGGCCCTGAGGTGCAGGCCTGCGGTTATTGGAGGAGAGACCATGACACCACCAAGCTCGGCAGAGATTGAGGCGGCTCCCGCAGAGGTGACGGGCGACGCGACATCGCGGCAGGTCCGCATTCCGCGCCTGGGATTCCTCGGGCTGGGCTGGATCGGGCGGCGGCGGCTGAGGACGCTGGTCGAATCCGGCGCGGCGCCCGTCGCTGCTCTGTCTGACTGTTCTGCAGCGTCGCTGGCGGAGGCCGCGACGATAGCGCCAGAAGCGGCGACTGCGCTGGCCATCGAGGAACTGCTGGAGGAACGGCTGGACGGGATTGTGATCGCGACGCCCAGCGGGCTGCACGCGGAGCAGTGCCTCAAGGCGCTCGAGCGCGGCGTGGCGGTGTTCTGCCAGAAGCCGCTGGCGCGCAACGCCGCGGAGACGCGCCGGATCATCGACGCGGCCCGCACCGCCGACCGGCTGCTGGGGATCGACTTCTCCTACCGGCATGTGGAGGCGTTCGCACGGCCCTTGTCGATCGTGCAAGCCGGGGAACTGGGCGACATCTACGCGGTCGACCTCACGTTCCACAACGCGTACGGGCCGGACAAGGGGTGGTGCAAGGACCGGGCCCTTGCGGGCGGCGGATGCCTGATCGATCTGGGTGTGCACCTGGTGGACTACGCGCTGCTGGTGCTGGGGAATCCCGAGGTGCGTGAGGTCTGGGCGCGTCTGGTCTCGCAGGGTGTCGCGTTGAGCGACCACGAGCACCAGGTGGAGGACTACGCCGTGGGGCAGTTCACCACAGCCAGAGGGGCGACCGTGCGGCTGGCGTGCTCGTGGTGGGCGAGCATCGGGCAGGGGGCGATCATCGAGGCCGTGTTCCACGGCACGCGCGGGGCGGTTCGCGTGAGCAACGTGAACGGCTCATTCTTTGACTTCCGCTGCGAGCGGATGCACGGCGACAAGCGGGAGGTGCTGGTGGAGCCGCCGGACGCGTGGGAGGGGCGGGCACTGGTGGCGTGGGCGCGGCAGCTGGCCCGCAACCCGAGGTACGACCCTTCGGTGGAGTCGGCGGTGCGCGTGGCGGAGGTGCTCGACAGGATGTACGAGGCATGATGCAGCGTCCGCTCAAGGTGCTGATGACGGCGGACGCGGTCGGCGGCGTGTGGTCGTACTGTCTCACGCTGGCGCGGGCGATGCAGGCGTACGGCGTGCAGTACACGCTTGCGTGCATGGGGCCGCGCCCGTCGCGCGATCAGGTGGCCGACGCTGCGGCGCTGGCGAATGTGCGGCTGGAAGTCTCGGACTACAGGCTGGAGTGGATGACCGAACCGTGGGCGGACGTGGAGGCCGCGGGCGAGTGGCTGCGTTCGCTGGAGGCGCGGGACGGGCCCGACCTGGTGCACCTCAACGGCTACGCGCACGGGGCGTGCGGGTTCGCGGGGCCGGCGGTGGTGGTCGGGCACTCCTGCTGCCTCTCCTGGTGGCGGGCGGTGAAGGGTGGCGAAGCGCCGCCGGAATGGGATGAGTACCGGGCACAGGTGTCGCGCGGGATCGCGTGCGCGGACGCGTTCATCGCGCCCTCGGCCGCGATTCTCGCCGAGTACCAGCGGCTGTACCGACGGTTGCCCCGGGCGCAGGTGATCCACAACGCGGCTGATGTGCCATCCGTTCACGGCCTGCGGAAAGAGCAGGCCGTGCTCGCCGCTGGGCGGGCGTGGGACGAGGCCAAGAACATCGGGGTGGTAGCGGAGGCGGCGGCGCACATCCCATGGCCCACGCGAATCGCGGGCGATACGCGCGGGCCGGTGGGCTCGGCGGTGCTGCCGGCGACTGTGCAGCAGCTCGGGCGGCTGTCACAGCGGGAGATGCAGGAGGCGCTCGCACGCGCCGCCATCTACGTGCACCCGGCGCGGTACGAGCCGTTCGGGCTGCTGCCGCTGGAGGCCGCGCACCAAGGGTGCGCCCTGGTGCTGGCGGACATCCCGACGCTGCGGGAGCTGTGGAGCGAGGCCGCGGTGTTCTTTGACCCGACGGACAGCGGCGCCCTCGTGCGCTCGGTGCGTGGACTCATCAACAGCCCGGAGAGGCTGGCGGCGTGCGCGCGGGCCGCGGCACGCCAGGCGCAGTGTTATTCGGTGGCCCGCTTCGGCGCGGCGTACGCCCACCTGTACTCACAGCTGGTTGAGACCACGAACGGAAGTGACACATGCGGATCGCACTCTTCTACCACTCGCTGCTGAGCGACTGGAACCACGGCAACGCCCACTTCCTCCGCGGCTACGCGGGCGAGCTGCTCGCACGCGGGCACCAGGTGAAGGTGTACGAGAAAGAGAGCAACTGGTCCCTCGACAACCTGCTGCGGGACCACGGGCCTGCGGGGCTCGAGCCCTTCCACGACGCGTACCCCACGCTGCGGAGCACCATCTACAGCCCCGCGGCCCTGGACCTCGACCGCGCCCTCGACGGCGTCGACCTGATCATCGCCCACGAGTGGAACGACCACGACCTGATCGCACGCCTGGGGAAGTACCGGGCCCTGCACCCGCGGGCACGCCTGCTGTTCCACGACACCCACCACCGTGCCGTCAGCCAGCCGGATGAGATGGCGCGGTACGACCTGTCGCACTTCGACGGCGCGCTGGTCTTCGGCGAGGTGCTGCGGAAGATGTACCTCGAGCGTCAGTGGGTGCGGCATGCCTGGACGTGGCACGAGGCCGCGGACACGCGGGTGTTCCGCCCGCTCGTGCACCCCCCGCCCAGCGCCGACGTGCTGTGGATCGGCAACTGGGGTGATGAGGAACGCACGCAGGAGCTCGAGGAGTTCCTGATCAAGCCGGTCAAGCAGTTGGGCCTCAAGGCCACTGTGCACGGCGTGCGCTACCCCGACACGGCCCTGGCTGCCCTGAAGGATGCGGGCATCCGCTACGGCGGGTGGCTGAGCAACGCCGCCGCCCCGGCGGTGTACGCCCGCCACCGGATCGCCATCCACGTTCCGCGCCGGTACTACACGACCCTCCTGCCGGGCATCCCGACGATCCGCGTGTTCGAGGCACTCGCGTGCGGGGCCCCGCTGGTGAGCGCCCCCTGGCCCGATTGCGAGCGGCTGTTCACCAAGGGCGACTACGCCTCCGTCACAAGCGGTGACGAGATGGCCCGCACGCTCCGCCGCCTCCTCGACAGCTCCGAGGAACGCCACGACATAGCCGCCCGCGGCCTCAAGACCGTGCTCGCACGCCACACCTGCTCGCACCGCGTGGACGAGCTGATGGAAGTGTGCCGACAACTGGGGCTGGACACGACGCCGACGTTCGCCCCCGCCCGCAGAGAGCTAGGAGCCGCCGCGTGAGCCGTGCACCCCTTAACATTGCGTTCTTCGGCAGCAGCCTGGTATCCGCCTACTGGAACGGCGCCGCCACGTACTACCGCGGGCTGATCCGTGCCCTCGCCGAGCGCGGCCACAAGGTCACGTTCTACGAGCCCGATGCCTTCGAACGCCAGAAGCACCGCGACCTGCCCAACCCATCGTGGGCCGAGGTGGTCGTGTACGACCCGGCCACCGAGGCGCAGGTGCGGGCCACGGTCGAGCAGGCCCGGGGTAGCGACGTCGTGATCAAGGCCAGCGGCGTGGGCGTGCACGACGCGCTGCTTGAGGAGGCGGTGCTCGGGCTCCAATCCGTGCGCACCGCGGTAGCGTTCTGGGATGTGGATGCTCCCGCTACGCTGTCGCGCGTGGAGGGCGACCGCACCGACCCGTTCCGGCCGCTGATCCCGAAGTACGACCTGGTGTTCACGTACGGCGGGGCGCAGCCGGTCATCGACCGCTACAAGGCACTCGGCGCCCGCGACTGCGTGCCCGTGTACAACGCCCTGGACCCCACCACGCACTTCCCCGTGCCGCGCGATGACCGGTTCGCCGCCGACCTCACGTTCCTTGGCAACCGCCTGCCCGACCGCGAGGCCCGCGTCGAGGAGTTCTTCCTCAGGCCCTCGGCGCTGTGCCCGCGCAAGTCCTTCCTGCTCGCGGGCAACGGTTGGCAGGACAAGAACGTGCCGGCCAACGTGCGGCGGCTGGGGCACGTGTACACCACCGACCACAACGCCCTCAACTGCACGCCGCTGGCGGTGCTCAACGTCACCCGCGAGAGCATGGCCAGCAACGGCTGGTCGCCCGCCACGCGCGTCTTCGAGTGCGCTGGCGCCGGCGCCTGCCTGATCACCGACTACTGGGAGGGGATCGGTGACTTCCTCACGCCGGGCTCCGAGTGCCTGGTTGCCCGCAGCGGCGATGAGGTCGCCGAGCTGCTCGCAACGCTCACGCCGGAGAAGGCACGGGCGATCGGCGAGGCCGCCCGCATCCGGATCCTCTCCGAGCACACGTACACGCACCGGGCGCTCCAGGTCGAGGAGGTGCTGACCTCCCGCCGGGCGGCGCCTCATCCCCACCCGACACCCCCACCACCGCCGCCGCGTAACCACGACCACCCATGAGCGCGCCACTCTCCATCGTCTTCCTCGGCCTCTCCGTCACCTCGTCCTGGGGCAACGGGCACGCGACCAACTACCGCGGCCTCATGCGCACGCTCACGAAGCGCGGCCACCAGGTGACCTTCCTCGAGCGCGACCGCCCGTGGTACGCCGACAACCGCGACCTGCCGAAGCCGCCGTGGGGCCGCACGCACCTGTACCGCTCGTTGCAGGACCTCAAGCAGCGGTTCACCCGCGTCGTCCGCAACGCCGACGTGGTCGTGCTGGGGTCGTACGTGCCAAAGGGCATACAGGTCGCCGAGTGGCTGCGCTCAGCCGCGAAAGGCGTGCGTGTGTTCTACGACATCGACACCCCAGTGACGCTCGCAGCCCTCGCCGACGGCACGTGCGAATACCTGTCACCGCACCAGGTGCCCTACTTCGACGTGTACCTCTCCTTCACCGGCGGGCCGACGCTGCGGAAGATCGAGCGCGCCTACGGCTCGCCCGCGGCACGCGCGTTCTACTGCCTCGTCGACCCCGCCGTGCACAGGCCCCACACCGAGGACCGCGAGCCCAAGTGGGACCTCGGGTACCTCGGCACCTACTCAGCCGACCGCCAGCCCGGCGTGCGCAACCTGCTCATCAGGCCCGCGCTCGCCGACCCCGCCCTGCGCATGATCGTCGCAGGACCGCAGTACCCCGACGACATCGAATGGCCAGAGAACGTCCGCCGCATCGAGCACCTGCCGCCCTCGCGCCACCGCACGTTCTACACCTCGCAGCGCTTCACGCTCAACGTGACGCGCGCCCATATGCGCAAGGCCGGCTACTCGCCCAGCGTCCGCCTCTTCGAGGCCGCGGCGTGCGGCACGCCCATCATCTCCGACATCTGGGCCGGCATCGAGGAGGTGCTGGAGCCCGGCAGCGAGATCCTGCTGGCGGACTCGTCGCAGGAGGTGCTTCGCCTGCTCACCACGATGCCCGAGGGCCAGCGCCGCGCCATCGGCGAGCGGGCCCGCCAGCGGATTCTCCGCGAGCACACGGCCGAACACCGGGCCATGGAGTTCGAGCAGCACGTGTCTGAGGCCCGCGCCCGGAACAACCGCGCCGTGATAGCCGCCTGATCGATGGCCCCCCGCCCGATGACCAGGCACCCGTTCACCCCACCAGCGAGACCGCACTTGACCACCCACGCCCGCCCCAACTTCAACCTCCAGGCCCCGCCCATCACGCCGCGCAGCGACACCGAGGCGCGGATCGCGTCGCTGGCGCCGTGGTTCCACAACATCAAGCTGCCCACCGGTGAGCAGACAGCGCCCAACCACCCGTTGGGCGACTTCCCGCGCTTCAAGTGGGAGGAGATCAAGGACCACATCCCCACTGACCTCAGCGGGCGCACCGCACTCGACATCGGCTGCAACGCCGGCTTCTACTCGCTGGAGCTGGCCCGGCGCGGCGCCGAGGTGCACGCGATCGAGCCCGACGAGCATTACCTGGAGCAGGCCCGCTGGGTGGCCGCGCAGCACGGCCTCGCGTCGCGCATCCACTACCACGCGCTCGGCATCTGGGACCTCGCCGACGAGCACGAGGGCATGCCCGCGGCCTTCGACCTGGTGCTGTTCATGGGCGTCTTCTACCACCTGCGGCACCCGCTTCTCGGCCTCGACATCGCCGCGGCACGCACGGCGGGCACGATGGTGTTCCAGACGCTCACCACAGCCGACGACGAGGTGGCTGACGCGCCCGAGGACCTGCCGCTGGAGGAGCGCGAGCGGCTGTCACAGCCGGGCTGGCCGCGGATGAGCTTCATCGAGCACTCGTTCGCCACCGATCAGACCAACTGGTGGGTGCCCAACGCGGCCTGCTGCGAGGCGATGCTGCGCTCCGCCGGGCTGCGTGTGATGTCGCGCCCGGGGCATGAGATCTACATCTGCGACAAGGAGTGATCGGCGACATTGCGCACCGGGTGGCACGATCCGTCTTCGGGTCGTGCCTCATCGTGAGCTGCTCCAAAAGACAGCACGACCCAGAAGGGTCGTGCCACCCGAGGAATCTGTTGGGATCAGCACTCGCAGTCGTCGCCGCGTCCGCCCACGCTCACGCTGGTGACTGAGCGACCGGGGGCGCCCTGCGAGCGGCCGCCGCTGGAGCTGCTGCCGCGCCGGCCCGAGCTGCGCCCGCTGGGTCGGCTGCTGCCGCCCTGGCGGGAACGGGACACGCTGCTGCCCCTGCTCCGGTTGCTGGATGACCCGCGGTCGCTGGAACGGGAACCGGCGCTGCGGGATCGCGACGATCCCGAGCGCGAGGATGTGCCGGACTGCCGCCCGCCGCTGCTGCGGCCGGACCGCTCGGACGTGCCGCGTCGGCTGCTGCTCATCCCGCGGCCGCGCGAGCTGCCAGCGGGACCTCCCTTGCTGGAGCCGCTGCGTGAGCCGGAGTTGCTGGAGGAACGTGAGCCACTGCCGGACCCGCTGGAGCGGCTGCCCGAGTTCGACCGGCTGCTCGAGCCTGAGCGGCTGCCGGACCCTGATCTGCTACCCGAGCGAGAGCCTGAGCGGCTGCTCGACGTGGTACGCCCGCTCGACCGCGTCCTGCTGCTGGAGCCCTGGCGCGAGCCGCCACTGGTGCTGCTGCTTCCTGAATCGCCACCGCGACTGCTGGTCCCGCGCCGAGAGCTGGACCTTCCTTCCGAGCGCGACCCACCTCGTGACCCGCTCTGCGTTCCAGCTGACCGGCTCGAACCACCGCCACTGGAGCGGCTGCTCGCACTACCCCGAGAGCTGGCGCGCGATCCGCTGCCGCGACGGCTACTTCCGCCACCGCCACTGCTCCCGCGCGCACTGCTCCCGCGCGAAGATCGTCCGCCGCCCGAGTTTCTCTCATCATCCGCACAGATGAACTTGTTGAAGCGGCTCACACCGCCGCTCGCGGTGAAGTCCTGCTTGAGAAACGAGAGCTTGTTCTCGTCGAACTTCTCGAAGAACTCGTCCCAGCTGATGTGGTTCATGCGGCGGTCCTCGCCGCGCCCCGGGAAGTCAATGCGCAGCACGCCAGCCTCGTTCCGCGAGCCGGTGCCCTCGACCGACGACGGGCAGCCGCCGCGTTCCTCCGCCCACTCGCGGATCTCATCGTGGTCGCGCGTGACGCTCGCGCTGCCGGCCTGCGACGAGCCCCGCCGACCCCCTCCACCGCTACGGCCGCGGCTCCCGCCGACGCGATTCCCACCATTCCGCCCGCGGCCGCCCCCTTCACTGTTCCGACCGCCGCGACTGTTGCTCTGATTAGGCATGGCACAACCTCCTGTCAGGTTGCACCGTGATCGGTCCGCGTGAACGTGGGCCACACCGCGTACTGAAACAATGTGAAGCCGGGTGGGCGGACGCGCGCGCTATTCAGCTGGTTGTACACATCGGGCGCCGGGCTCACGCCTTCAGCATCGGGGCCAGGTACCGCCCTGTGTGACTGGCCCCGACCTTCGCAACCTGCTCTGGAGTCCCGACGGCCACGATGGTGCCGCCCTTCTCGCCGCCCTCGGGCCCCAGGTCGATGAGCCAGTCCGCGCACTTGATGACGTCGAGGTTGTGCTCAATGACGACCAGCGTGTTGCCCGCATCGGCGAGGCGGTTCATGACGTTCACCAGCTTGCGGATGTCCTCGAAGTGCAGGCCAGTGGTGGGCTCGTCGAGCACGTAGAGCGTGTGTCCGTAGGGGCTGCTGCCGAGTGCCGTCTCCTTCGGAGCCGCCTTTTTCGCGCTCTTCTTGGCCGACGCGTACGCCGCGAGGGCGTCGCCCTCCTCGGGATCGCCCTCACCCTGGGCGAGCGGCTCCACCGCCGCCGACCCGCTCTGCCCCTTGCCCAGCTCCGTCGCCAGCTTGATGCGCTGGGCCTCGCCGCCCGAGAGCTGCGTGCTCGGCTGGCCAAGCTTCACGTAGTCGAGCCCCACATCGTGCAGGCACTGCAGGAACCGCACGATCTTCGGGTGCGCGGCGAAGAACTCCAGCCCCTCCTCCACCGTCATGTCCAGCACGTCCGCGATGTTCCGCCCGCGGTACGTCACCTCGAGCGTCTCGCGGTTGTACCGCTTGCCGCGGCAGACCTCGCACTCGACATACACGTCGGGCAGGAAGTGCATCTCGATCTTCTTGAGGCCCTGCCCCTGGCACGCCTCGCACCGGCCGCCCCCCGCCTCCGCCCGCACGTTGAAGGAGAACCGCCCGGGCTTGTAGCCGCGGATCTTGGCCTCCTTCGTCTGCACGAACACCTTGCGGATCTCGTCGAAGATGCCGGTGTACGTCGCCGGGTTGCTCCGCGGGGTGCGCCCGATCGGGCTCTGGTCCACCTCGATCACGCGGTCGAGGGTCTTGGGCCACTTGAACGACGCGTGCTTGCCGGGCTTCGTGCGTGAGCCCAGAAGCTCCTGCTTCGCGGCCGCCAGCAGGATGTCGTTGACCAGCGTCGACTTGCCCGAGCCGCTCACGCCCGTCACGCAGACCAGCCCGCCGAGGGGGAAGCAGACATCAACGTTCTTGAGGTTGTTCTCGCGGGCGCCCTTGATGGCAATCGCGTTCTTTTCGGTCAGCTTGCGGCGGGTGCGGGGCAGCTCGATCCTTTTCCGGCCCGCGAGGTAGTCGCCGGTGATGGAGGTCGGGTGGTTGATGACCTCGTCGACTGTGCCCTGCACGACCACTCGCCCGCCGTGCACGCCCGGGCCGGGGCCGATGTCCATCAGGTGGTCCGCAGCACGGATCATGTCCTCGTCGTGCTCGACGACGATCACGGTGTTGCCAATGTCGGTCAAGTGCCGCAGCGTCGAGATCAGCCGCGCGTTGTCGCGCTGGTGCAGGCCGATCGTCGGCTCGTCCAGCACGTAGCACGCGCCCACCAGACCCGAGCCCACCTGCGAGGCCAGGCGGATGCGCTGGGCCTCGCCGCCGCTGAGCGTCCCGGTGCGCCGGTCCAGCGAGAGGTACTCCAGCCCCACGCCCGCGAGGAACCGCAGGCGGTTGTTGATCTCCTTCAGGATCGGCTCGGCGATCACGGTCTGCTCGGGCGACAGCTTGAGGCCATTGACGTACGCCGCGGCCTCGGTGATGGTCAGCCGCGAGAGCTCCGCGATGTTGAGGTGGTGGACCGTCTTCGCGGCCTTCTCCGGGCGGCCGATGACCGTGCCGCTGCACGCTTTTTCGCTCTCCACACCATGCGTGCTATCCAGCAGAACATGCAGCGCCTCGATCCTCAGCCGATCACCGTTGCAGGTGTTGCAGGGCGAGCTGGAGAGGAACGTGGACAGCCACTCCTTGACACCCGTGTTCTCCGTACTTTTCCACCAGTCGGAAATGTTCGGGATCACGCCCTCGAACTTCGGCTTTGTGCTGCCGTGCAGCAGCGCCTTCATCTGATCGGGGGAAAAGCCGCTGACCGGGTCATTGAACGAGACCGCGAAGTCCTTGCAGAACCGCCGCAGCTTGCGGTTGAACCACGCCCGCACCGGCCCGTTCTTGCACCACGCCGCCACCGCCCCCTCGGCCAGGCTCAGCGAGCGGTTGGGGATCACCAGGTCAGGGTCAAACTCGAGGATCGTGCCCAGCCCGTTGCATGCCGGGCACGCCCCGAATGGCGAGTTGAACGAGAACAGCCGTGGCGCCAGCTCTTCGAGCGCCACCTCGGGGTGCTCGGGGTCGCTGAAGCGTGTGGAGAACGATTGGTCCATCCACGTGCTCTGCCCGTTGTCCCCCGGCGACTCCACCGAGATCACGATCACCCCGTTGGCCAGCCGCAGCGCGGCCTCCACCGACTCCGCCAGCCGCTGGCGACCGTCGGGCGCGAGGGCAATGCGGTCGATCACAGCCTCGATCGTGTGCTTCTCGTGGCGGCCCAGGCCCAGCGGGTTCTCGCCCGGCTCCTTCAGCACGTCGCGCAGATCGACGATCGTGCCGTTGACGCGGGCGCGATTCCACCCCTGCGACGAGAGCTCTTCGAGCACCTCGCGGTGGAAGCCCTTTTTGCCCCGGACCACCGGCGCCATCACCATCAGGCGGGTGCCCGACGGCTTGCCCATGATCGCGTCCACCACCTGCGTGCTGCTGGTCGCAGAGATCGGCTTGCCCGAGCGCTCGAGGACGGTGCCGTCCTTCTTCGTCTTGGTCACCGCCCAGGAGTAGGGGCGGGCGCACCGCGCGTACAGCAGGCGCAGGTAGTCGTAGATTTCGGTCGTCGTCGCGACGGTCGAGCGCGGGTTGCTGCTCGCCGAGCGCTGCTCGATCGCGATCGTCGGCGGGATGCCCTCGATCTCATCGACGTCGGGCTTCTTCAGCTGATCGAGGAACTGCCGCGCGTACGCCGACAGCGACTCCATGTACTTCCGCTGCCCCTCGGCGAAGATCGTGTCGAACGCCAGCGAGCTCTTCCCCGACCCCGACAGCCCCGTCATCACCACCAGCTTGTCGCGAGGGATGGTGACGTCGATGTTCTTGAGGTTGTGCTCGCGGGCGCCGCGCACGCGGATGGAGCGCTGCGCATCGGCGCTGGCGCTCGTGCGCATGGTGGCGCAGGGGCCAAGCAACGGCGCGCCGGCCACCACCGGGCGGGGCTCGATGAACCCCTCCGCCTTACCGTTCACCCCGTCGTTGCCCGCCTGAGTCTTCTTCCGCCCGCTCACCGCTGGACTTCCCTGTGGGGCCAATGGAACCTCCGTGCCCGCGATGGTACCGGGCTTGTTTGCTTCGCGTTCGTAGTTGGGCCGGATGTGAAGGCAGGCCCTGTCCAGACGGATTCCCGGGCTACTTCTTCAACTCGCCACCCGGCAAGGGCGGAAAGAGAGGGTCGTTCGCGGGCTGCTTCGGTGGGCCGGCACGCTCGGCCTGGGCCTGGTTCCGCGCGGCCTCATTCCGCTTGCTCAGCTGGAAGAAGCCCAGCATCATCAGCCCGATCGCCAGGCCGATCAGGTAGAAACGCAGGCGGCTGAAGAAGCCCGGGTATCGGCCTTGAGTGCTCACGCCGGACTGTAGCCCGCGGGGGCGGGCTTCCCTGCGGCGGGCAGCGTCAGTGCAATCAGGCGGTCGACGAAACGGCCGTAGACCACCTCGCGCCGGAAGTGGGTCTCGGCACGCCGCCGCGCGGCCTCACCCATGCGGCGGCAGAGAGCGGGGTCCTCAATCAGCGAGCCGATTGCCTGCATGTAACCAGCCTCGTCGCGAGGGGTGACGAGCAGGCCGGTCTCGCCATGGACCACCATGTCGGGGATACCGGCGAGGCGGGCGCTGACAACCGGCAACCCCGCCGCCATGGCCTCGGCGATCGCCGCGGGGGACATGTCCTGCACAGTGGGGAGAACGAACAGGTCCATGGCCGGCATGAGCTCGCGCATGAGCCGCTCGCGCGGAACGGTGCCGTGCACGATCACGTTGCGGGCGCCCTTGGCGATGGTCAGCTCGGCCTCGTTGCCGATGACATGCAGCTCGGCGCGGGTCGCCCAGTGCTGCTGGTGCCAACGCAGGAGCTCGGGCAGGCCCTTGCGCCACCAGTGACGGCCAACGAAGACAAGCTTGACAGGTTTGCTGGGATCGACCGGCGGGCGCGGCGGCAGGTCGACGATGCCGACGGTCGGCAGCATTGGGCAGATGCGTTCGGGCGGGACCCCGAAGTCGTTGCGGACCGAGTCGGCCGCCCAGGTGCTCATGCAGCCGACGAGCTCGGCGGTCTGGAAGATCGCGCGGTCCTCTTCGAGCAGCCGCCGCTGCACAGGCCCATCGTCATTCATGTCACGAATCGTGTTCGCGACTGTGGCGTCAAGAATGACTGCTAGCTTGGTCGCTGTACCGGCGCGCTTCACATCGACAGCCCCGAGCGCGTACAGCTGGGGGCAGACGACCACCGCGTCGAAGAGGTCCACTGGTAGCGGGCCGCGGGGGCTTAGCCAGGACCGCATCCGCCGCCGCCACATGCTCACCATGCGCTCGGCTATGCGGGCCTTGCTGCGGGGGTTGGGGAAGCGGCTCCAGAGGCGCTCCAGCAGCGAGTTGTGCATCGTGACGTAGACGAGCTCGACGTCGTCGCGCCCGGCGCAGTACTTCTCCAGCTCCTGGAGGTAGGTCATGAGGCCGAACTGGCTGACGCCGATGCTGAGGATGCGCGTGCGGCCGCTGGGGCTCCGCAGGGCGGCGAGCACGTCGGGGGTGATGCTGGTGAGGTTGGCACTGAGGGCGCGGATCAAGGGCGGGTTCCCGACCTAGGCTGCGGGGGCGAGGGCGGGGGCATGGTACAGCGACTTGAGGCGGTCGATCAGGCGCGAGTAGACCGCCTCCCGATTGAACCGCTGCGCGTGGGCGCGCCCCGCCTCGCCCATGCGGCGGCGGAGCTCGCGGTCCGCGATGAGCCGCTCAATGGCGGCAATGTAACCGGCGTGGTTGTCTCGCTCGGCGAGGAAGCCGGTGATGCCGTCGTCGACGAGGTCGGGCACGCCGCCCACGCGGGTGCTGACCACCGGCAGCCCGATGGCCGCGGCCTCCAGCAGTGCCCAGGGCGACATGTCACGCTTTGTGGGCATGACGAAGAGGTCCATACCGGGGAGCAGCTCGTGCATCACCCGCTCGCGGGGCTGGCGGCCGTGGAAGGTGACGTTGCGGGGCGGCGAGCGGAACTTGGGGATGCCGTCGCCGCCGATGAAGTGCAGCTCGGCACGGTCGCGCCAGTGCTGCTGGTGCCAGGCGAGCAGCTCGGGCCCCCCCTTGCGCTTCCAGTCATGGCCGACGAGGACGATCCGGGGCAGGCCAGCGTGGTCGTGGCGGGCGTGGGTGGTGACTGGCGGGGCAATCGGCGGGACCAGCATCGTGCGTTCCGGGCGGACGCCGTAGTCGTTCACCACCGAGTGTCGTGACCAGTTGCCCATGCAGGTAATAAGGTCGGCGTGGTCGAACACGTGCTGGTCGGCCCGGTGCAGGGCGAAGGTGGTAAGTCGCGAGTCGCCGAAGTCGCGGACGATGTTGGCGGTGGTGGCGTCGATGTTCACTGCGAGGGTGAAGTCGTGGCCCGCGTCCTTGAGGTCACAGAAGGCCCACGCGTATGGCTGGGGCGACACGAGCACGGCGTCGAAGCGGCGGATGTCCAGCGGCCCGCCGGGGCGGCACCACCGGTAAAGCTTCCGCCGCCACATCTGGGCCGAGCGCCAGACGCGGAGGTGGCAGTTCCAGGGGATAGGCGACAGACGGTTCAGGCACTTCATCGGCGTGCTGTTCACCAGCGACACGTGCACGGCATGGACGTCGGGGCGGTGCTCGCAAAAGGCCCGCAGTTCGCGGGTGAGGGTGCCGAACCCGATGATGGGGATGCCGACGTAGAGCAGGCGGAGCACGCCGGGCGTAGCGTCGAGCGGGGGGAGCCGCGACGGGGTGATGTCGTCGAGGTTGCGGCTCACGCACAGGTTCATGCGACACCTCCGCCCCCGCGGAGTCACCATCCTGCGCATGCGGATGAGTCAGGCAGGAGGCGCGGGTTGTGGTGCATCAACCGTCTGGGATTCCGCCGCACGCTCGCGCCGGTGGGCCACCAGGGCTGCCGCCCCTGTGACTGCGGCGATGCCCAGCATTACCCCGCCGACAATGAACATCAACAGGCTGGTCCGAGCCCAGTCGGGAGGGGTCGAGCCGAGCTTAATCAGGATCGCGTTTTTTACATCGAGACCCACTTTCTCGAACTCTGCCCGCACTGGTCCGGGCAACCCCAGCGGCCACTTCATCCCGGTCACCTCGCGGATCGACTCGGGCAGGACCTCCCTGGTCTCCACGAAGACCTTGATGGGTTGGCCGACGTCCCAATCGAGTGGCAGCAGAGGGATGTAGTTATCCACCGACCCGGTGGACCCGTACGACACTGCCCCATCGGGGACGAGGTGGCCGCCGATGGTGATGTAGTTCGCCCGCGGGATGTCGCCCTTGAGCACCTGCGCGTGCGTGACTCTGGTCGCCTCGACCTCCTTGCCACCGAGGTGCGCCCAGAGGCCCGCGCCGAGCGCAATGAGCCCCCACGGCGCGAGCATGATCGGAAACAGGTACGGGGACTTGAACCCGTGGCGCTGCGCCATCGTGCGTTCGACGTGCGCCTGCACCTCCGCGTCGGTGGCTCTGCGGATGACCTTCAGCGAAACCAGCAGCCGCACGAGGGCGCCGAAGATGACCATGTTGAGGAGCACGGTGAGCAGCACGCTGAGCTTGGTGCTGAACGAGCCCAGCGTGGCCAACTGGAGTTCGCTCACCCACCGGTACACGTTGCTGTAGGTGAACCAGCCGTAGCCGCTGACGACGAGCGCGGCGGAGAACGCGACGGTGTTCCAGACGCGCGGAACTTCGCCCATGAACTCGGTGAGTGTCTTGGCCATGAGCGGCAGTCTAACAGGAGTTCAGCGTCCCTTGCGGCGCTTTCCCGCGCGGGAGCCGGGCATGCCGGCCTTGGCCTCGGGTCGTTTCTTGCCGCGGTGACTGGCGTTCTCGACCTCGGAGCGTCGGATCTTGGTGCTGCCGCCGTGCTTGGCGATCTCCTCGCGCTTGCGGCGGAGTTTGAGCACCTGGTCGCGGATCATTGCGGCGCGCTCGAAGGCCATGTCATTGGCCGCTGCGAGCATCTCGCCCTCCATCTCCTTGATGAGCTCGTCGATCTCGAACTCGGGCTCGTTTGTAGCGATCCCCTCGCGGGCGCGCTTGCGGGCCTTGAGCTCTTCCTCAAGGCCGCGGCGGACCGCCTTCTTGATGGTGGTCGGGGTGATCCCGTGGGCCTCGTTGTAGGCGAGCTGCTTGACGCGCCGGCGCTCTGTCTCCTCGATGGCGCCCTGCATCGCGGGGGTGATCTGGTCGGCGTACATGATCACCTTGCCGTTGACGTTGCGGGCGGCACGCCCCATGAGCTGGATGAGGCTGGTGGGTGAGCGGAGGAAGCCCTCCTTGTCGGCGTCGAGGATGGCGACGAGCGAGACTTCCGGCAGGTCGAGGCCTTCGCGCAGCAGGTTGACGCCCACGAGGATGTCGAAGTTGCCCAGGCGCAGGTCGGCGAGGATCTCCATGCGGTCGAGCGTCTCGATGTCGCTGTGGAGGTAGCGGACGCGCAGGCCCTTCTCGGCCATGTACGACGCGAGGTCCTCGCAGAGCCGCTTCGTGAGGGCGGTCACGAGCACGCGCTCGCCGCCCGCCACGCGGGCCTGGCACTGCTCGAGCAGGTCGGGCACCTGGCCCTTGGTGGGCTTCACTTCCACCTGCGGGTCGAGCAGGCCGGTGGGGCGGATGACCTGCTCGGCCACCTCGCCGCCGGTGCGCTCCAGCTCGTACTTCGCGGGCGTGGCGGAGACGAACATCACCTGCGGCACGATGGCCTCGAACTCCTCGAAGCGAAGCGGCCGGTTGTCGAGGGCCGAGGGCAGGCGGAAGCCGTGCTCAACGAGCACGGTCTTGCGGGCCTGGTCGCCGTTGAACATGGCCCTGATCTGCGGGATGGTGACGTGCGATTCGTCGATGATGAGCAGCCAGTCGCGGAAGTTGGGGCGGCGCGGGTGGGTGATCACCGGCCCGTCGGTCATCGCGGCGATGCTCGCGTCGGCGGTCAGACGCTCGGAGATGTCGCGCCGGGTGCCGCCCAGGCGCGGGTGGCCGTCGCTGCCGCGTGACGGCGCGTAGTCGAAGTAGTCCATGAGGCAGAAGGGCCGCTCGCCGGGGGCGCGCCCATCCATGAACCGCGAGTAGTTCTCGATGCCCGGGCAGGTGCCGGTCTCGGCGAGCATTTCGAGGTCGAACTTGGTGCGGGAGAGCAGTCGCTGGGCCTCCAGCAGCTTGCCCTGGCTGCGGAACTCCATGACACGAGCATCGAGCTCGGCGCGGATGGCGTCGAGGGCGCTGTGCAGCTGGTTCTCGGGCATCACGTAGTGCACCGCGGGGAAGAGGTGGAACGTGCGCTCCTCGGCGAGGATCTCGCCGCTGGTGGGGTTGATCAGCTCGAGCCGGTCCACCTCGTCCCCGAAGAGCTCGATGTGCACGGCGTACTTCTCGTACGCGGGCCAGATGTCCAGTGCGTCGCCCCGCACGCGGAACTGGCCGCGCTTCCACTCCATCTCGCTGCGGGCGTACTGCATGGAGCTGAGGGCGAGGAGGAAGTTGCGTCGGTCGACCCGCATGCCCTTGGTGATCGTGAGCACCTTGTCGCCGTAGGCCTCGGGGCTGCCCAGACCGAAGATGCACGAGACGGAGGCGACGACGACGGTGTCGCGCCGCGAGAGGATGTTGCTGGTGGCGGCGAGGCGGAGCTGGTCGAGATCGTCGTTGCGCGAGGAGTCCTTCTCGATGTAGATGTCGCGCTGCGGGATGTAGGCCTCGGGCTGGTAGTAGTCGTAGTAGCTGACGAAGTAGTTGACGCTGTTCTCAGGCAGGAACTCCTTGAGCTCCTCGAACAGCTGGGCGGCAAGCGTCTTGTTGTGGCTGATGATGAGCGTGGGCTTGCCCACCTTGGCGATGACATTGGCCATCGTGAAGGTCTTGCCGGTGCCGGTGGCGCCGAGCAGCACGGCCGCGGGCCTGCCGGCGTTGAGGTCCGCCGCGAGTTTCTCGATGGCGGTGGGCTGGTCGCCCATGGGGGCGAAGGGCGAGACGACCTTGAAGGGCTTGCTGGTCACAGGGGAACGTTACCCGCACGGCCTTTGTTTGGGTAGGCATGCGGGGTGAAAACGCTGGTATGTCGACGATTTTGCGCACAAACGTCGCCGATGGGCGCCGTTTGTTCTTCCTGTACGGTTCGCAGCTCAGGGTGCGCTGGACGCGACCTCGAGCGCCTGGCGTGCGGCATCGGCCTGGTTGCGCACGCGGCGCAGGTCTACCACCGCGAAGCCGCGGTAGCCCTTGGTCGAGAGGGCGATCTGGTAGGCGAGAACGTCCAGCTGTCCTCGTCCGGGAGCGACACGTCCGGCGTTGGCGTAGTCCGACAGGCGCGCGGCGGCGGGCGTGACGGGGAGCCTGGGCACCTCGGCCGCGGGGTCGAGGCGTGCGGCGAGGAGCTCGGCGGGGTCGATGCCGATGGCGAGCGGGCCTTCGCCGCCCCGGGAGGGCCACGAGTGGTCGGCGAGGGTGCTGCCGTGGAGCTCGGCGGCGGAGCGGAGTGAGTCGAGCAGCGTGGGGGCGGTCTTCTCGGGCAGGGCGATGCTGACGAGCGGTGTGCCGCTGGTGAGGCGGGCGAGCTCGGCGGTGAGCTCCAGGGCCCCCACCACCGCTGAGACGGCGCGGTCCTGCTGGGCGGGGTCGAGGAAGTGCGCGGCGGGGATCCACAGGTCCAGGCCGCTGAACTCCAGCTGCGAGCGGCGGAGGAGCGAGGCGAGGTCGCGCCGGCCGGAGCGGTCCAGCTCGCGCGGGCGGATGCCGGGGAGAGCGGCGTCGAGCTGCACGGCGCGGTAGCCCAGGGCCGCGCCCCACTCGATAAGGGCGCGGGGGCCGGGCGCGTCGGTGACTGGCTCGGTGATGCCGGTGAGCGAGAGGCTGGTGCGGAGCGTGAACACGTCCCCATGTTGTAGCATGCCGGGGAAGGCCCGAGCGCGGCGGCACTACCATGGGGGCATGACGCCTAAACGGGCCGCGCTCGAGACCGTGTACATCGCCTCGCTGGCGGTGTGGCTGGGGCTGATCGTGATGACGGGGCTGATGGCGGCGACGGTGTTCCCGATGATGCGGGACATGGAGCCGACGCTGGGCAAGTACCAGGCGTACACGGGCGAGCACTGGCGGATCGCGGCCGGGCGGATCGCCAACCGCGGGTTCGTGCTGTCGTCGATCGGCGAGGGGCTGTGCCTCATCGCGTGCGTGACGTCGCTGGTGTTCCTGACCGTGCACAAGCAGCTGACGTACGTGGCTGCGGGAGCGCGGTGGGCGACGGCGGGGTTGCTGCTGATGGTGCTGGGGTACAGCGTGCTGGTGCTGCGCCCGCGGATGGCGGCGAACGTCGGGCAGTACTGGAAGGCAGCGGAGGCGGGGGACAACCAGCGGGCGGAGGTGTTCGCGCAGGCGTTCAACGCGGATCATCCCACGGCGTCGGGGACGCTGGCGGTGACGGCGGTGGCGCTGGTGGTGGCGTTGGCGGTGGCGGCGTGGACGTTGACGCGGGAGGCGGTGGTGGCGCGGGCTGGGAGCGCGACGAGCGTCGCTGGCGGTGGAGTCGCGACAAGCGGGGCGGGGACGGCCAAGCCGGTGGCGCCAGCGAGTGGGACGGCGGCGGGTACCGCAGGTTCGCGACCGGCGAGTTCGTGAGCGGTTATGGCGAAGGCACCGAAGCGCAAGACGAAGAAGATGGCAAAGGCGGAAGACGCGGCGACGACGCCGCGGCGTCCAGCCGCTAGCCCCGAGCCGGAGCACCCGTTCGATCTGCCAAAGGTGTCCGCCCCGCAGAAGAAGCGGGCGCTCTCACTGTTGGACGCGCTGCGCGAGCACTACCCCGACGCGCATTGTGAGCTGAACTACACGAAGCCGCACGAGCTGCTGATCGCGACGATCCTGTCGGCGCAGAGCACGGACGTGGGCGTGAACAAGGCAACCCCCGCGCTGTTCGAGCGGTTCCCCACGCCGGCGGATTACGCCGCGAGCACGCCGGAGGAGATCGAGCCGTACGTGAGGACGACGGGGTTCTTCCGCAACAAGGCACGGGCGGTGCACGAGTCGATGAAGGCGGTGGTCGAGCGGTTCGGGGGCGAGGTGCCGCGGACGATGGACGAGCTGCTCACGCTGCGAGGGGTGGCGCGGAAGACGGCGAATGTGGTGCTGGGCAACGCGTACGGCATCAACGCGGGGTTCGTCGTCGACACGCACATCGAGCGGCTGAGCAACCGCCTGGCGCTGGTGCCCGAGGGCTCGACGGTGGCGATGGTCGAGCGGTACCTGATGGCGCTGTTCCCGCAGGAGAGCTGGTGTGAGGTGAGCCACATGCTCATCTGGCACGGGCGGCGGGCGTGCTCGGCGCGGCGGTCGGGGGGGAAGTGCTGCCGCGAGCACCCGATCTGTGACCGGTTTGGGATCCGGTGCGAGCTGGAGCGGTGAGCAAGATGCGGTCCCGGATTGGTCCTATAGGACCCATAGGACCTATAGGACTTATACGAGAAGACTCAGGCCGGGCGGATGCCCCGGTACATCTGCTGCACCCGCTCGGTCTCTGACTTCAGCACATTGGTGAGCGTGTGGCGCGGGATCTTCCACTCGTTCTGCGCGGCGGTGACGCTGGCGCAGTGCTCCATGACGCAGCGGTAGAGCAGCTTGAAGGCGTCGCGGGGCTGGTGCAGGCGCTCGAGCGCCTCAAGCAGCTCCTGGCGGGTGACGTCCTCGGCGAAAAGGTCCATGAGGTCCGGCGGCTTCTCGCCGGTCTTTGTGCACGCGGCGATACGGGCGTTGCAGAGGTCAAACAGCGTGGTGCCGGTCCACTGGAGGTTCTCGACAAAGTGCTGCTTGTCCAGGCGGGCCTCCTGGAAGAACGCGGAGCTCTCCCGGAATACGGCATGCCGCAGCTCGACGGGCAGCAGCAGCTTGAAGCCGATCGACTCCTGCTGCAGGAACTTGTTGTTGAGCATGGGCCAGATCACGGCCTTCATGCGGTCGGGGTCGCCGCTGATGAGCGTCGGCTCGTCCACGCGGTCAACGATGACGACGAGCCCGACATAGCCCAGGGCGCGGAGCACGCGGCGCAGTCGGTCGATGGCGCCGTAGCGGGGCTCGTCGCTGTCGGTGACGGGGAGGTACTGCACGCCGCGGGCGTTGGGCGGCATCTCGCGGAGGGAGCGCCCGTAGGACTCGTCGCGCCGGGCGACGACGCGGATCTGGCGGCGCAGGCGGGTGGCGGTGCGGAGCAGCTTCCAGCGGTCCCATACGCCGACCTTGAGGGCGAAGATGGCGTAGAGGCCCGCGGCCCCCGCGAGGACCATGGCGGCGAGCTGCCTGTCGAGCCTGGGCGGCGGGGCGAACTTGGTCCACAGCAACGCGGCCAGGATCGCCAGGGGGAACACGACCAGGGCCGCGTTGTTGCTGATGATGCGCAGGGGCGGGAGGAACTTGAGGCGGCGGCGCATGTCGATGGTGCGCTCGGCGGCGTTCTCCGGGCGGTCATAGAGGGCCTGGAGCAGGAGCAGGTCGCGCCGCAGGGTGATGTCGAGGCGCTTGAGCAGCTCCTTGGGGTCGGCGGGCAGCTCGACGGGCTCGGGGCCCTGGGCCAGGATGGCGTCGCTCAAGCGCGGGACCACGGCGGCGAGGACGGCGTCGAGGTGGTCCACCAGCCGGACCTTCTGGAGCGACTCGAGCGGGGTCTTGCCGCCGACGCGCTCGTGAATACGGTCGAGCACGCCGTTGAGGTCGTCGTAGGCCACGAGCAGGACCTTGGCCCCGGGGTTGGCGAGGTTGTGCTCGGCCACCCTGGAGGCAATCTGCATGCGGATGGCGGTTTTGCCGCTGCCCTTCTCACCGAAGACCACGCTGCTGCTGGGGCGGCGGAGGTCGCCGACGATTTTCTCGAAGTCGGCGTGCAGGAGCTCGTGGCTGTGCTCAATGCGGCCGGGAGCGAGCGGCGGGGGCCCGCTCATGCGGCCGAAGACCGGGTCCGAGCGCGCCTCCTCGCCCCGGAAGGGGTTCTCGGTAAGGCGGTGATGGGCGAGGAACTCGGCGAGGGTCATGGGCTGGTGGACCTAGAGGATACCGCCGCATTGTGGGGGTGGGTGTGAGGATGGGGGGTCTGCCGCGTAATGGATGGTTTGAGGACGTTGCCGCCAAGGGAATCTGGCGGGATCGGTGCGGCCAAACATCTGTTGCGGACGTATGGAAGGGGCCGTGCGTTCCGTGCGGCGGTCATCTATTCGTGCGGTCAATAAGGGAGAGGATCCGTGCAGAAACTCGTCACTGGTGGTTGTGTGTTCGCCATGGTGGTGCTGGCCGGGGGCGTGCAGGCGCAGATGGTGGAGGTCGCGGGGCTGAACGGGCTGAACGCCAGCAGCTCGCCGCTGTCGCTGGTTCCGGGCGGGCTGCCCAACTTCCCGGAGGCCAAGTACACCAACTTCGGCAACAAGCTGTACCGCACGGCCACCACGAACCAGTGGTACACGGTCGCGACGACCAACACCGGCGTGGGGGCGCAGGACCAGGTGTTCGTGCTCGGCACGGGACGCACCACACAGGTGCTGGCGCAGGAGGGCGTGACCTCCATCGGCACCAACCCGTTCACGGGGCTGGAGGAGTTCATCAACTTCAGCGGGCTGGCGGTGCCGCGGATGAACGACGGCGGGCGGTGGACCATGGGCTTCGGGCCCGCGGGCGCCACCGCGACCGACCAGCGGCTGGCGACGTGGAACGGCTCGGCCTTCACGCTGGTGCGCCCGGGCGAAGCAGCCCCGGGCGGCAACCTGTACACCGGCAGCTTCAATGGGGCGAACATCGCCGCGGACGGCACAGTCTCGTTCATGGCGGCCGTGGGGCCGGTGCAGGGGACGAGCGAGTCGGCCTTCTCGGGCGACTCGGTGCTGATCGACATGTTCAACAGCGCGCCGACCGGGCAGTCGACCCCGACGGACCAGAACTGGCAGGACCTGGACACCAACGGGCTGATGGTGGACGACAGCGGCACGCACTACATCGCCCTGGGCAAGGTGGGCGTGGACACCACCATCGACCAGGTTGTCGTCGTTGACGGCGTGGTGCGGATCCAGGAGGGCAGCGTGCTGCCCGGCTCGGGCTTCACCTCCCCCGTCTCGCAGATGGAGAGCGTGAGCGGCGGCGGCATCTGGATGGACCCCGACGGCACGTGGTTCGCCATGGGGCGCAACGCCGACGCTGTCCGCTGGGTGGTGCGCAACGGCGTCGTGATCGCCCGCTCGGGCGCGCCCGTGATCCCCGGCTCGACCGAGCTGTGGGAGACCCCCTTCCGCGCCGCCCGCGGGGCCGCGGGCGGGCACTACGTCGTCATGGGCAACAGCAACGCGTCCTCGCTGACCGACGACATCATCGTCGCCGACGGCACGACCATCATCGCCCGCGAGAGCCAGCCGGTGGACCTGGACGCCGACGGCACCGCCGACAATAGCCTGTACGTGCACCTCATGCAGGAGCAGGCCGTGCTGCTGGACGATGGCTACTGCTACTTCGCGTCGCGCCTCAAGTCCGACCCCGCGGCCACGGCCTCTGCGGGCGGCAGCAACAACGCGTCGCTGCTGCGGGTGCGGGCCTTCACGCCCGTGACCCCGCCCTCGTGCGGCCCGCAGGACTTCAACGGCGACGGGGACTCGGGCACCGACCAGGACATCGAGGCTTTCTTCGCCTGCCTGGGCGGCACCTGCTGCGACACCTGCTGGCACGCGGGCGCCGACTTCAACGGCGACGGCGACATCGGCACCGACCAGGACATCGAGGCCTTCTTCCGCGTGCTGGGCGGGGGGACGTGCTGAAAAGGGAAGAGTGAAAAGGGAACAGTGAAATTGAAGAGGGCCCGCGCGGGAGAGCGCGGGCCCTCTGTCGTTCCTGCGGAAGAGGGCCTCTCGCGGAGGGCGCGGGGGCGGGGCCCGCGCCGCAAAAACCCGGCGGCGCCGGTGCACGCTTGCGCCGGGGCGTGGTCGGGCAGGGCGGCGAGCCCTGCCACGCGCGACTTCGAATCCGCAGCGCGCCACGTTGATGCGGCGCGATAAGTCAGGCTAGGAGGCGCGCACCGGGCGCGGCGCTTGTGGTGGCTGTTGTTGAGAGGCCTTGAGCTCCTGCAGGGCCAGCGTGCGCTGGGCGAGGAGGTTCTCCAGCTCACGGCGGTAGCGGGCGAGCTCTTCGTCGACCTGCTTGCGGTGGGTGATGTCCATGACGACGCCCAGCACCTGGAACTGGCCGTGGCCCAGGTCGATCTTCTGGCCGCGGGTGCACATCCAGCGTTCCTCGCCGTTGAGCGTCACCCGATACTCGAGGTCGAAGTCCTCGTTGCGCTCGAGCTTGCGGGCGATGGTGGCCTTCAGGCGGGGCAAGTCGTCCTTGTGAACCAGGGACTCGGCGAAAGCCCGCAGCTCCTCACCCGAGAGCGAGGTCACGCCGGGCGCCGCCTGGTGCAGCGTGAACATCTCCTTGGACCACTCCAGCCGCTGCCGCCGCGAGTCCCACGACCAGATGCCCATGTGGGCGGCCGAGAGGGCGAGGTCGAGGCGCTGCTGGTTGGCTTTCTCCGCGGCCTCAGCGACGCGGCGGGCGGTGATGTCGGTGGCAACGCCGATGACGCCGTTGGGCTTGCCGTCCGCCCCCCGCCGCGGCTCGATGATGAGGTCGTAGTGGAAGACGCCGGCCTCCAGGGGCACCTCGATCTCGTGGCGCTCGGGGACGCCGGTTTGCAGGACCCGCTGCTTGAGCTCGTATAGCCGCGTGCCGTGGGGTTCGCCCACCAGCTCAAGATCGGTCTTGCCGATGCTGCGGCGGTGCTGGTCGGAGTTGTCGGGGTAGACCCAGCGGTAGCGGAGCTGCTCGTCCTGCTCGTAGACGATGACGGCGTTGGTGGAGAGGGCCAGGCGGAAGCGTTCGTCGCTGCGGCGGAGGCTCTCCTCCGCGGCCTTGCGCTCGGTGATGTCCAGCCCCACCCCCACCACGCGCTCGACCTTGCCCGAGGGGCCCACCAGCGGGCGGCCGCGCGAGTACATCCAGCGGACCACGCCGTCGGCCCGCAGGAAGCGGCCCTCGACCTCGAACTCGTTGCCGGTGCGGACAGCTTCCGCGAGGGCAGCGTGCACCCGCGCCCTGTCCTCGTCGATGGCGCGGGTGGCCATCGGCTCCCGCGACCGGTCCACGCTGCCGGGCTCAAGCCCCACGATCCGCTCGAGCTCCGGGGAGCGGTAGATCGTCCCGGTGGCGACGTCCCAGCTCCACACGCCCAGGCGCGCGGCCGCGGTGGCGACCTTGAGCAGCTCCTCCTGATCCCGGAGGTCCCGTTCGGCGTTCGCGGCACGCCGGCGCGCGTGCCCGCGCTGGCGGGTTACGCCCACGATCAGCAGCCCCATCATGATCGAGAAGAGCAGGTTGAGGAGCTCGGCGGTTCCGCTGACCACCAGCGTGCCCCGCGGTTCCACGAAGAGGAGTGTGCAGAGCGGCAGCCCGATGATGAGGGCCGTCGTGGCCGCGAACGTCCCCCGCCAATACGCGGCAAGGATCACGGCGCACAGTGAAAGGAGGAAAGGCTGGCGGGTGCCCACGGCCGGGTCGATGAGCAGCCGCATCCCCAATCCCGTGGCGGCGAAAGCGGCGCCGATGAGCACTTCGATGGCCACCCGCCGGCGGGCGGCGGGGCTGAGTTGGAGCAGAGCACGCATGCGGGCGGCAAGATACCGCGCGCCCAGCGGTATGGGCCCAGGATGCAAGAGCTTTCACCCTTCCCTTAATCGCGCCCGGTCTACTCCTTGGCGAACCGCTGCGCGGTGCCCGTGCTCTCGAGAGCGGGGCCCAGGCGCTGCAGGGCGTGGGCGTAGGCGGCGGTGCGCATGTCGATCTTCTTGCTGCGCATGATCTCGTACACGGCGGAGAACTCGCGCCGCATGATCATCTCCAGGCGCTCGCGGACCTCGTCGGCGGTCCAGTAGAAGCCCGCCTTGTTCTGGGCCCACTCGAAGTAGCTGACGGTGACGCCGCCGGCGTTGGCCAGGATGTCGGGGACGACGATCACGTTCTTGGAGTTGAGGATGGCGTCGGCCTGGCTGGTGACCGGCCCGTTGGCCAGTTCGATGATGATGGGGGCCTTGATGCGGGAGGCGTTGGCCTCGGTGATGACGTTCTCGATGGCGGCGGGGACGAGCACGTCGACATTGAGCTCGAGCAGGGCCTCGTTGCTGATGGGGGTGCAGCCGGCGCCGGCCACGGAGATGGGGGGCAGCAGGCCGGTCTTGGTCTTGTTCTCCGCCAGCTTGAGCACGGGCACCCCGGCGGGGTTGTATACGCCGCCGTTGCGGTCGGAGACGGCGACGACGGTCCAGCCGTCCTGGGCGGCAAGGCGCGCGAAGTGGTCGCCCACGTTGCCGAAGCCCTGCACCGCGATCGTCCGCTTCTGCTTGGTGAGGTCCCAGCCCATGCGGGCCTGCAGCTCCTTAAGGCAGTAGAAGCCGCCGCGCCCGGTGGCGTCCTCGCGCCCGAGCGAGCCGCCCATGGCGACGGGCTTGCCAGTGATGACGCCGGGCTCGCGGTGGCCCTTGACGATGGCGTACTCGTCGCACATCCAGGCCATGATGAGGGGGTTGGTGTTGACGTCGGGGGCGGGGACGTCGATGTCCTGGCCCACGGCCCAGGCGATGGCGCGCATGTAGCCGCGGCTGAGGCGCTCGAGCTCGGCCATGGAGAGCTTGGTGGGGTCAACGATGACGCCGCCCTTGCCGCCGCCGAAGGGCAGGCCGACGACGGCGCACTTGAAAGCCATCCAGAAGGCCAGGGCCTTGACCTCGGAGGGGTTGACGTCGGGGTGGAAGCGGATGCCGCCCTTGGCGGGGCCGCGGGTGTCGTCGTACTTGCAGCGGTAGCCGGTGAAGACCTGGAGGCTGCCGTTGTCCATGCGGACGGGGATGGAGACTTCGAGGAACTGCTTGGGGAGGCTGAGGCGCTGGAGGGTCTCGGCGTGGACGTCGGCGTGCTTGGAGGCGACTTCGAGGCGCTTGAGGGCGTCGGCGAACACGTCGGGGTGGGTGGTCATGGTGTTTTGCTCAGAGAACGAGTGGATATTCACCTGCTGCATGCTCTTGCAGGGAAGGAAGCGTAGATCGGCGGCGTCGGTGGAGCAATGGCCTGAAGAGGGCGCGTGGGATGGGTGCAGCGAGGACACGGGACGGAAGGCAACCGGGGATAGCCGACGGTGGCGGAAAGCCGCGGAGGCGCGGCTTGCAATTGCTGACGCTCAGGGTTCCTGTTCTCTCAGGCTTCCTGTTCTTCCACCTCGTGGCGGCCGCCGCGGAGGTCGCCGGCGAGGTAGCGGTCGAAGATGGCGTAGACCTCGTCGGGGGCGCGGGCGGTCCGGACGGCCTCCTTGAAGGGTTTACAGGGGCCCAGCCGCTTGGCGAACCACGTCACGCGCCGGTTGATCTGGAACATGGCGTAGCGGTCGTCGCGCGTCTGCCGCATGAGGTCGAAGTAGCGCCGCATGGTGCCCAGTATCTCGGTCTCGCCCGGCGGGGCGGGCACGTAACCCTCGGTCAGAAGCGTCCAGCAGTCGCGGAAGATCCAGGGGGTGGAGAGGGCGCCGCGCCCGATCATCACGCCCTGGCAGCCGGTCTCCCGGATCATGGTCACGGCGTCAACCGCCTCGCGCACGTCGCCGTTGCCGATCACGGGGATGGCCCCGTTGACCGCCTCGACCACGCGGGCGATGCCGGGACGCTGGCACTCGCCCGAGAACTTCATCTCCGTGGTGCGCCCGTGCACGGTAACGGCGGCGACGCCGACGTCGGCGAGTGCACGCGCGAGGTGCGGCGAGCAGGCGTTGCCCGCCTGGTAGTCGGCGTCGTGCCAGCAGAGGCGCATCTTGCAGGTGAGGGGGACGGTGCGGGAAGAAGTGGCAGAGTGGCTGAGTGGCAAAGTGGTAAAGTGAGGAGAAGGCACTGACTCGTGCCCGCACTTTGCCACTTCGCCACTTTGCCACTTTGCCACTTCTGGCCCTTGCCGCCGCTGCCATTCGTCCTCGCTCAGCGGGAGCTTGTCCAGCTCCTTCCTCACGCGCTCCGCGATCGCCACTGCGCGGGAGAGGTCCGTCAGCAGCTTGCTGCCGCCGTCCTTCTTGGTCACCTTGTCGACCGGGCAGCCCATGTTGATGTCGACGATCGTGGCGCCGTGCTCCACCGCCCAGCGGGCGCCCTCGGCCATGATCTCCGGGTCACTGCCGTAGAGCTGCATGCCCACGGGCTTATCGAAGTCGTTGGTCTTGGCGAGGTCGAGGCTGGTGGCGGTGCCGCGGAGCAGGCCCTGCGGGCTGAGCAGGTCGGTGCAGGCCAGACCGACGCCCCCCCACTCCCGGCACACGGTGCGGAAGGCCAGGTCGCAGTACCCCGCAATGGGGGCCAGCAGCAGGTTCGTGGGCAGGGTGATATGACCGATCCGCAGCATTCTGCGGGAGTGTAAGTGGCCCAAGCGGAAGGGCCGCGACTGATCGGACCTACGCTGGGGGCCCAAGGGCCTGCACGGCCCCGGAGCCCGGTTCCCGCGCCTGCTGACTCCCCTATTTGGTTATTGAACCTCACCGAACAGGCTGCGCCGACCGACAAACAACCGGCGTCGGCCCCTCGGGGCAGCCCTGGAACACCTCAGACCTCACTGGACTCAACAGGAGACGAGCCTCATGAACCTCCGCACCGCCGCTGTCGTCGCTGTCGCCGGTCTCGCCGTCGCCGTTCCCTTCGCCCGTGCGCAGGACAGCCACGCCGGCCACTCGCACCCGCACCCGGCCCAGCCCGCGCAGCCCGTCCCGGGCGCGAACATCCCCGCGGACGCCCCCAAGATCTCCTTCGACAAGAACTCGCACGACTTCGGCGTCATCACCGACGAGAACAAGGTCACCACGGTGTTCAAGTTCACCAACACCGGTAAGACCACGCTCAAGATCGGCACGGTCTCGGGCTCCTGCGGCTGCACCGTCCCCGCCCTGGCCGACAAGGAGTACGAGCCGGGCGAGGGCGGCGAGATCAGCGTGACCTATGACCCGCACAACCGGCGCGGCAAGCAGCAGACGATGGTCACGGTGCAGAGCAACGACCCGGCGACGCCGTCGGTGCAGCTGGCCGTGCACTCGGACATCCGCCCGATGATGTACCTGGACCCCGCCGCGGCGACGTTCTACAACGCGCCCAAGGGCAAGGAGCAGAAGTCGACCATCAAGATCTACTCGCGCAAGGGCGAACTGGCCCCCACGCAGGCCACCGCCAGCAACCCGAACGTGAAGGCCGAGATCAAGACCGACCAGATCAAGGAAGAGATGGTGGGCGACGAGAAGCTGTTCGTGATCCCGATGGAGGTCACGCTGCTCCCCACGGCCGAAGTCGGCAACATCGTGGGCCAGGTCACGGTGCGCACGAGCGACCCCGCCCGGTTCCTGAACCTGGGCGTGAGCGGCGAGGTGGTGGGCGACTTCAACGTGATGCCCCGCATCGTGCAGATGTTCAACGTGCCCCCGGGCTCGCCGGTGAACTCGTCGGTGCGGGTGACCAGCCGCGCCGGGAAGCCGTTCAAGATCGTGTCGGCGGAAGAAGCGGCGCTGGGCACCAAGATCTTCAACGAGATCACCTTCGCCGAGGTGCCGGGCAGCAACCCGCAGACGTGGACGATCACCCTCGCGGGCACCGCCCCGAGCGTGCAGTCGGGCTTCCGCGGTGACATCGTGGTGAACGTCGAGGGCGCGGAGGAGAAGAGCTTCAAGATCCCCTACAACGGCTTCGCCAACGTGCCGCAGCAGGCCCCGGCGCAGAAGTTCAACAACCCCACCGGCGCCCCGGTTGATCCGTGGGCCGCCAATCCCAGCTCGCTCTACCGCTGAGCCATGCCCTCACTCCTCCTCTACCGCGCGGCGGCTCTGGTGACCCTCGGCGTGATCGCCGGGGGTCTTCACGCCACCATCCATGCGAAGGTGAGCGACAAGCCGGTGACGCTGAGGCTGCTGCAGCCCGGCGTCATCGACTGGGACGCCTACGCGAACAAGGGCAACCCGGCCCCCGCGCCAAGCGGGATTCCTGCGACCAGCGGCACGCCTGCGGGTGCTCCTTCGAGCACACCGGCAAGGACCGGCAACACGCCCGCGTCGCAGCCACCCACGCCCCCGCCGCCCGCCGCGGCGGACCCGATGGACGAGATCAACATCACCATCGCGCAGGCGAAGCTGCTGCACGACAACCGCGTGGTGTTCCTCGACGCCCGCCACCTCAATGAGTACGAGGAGGGGCACGTGGCGGGAGCGCTGTGGCTGACGACCGAGTCGTTCGCGACGCCCGGCGGCGGCGAGGTGATGGGCGTGCTCGACCGTGACGCGCCAGTGGTGGTGTACTGCGGCGGCGGGATGTGCGACGCTTCCAAGAACCTGGTGCGGCTGCTGCAGCAGGCCGGTTTCATGCAGGCCCGCATCATGCACGACGGCTACCCGGAGTGGGTGAAGGCCGGGCACCCGACGCAGACGGGCAAGCCGCCGATCGGAGGGAACTGATGGCGACCTCCACGACCGTGAGGCCGATGGGTTGGCTGGTGCTGCCGTGCCGCGTGGTGCTGGGCGGGCTGTTCATCGTGGCCGGCGTGATGAAGCTGCGCGACCCGCAGGGCTTCGCCGAGGCCATCGCGGCCTTCAAGCTCATCCCCGAGCGTGCGGACTACCTGACCGTGTTCACGGCCTTCGCGATGCCGTGGATCGAGTTGCTGGCGGGCGCGTTCCTGGTGATCGGGCTGTGGGCGCGGGCCTCGGCACTGCTCATTGGGGCGCTGCTGGTGGCGTTCATCGTGATGATCGCATCGGTGCTGATCCGCATCAAGATGGGCGTGCAGCTGAGCGTGTCGTGCACCTGCTTCGGGGAGCTGGAGTGGCCGTGCGGCGAGACGCTGGGCATGTGCCAGATCTGGCGGGACGTGGTCCTGCTGGCGATGGCGGTTCCGGTGCTGGTGTGGGGGCCGGGCCCGCTGGCGATCGACCGGGAGTCGACCCGCTAGAGCCCTCCTGGCCCTTCCCAACGCCGGTAGACCCTGCCGGGGTCCTGACCTAACATCCCCTCCCACCGTCGCCTGTCCACCCGGCGTGTTGCCGGCCAGAAGGACGGGCCCAATGACCAGGACGGAAACGAGACTCCATGAGCAAGTTCCCCCGCTTCGGTAACGTTCAGAAGATCCGCGTCGCCCACGTCTCCGCCACCGGCGACACCTTCGTCGACTGGAAGGACGTCGAGACCCTCCGCCGCCTGATGAGCCCCAACGGCAAGATCCTGGGCCGCAAGCGCCTGAGCACCTCGGCCCGCGAGCAGCGGATGGTGTCGCAGGCGATCAAGCGGGCCCGGTTCATGGCCCTGCTGCCGTACACCTCGGCCACGCTGTAAGGCTTTCCGACATACGAATGACTTGTGCCCCCGCCCGCGAAGACGCGGGCGGGGTTGTTTTTGGCGGGGAGCACAGCTGCGAAGCGGGGCTGTATCGCTCCCTGACGGTCGCGGTTCCTACGTTTGGTCATGCGTGATTATGAACCTGTGATCGCGGCGGCGCGGGCGTGCACGGGGCTGACGCCGGGGCAGGCCATGGCAAAGGCGGTGGAGCTTCTATGGGGTGAGTTCGGCTCGGCGCGGGGGCCGATCTCGTGGGTGGGGTTCTACCTGAAAGTCGACGACAAGGACGAGATGGTGCTGGTGTGCCGCGAGCCCAAGCCCGCGTGCTCGCCGATTGGCCTGCACGGCATGTGCGGGCGGTCGTACCTCACGCGGAAGTCGATCCTCGTCGCAGACGTGCGAACGCTGGGCGGGAACTACATCGCGTGCGACCCCAAGGACCAGTCGGAGCTGGTGATCCCGCTCGTCGATGAGCACGGCCGGTGCGAGGGCGTGCTCGACGTCGACAGCTACGACGTGGGCGCGTTCGATGAGCGCGACGTCGAGGGGATGACGCAGGTGCTGGTTGAGTTGGGCCTGACCGCGAGCGAGAGCGAGGTCGTGCGGCTCTAGAAAGGCACGGGGCTGCGCACTTCGACCCAGCGGCCCGTTTCCGGGTCTTTGAACCCCAGCTCGCTCGCGTGCAGCATCAGGCGTTCGCCCTCGCCGTCGCCGTAGAGCACGTCGCCGATGATCGGGTGCCTGAGCCCCCACGCGGCGTGCACGCGCAGCTGGTGCGAGCGCCCGGTGATAGGCACGAACTCCACGCGCGTGCGGTCGGTCTCGCGCGAGAGCACGCGGTAGTGCGAGAGCGAGGGACGGCCGTGCACGGGGTCGATGATCTGGTGCGGGCGGTTGTCAATGTCGGGGCGGATGGGCATGGAGACCTGGCCGTGGTCGGTGGGCAGATCGCCGCGGAGGAGGGCGATGTACTTCTTACTGGTTTCGCGTCGTTCGAACTGGCCGGAGAGGTCGCGCTGGGCGTCGGGGTCGAGCCCCAGCACGAGCAGGCCGCTGGTCTCCATGTCGAGACGGTGCACGACGAGCGGACCGGTGGCGTGGAGGAACATGGCACGGACGCGGGCGGGCACGCAGTCCTGCTTGTGCTCACCCTTGCCGGGAACAGAGAGCAGGCCCGAGGGCTTGTCGACGACCACGAACCGGGGCGTGGCGAGGATGACGGGGATCGGTTCCAGCGGGGGAGGGTAATACCAAACACGGAGGCACGGAGAGCACGGAAGGAAGGCGGGTCGGGACGGTCAGGATGGCGCCGATGCCTCTGACGAGCCCTTTGCGCGAGCAAAGGAGACCATCAGCGGCATGACGACCTTCGCGGGAACACTCCCATGCTCGCGCATGGGGCTCGTTGGGTGCATTCACCCCGCCAACAATGGGCCATGCCGATGTTTGCTGCCCTGGCTGTTTTCGCGTGCCTCGCCGGCCTCTCCCCCACTGCCGCGGCTCAGCCGCAGCCGGAGGCGACCGCGCCGCTGGAGTGGAAGTCGCTCGAAAGGGGCGTGCTGCGGAACCACGTGCAGTTGACGAAACGCGAGGAGTTCGTCAAGGCGGGCGAGGCGTACTTCAGCCCCGACGGCAACTGGATCATCTTCCAAGCGGTCCCGGTGCCCGAGGAGGGCAAGGAGGCGAGCCCCTTCTACGCGATGTACGTGGCCAAGCTGAAGCGCGACCGCTTCACCGGCCTCGTGACCGGCGTTGAGACGCCGATCCGCGTCAGCCCCGAGGGCTCGGCCAACACCTGCGGTTGGTTCGCTCCCGCTGATCCAAAGTCGCCGATGACCTTCGAGGTCCTTTTCGGCTCGACCGTGCAGCCGCCCAGGGACGAGGCCAAGTCCGGCTTCCAGGTCGGCACCCGCAAGTACGTGTGGATGTTCCCCGACGAGATGGAGATCGTCACCGCGCGTATTGGTCAGCAGCTGGCCGTGGACCAGTCGCCCGACGGCAAGCGCACCGAGGTCGTCACGTACAAGGCCTCCGACGCCAAGCCCCTCTTCACCCGCCCCAACTACGACGCCGAGGGCTCGTGGTCGCCCGACGGGCGCTTCGTGCTCTACGCCCATATCGAGGACCGCAAGGAGGGCCAGAAGCCCGACGCGAACCTCTACATCTACGACACTCAAACCAAGAAGCAGCACGCCCTCGTCACGGCCAAGGGCTACGACGGCGGGCCCTTCTTCTCCCCCGACGGCAAGTCCATCTGCTACCGCTCCGACCGCAAGGGCAACGACCTATTGCAGCTCTTTGTCGCCGACCTCAAGTTGAAGGACGGGGTCCCCGTAGGCATCACGCGCGAGTACCAGCTCACTGACAACGAGCACGTGAACTGGTGCCCCTACTGGCACCCCAGCGGCAAGTACCTCGTCTACGGCACCAGCGAGGTCAGCCACGGCAACTACGAGGTGTTCGCCATTGAGTGCGACATGGACGCCCTCCGGCGCGGCCGGGACCCAAAGTCCCTCAAGCACGTCCGCATCACGCAGGCCAGCGGCGCCGACATCCTCCCCAGCTTCTCCCCCGACGGCAACCTCATGATGTGGACCAGCCAGCGCGGCCCGAAGATCCAAAGCGAAGAGAAGGCCAGCAGCCAGCTGTGGATCGCCGAGTGGGTGGGCAACCCGCTCGCCGCGGAGAAGGCCAAGCCATGAGCCTCTTCGGTGGCGGCGACGCCGACAAGCCCAGCCTCGCGCAGGAGGACCAGCTGCTGATCGAGGCGTACCAGGCGGCGGGGCGCACGCTCGACGACCTGCCGTACACACCCGAGTTCGAAACGCTGTACGCCGCCGCCGGCGAGCCGGCCGGGCGCGACCGGCGCTCCGTTTTCCACCGCCTGCACAACCTCCGCAAGGCGGGCAAGCTCCCGCGGATGGGGCGGGCGTCCGAGCCAGCGCCCAAGGTGACGCCGGAGGATGAAGCCCTGCTGACCAGGCTGGTGGTCGATCAGGTGGGTACGCTGGGGCAGCGTGATCAGCTGCCCTTTGACGCGAGATTTGATCACCTGGTGCAGGCGTTCTGCGAGCGGACCGGGCGCACAATGTCGCAGCGGGATGTCTGGCGGTTGGTGGCCAAGTTAGCCAAGTAGCGGGCTAGGTGAGACGCAGTGAAAAGCCGCGTGAGCGGCACGAAGGGACGTGCATGAAGGGCTCGCTCAAAACCTTCCTTTCAGACCTGATCGATTACGCAGGCCTGTTCCCGCCCGCCAAGCTGGACATGGACAAGGCGGTCGAGAACTACAACCGCTGCAAGATGGGTGAGCACGAGTTCATGCTCGGGCGGTTCATCTGCCCGGTATCCCGCCTCAAGGAGTTCTCCAAGGCCGCGGCCCCGCTCATGCCGGGCACGTTTGCGACGAGCGGCTACCGCACCGGAAGCGAAGGGCTCTCCGACTGGCAGGTTTCGGCCCTCATCGAGGGCGACATCGACAAGGCCCTGGACGAGATCGCCGCGTTCAACGCCCATCACTCCAAAGAAGCCAACGGCGTCGCGATGGTCGATCAGGTCGAACTCAAGGTGACAGACGTCAACCAGATTGATGCCGCCCTCGACATCCTTCCTGAGGAACTGCTGGCGTTCTTCGAGTTCCCAGTGAGCGTCGGCGGCGCGGGCGACTGCCGCGGCTTCATCGCGGCCCTCGCCGGCACGGGCGCCGGTGCCAAGATCCGCACCGGCGGCGTAGTCGCCAACGCGTTCCCCACGATCAACGAAGTGGCGCAGTTCCTCCACGCCTGCGCGCAGGCGGATGTGCCGTTCAAGGCCACCGCCGGCCTGCACCACCCCGTCCGATCCGTGCACCGCCTCACCTACGAGAAGGACGCCCCCACCACCAAGATGCACGGGTTCCTCAACCTGTTCATGGCCGCGGCCGTGCTCCAGGCCCACGACCCCGACCCCGCCGTGACCCTCGCCATTCTCGGGGGCGAGGACCCCGCCGACTTCAAGTTCAGCGACACCGTCCTCGCCTGGCGCGAGCACATGGTGACGGTGGCCGACGCCGCCGTGGCGCGGGAGAACTTCGCCCTCTCCTTCGGCAGCTGCTCGTTTGACGAGCCCGTGGAGGACCTGCGGGCGCTGCGGCTGCTGTAACCGCTCTTCCGCACGCATCGCACCCGATGCATCTATGATCCGGCCTTACCTGCCGGAGTTGACCGAATGGCCACCGACCCTGACACGATCCTGCTCGAGACCGAAGAGACCATGGAGAAGGCGCTCGAGCACCTCAAGCACGAGCTGCGCGGCGTGCGCACCGGGCGGGCCTCGCCCGCCATGGTCGAGTTCATCAAGGTCGATTACTACGGCTCGCAGACCGACATCAAGGCCATCGCCGGCATCAGCGTTCCCGAGCCCAGCCAGCTCCTGATCAAGCCCTTCGATCAGGGCGCGGTCGCGGCCATCAAGACGGCGATCGAGAAGGCCGGGCTGGGCATCAACCCGGTCATGGAAGGCAAGCAGATCCGCCTGAACATCCCACCCATGAGCCAGGAGCGGCGCGTGAAAGACGCGGCCCGCATCAAGAAGATGGGCGAGGAGGCGAAGGTCGCGATCCGCAACGTGCGGCGCGACGCCAACAAGCACGCCGACGGCCTGAAGGCGAGCGGCCTGCCCGAGGACGACATCAAGACTCTGCACGAAGAGATCCAGACCCTCCTCAAGAAGTTCGAGGACGAGGTGGACAAGCGCGTCGAGGAGAAGACCAAGGAGATCATGACGGTCTGAGGCTTCTGCCCCGACCTCGTGCCAGCAACAACACACGCCCGCGAGGGCGTGTTTTCATTTTCCGCCGAGTTACCGGTGAGGCTCAGGCCTGCTCGGTCCTGCCTTCCTCGAAGGCACGGATCAGCAGGTGGATGCTGGCCGAGATCAGAACGATCCCCACCACGCCCGCCATGCCCAGGGCCACGAGCGTCGCCCACCCCGGCAGCGCGCCCAGCGCCCCCCGCACCCGCCCCGGAGCGATCACGTACGCCGCCCCCACCAGCAGCACCGGCCCGCCGGTCAGCGCTGCCTTGGCGAGGTACGACAGCGACTTGCGGCTTCGCAGCAGCACGATCATCGCGCCCATGAGGGCGATCGCGAAGGCCGCGAGCACGCGCGAGACCAGGAACCACTTCAGCGGCACCTCTCCCCCGCTGCTGGTCACGATCCGCCGGTCGGACCCGAAGTAGCCCAGCACCGCCGCGACGAACACCGTCCCCGCCACGCTCGCCAGCGCGAGGCCCGGCGCATCCTGGAACTTGCCGAAGGCGAACAGCACGCCCATCACCCCCGCGGTCGCCATCACGATCTCGAAGCCCAGCAGCACCCAGTTGACCTTGGGCGCGATCCCTACGGCCGCGCCCGCGAGGGCGAGCCCGCTCAGGGCAAGGGCGGCGCAGAGGAGGCCGACAGCGAGTCTGACCGGCTTGGGGGACACCATGGGCTCCATTCCATCGGCGATTGCGGCCGCCCGGCGTGGGGCGGGGCGGGGGAATCTGTACGCCGTGGTGAGCGTCCCGGTGCGCCAGACGGACGCCCGGTCGCGGTTATCAGCCTTTGGAGTGAAGGCGGCCCCCCCAAGTCGCCGATCCATCCGGGTGGACCCTACCGCCGCCAACCACAGACCCAGGGGAACAGCGATGCCGGCCCCCATCCCGCCCGCCAGCGCGATCGAAGTACAGGCCCGCGTGATGTTTACGCGCGTGCTCGCGGGATGGGCCTCCGACCTGCTGCGGTTGCGGCGCGAGGGGCTGGACCTGCCCGGCCACCGCGGCGGCAAGCGGGAAGTGGTCACGCCGGCATTCGGCATGAAGACCGGCGAGCCGCGATGGATTGAGTCGGACATGGCACCGGCGCTGCGGTGGCGTCCGACGGCGGCCTGAAGTGGGCCGAACTGAGCAGGGAGCGTTATGGCAGGGATCACGACCGGGACAGGAATCTTCAGCGGCATCGACAGCGCCTCGCTGATCTCGCAGCTCATGGCCGTGGAGCAGCGGCCCAAGCAGCTCGTGCAGCTGCGGGTGCAGTCGCTGCAGTTCCAGCAGGCGGCGTACCTGGACCTCAACTCGCGCCTGACGGCCCTGAAGACCGCGGCCGCGGCGTTCCGCACCAGCAAGTCGTTTCAGCTCAAGACCGCGACGTCTACCGATTCGGACATCCTCACCGCGACCGCCGGGACCACCGCGACCGCGGGCAGCTACACGTTCATCGTGGACCGGCTGGTCACCAGCCAGCAGCTGCTCAGCCGCGGGTTTGCGAACCGGGATTCCGCGGCGGTGGGCGCGACCAGCCTCACGTTTGAGAGCACGAAGGCCCGCCTGGACCGGGATGTGGCGCTCACGGAGCTGAATGGCGGTCAGGGCGTGTCGCGCGGCAAGATCGTGATCACCGACTCATCGGGGGCGGCGGCAACGGTTGACCTGTCGCGGACCGTGACCGTGGGCGAGGTGCTCGCGGCCATCAATACTAACGGCACGGCGCGGGTGACCGCGTCGGTGCAGGGCGGGCGGCTGATCCTGAAGGACACCGCCGGCGGCGGCGGCACGATGCAGGTCGCCGACGCGACTGGCTACACCACCGCGACCAGCCTCGGCATCGCGGGCTCAGCAACCGCCGGCACCCTGACCGGCAGCAGCATCTACGGCCTGGGCACCAACACGCCGCTCTCGGCCCTCAATGACGGCAACGGCGTTGCCATCAAGAGCACCATCGGCACTGGAGCGTACAGCTTCACGATTGGCGTCGGCGGGGCCACGCCCACCAACGTGCAGGTAAACCTCGGCGACGTCTACACCACGCAAGGCACCGAGACCGTCAAGACCGAGGGCGCGGTGACCACCGTCGGCGGTGTTGTCACCCGCATCAACGCGGCGCTCACGGCCGCGGGTGTGACCGGCGTCACCGCGTCCATCGACCAAAGCAACGGGCGCCTGCTGATCACCGACGGCACCGGCACGCAGCCCCTCACGATCACCGAGAACAACTCCACCACCGCCCGCGACTTGGGGCTGACCACCGCGACGGTGGGCGGCAGCGTTGTCGGCCGGCGGGTGTTTGCCGGGCTCAACACTACCCTTGCCACTGGATTGAATGGCGGCAGCGGGCTCTCGGGTGACGGCGTGCTCAACATCACCGCCCGCGACGGCACGGCGTTCAGCCTCACGATCGACACCACCGCCTCGCTGACGGACATTTTCGCCCAGATCGAGACGGCGTCGGGCACCGGGGCGAACGGCCGCCCGCGCCTCTCCATCGCGCTGGATTCCAAGGGCACCGGTTTCACCATTACCGACAACACCGGCGGCTCTAGCAACCTCATCATCACCGGGACCAACGGCCAGGACACCGCGACGAGCCTGGGCATTGCCACCGACCCCGCGGGCATCGCGAGCGCGACCAAGTCCTCCGGCAACCTCCAGCGGCAGTACATCTCACTGGCCACGCCGGTGTCGGCCCTCAACAACGGACGCGGCATCGGCACCGGCAAGTTCACGATCACCGACGGCTTCGGCTCACGCAAGGAGTACGACATCGGCTCCGACACGCTGACCGTGGCCGACCTCATCAACGAAATTAACGCGACCAGCACCGGCTCAGCCACGCTCAAGATCAGGGCCCGGATCAACGCCACCGGCGACGGCATCGAGATCATCGAGGATACCGGCGGCGGCGCCGCTGGCACGGCCAAGATCAAGATCAGCGACACCTCCAGCACTGTGGCCAAGTCCCTCAATATCGCGGGCGAGGCCAGCGATGTCGGCGCGAGCAACAAAATCAACGGCAGCTACGAGCGGACAGTCACGCTCTCAGCGGCGGACACGCTGCAGCAGGTCGCTGACAAAATCAACGCGGCCAAGGTCGGCGCGAGCGCGTCGATCATCAACGACGGCTCGGGCCTGACGCCCTTCCGCCTCAGCCTCTCGAGCACCGCCACGGGCGAGGCGGGTCGGTTCATCTTCGATGCCGTGGGCGCCGACTTCGGGTTCAGCACCCTCGACGTGGGCCAGAACTCGCGAGTGTTCTACGGCGCGTCCGACCCCGCTCGGGCGGTGGCGGTCATCGCCACGACGAACACGGTGGACACGCTGGTCCCGGGCGTCAAAATCGACCTCAAGGCCGCGAGCCCCGAGGCGGTCACGCTCAACGTCGCTTCAGACACCACCAAGCTGCTGGAAGCGGTGAAGGGGTTCGTGAGCGCATTCAACACCGTGCTCGACCGCATCAGCGCCCAGACCAAGTACGACGCCACCAATAACAAAGCCGGCCCCCTCACCGGCGACGGCACCACGTTGGAGCTGCGCTCCACTCTCTACGCCACCCTGAACGAGGAAGCCGACAGCATCGTCAGCCAGTACGACCAGCTGACCGAGGTCGGCCTCAAGATCACAACCGGCGGCAAGCTCGAGCTCGACGAGGACAAGTTCCGCGAGGCGCTCGCCACCGACCCCTCGGGCGTAGAGGCCCTCTTCGCCGCACGCGTGCAGGCCGACGACACCTTCATCGACCTGGGCAACGGCAACCGTGTCCGCAACCCCAACTCCGGCCGCACGTTCTCGTCCCTGGGCGTCATGGGCAAGTTCGAGCAGATGGTGGAGAAGTACCTCGACACCGTCGACGGCGTGCTCACCCTCCGCGGCAAGGGGCTGGAGGCCCAGATCAAGCTCCAGAACGACCGCATCTCCGCCATCGACGTCCGCCTCGCGGCCAAGGAGGAAACGCTCCGCCGCCAGTTCCTCGCCATGGAGCAGGCCGTGGGCCAGCTCCAGAGCCAGTCCTCCGCCCTCAGCTCGCTCGGCTCCCTCCGCACGCGGTAGTGGTTTAAGTCGCCCCCGATAAGAACCGATCTGGAAGGCATGCCAAGCGTGACCGCCACCCCGACCCCCAGCAAGCCCGCGAACGAGTACCTCAAGACGCGGGTCCTGACCGCCAGCCCAGAGGAGCTGCGGCTCATGCTGCTGGACGGGTCGCTCAAGTACGCGATGCAGGCCCGGGAAGGGCTGACGAACAAGAACCCCGAACACGCCTTCAACGGCTTCACGGCTTGCCGCGACATCGTGACCGAGCTGATGACCACCATCCGCCGCGAGCCCAACCCGCAGCTGGCCGACCAGGTACGAGCGGTGTACTCGTTCATCTTCCAGCTGCTCGTTGAGGCCGGCTTTGAGCGCAGCATCGAGAAGCTGGACAAGGCCGTGGAGCTGCTCCAGTTCGAGCGGGAGACGTGGGTGCTGCTGATGCAGAAGGTCGCCGAAGAGCGCGGCCGCAAGCCCGCCGAGACTGTTGCCCCCAACGCACCTGCACGCCCCGCCCTCAGCCTCCAGGGCTAAGCACTCGCGTATCCCGCCGCTCAGGCCTTCGCCGCCGCGGCCGCCTCCGCGAACACCGCCGTCATCTCCGAGCTGAGCTTCTCCATCACGAACTCGATGTTCACGTTCGAGTCCATTTCCGGCTCGGCGTTGTGCACGGCGTCGATGGCCGCGAGGTAAGGCCCGGACTTGCCCATCGGTGCCGCCTTCGCCAGGCGCGAGCGCCAGTGGTTGCCGAGAAGGCGGAACATCCAGTCGGCACCCGCCTTGTTCGCCGCTTCCTTGCTCGCATTCTTGTGGGCCGCGACCCATGACTCCGCCCAGCCCTTGACCAGCTCGCCCATGGTCGGACCAAGCTCGACGGCGTACTGCCCGCGTTCGAGTTCCCGCAGCATCGGCTCGAGCCGCTGCCACCACTCGTACAACCGCCCGTCGTGCGCGAGCCTCAGCACGCCCGGCGAGCCCTCCGCGAAGCGGATCAGCCACGCCCGTTCGTCGTCGGGGATCTCCAGCTCCTGGCGCGCGAGCCACTCCTCGATCCCCCGCTGACCGAGCGAGCCGAAGTACACCCGCTGGGCGCGGCTGCGGATCGTGGTCAGCAGCCGCTCCTCGCTCGAGGTCACCAGGATGATCACCATGCGCTCGGGCGGCTCCTCCAGGAACTTGAGCAGTGCGTTCTGGGAGGCCGCGTTCATCAGGTCGGCCTCGTCGATGATGAACACGCGCCCAGCCGCCCCCTCGTTGCGCACGCTCGGCGCCATCGCCCCCGGCTGCAGGACGAACTGGTCCACCACCTGCTTGGCGATGGAGATCTGCTTGGAGTCCCGAACCGACTTTTCATCGCTGAAGCGGGCCAGTTCCTTGTTCACCACAAACAGGTCCGGGTGCGTTCCCGCCCGCACCAGTGTCTGCACCTGCGAGTCGGGGTCCGCGAGGAGTTCGCCGCCGAAGGTCAGCTGAGTCGTGGGGTCCAGCAGCAGGGCGGCGAACGCGAGCGCCGTCGTGAACTTCCCCACGCCGGGCGGCCCATTGAAGATCCAGGCGTGGTGGATCCGCTTGTGCTTGAGCGCCTCCATCAGGATGCCGATCGCACGGTCCTGCCCGATGATGCTCGACATCGGGATCGGGCGCGGCCCCTCCGGGGGGGCGGGCGGCGGGAGCTCAACTTCGGTCGTCTTCTTGGGTCGCTTGGCCACGCCGCCATGGTAGCGGACGCACGGCCCGCCCCACCCGCCGACGTCTCGAACGCCTCTAGACTGGCCGCCATGGAACTCTCCCCCACCGCCCTCTCCCAGGCCGACCGCTACAAGCTGCTCATCGGCGGCATAGTGCCCCGACCGATCGCCTTCGTTTCCACCATCTCCCCGGACGGAAAGCTCAACCTCGCGCCCTTCTCGTTCTTCTGCGCCGTGGGCAGCGCCCCCATGACCATGCTCTTCTGCCCCGCCAACAAGCCCGACGGCGGCGAGAAGGACTCGCTGCTCAACGCCCGGCCAGTGAGCGAGGGCGGCACCGGCGAGTTCGTCGTCAACATCGCCAGCGAGGCCATGTCGCGTCAGGTTGCCGGAGCCGCCGAGCCGCTCCCCCACGGCCACAGCGAGTTCGACCTCGTCGGCCTCACCCCCGCACCCTCGCGCCTCGTGAAGCCCCCACGCGTCCTCGAAGCGCCAATCTCCTACGAGTGCCGCACGATACAAGTACTCCGCACGAATCCAGGCGTGCCCGCGGGCGGCAACATCGTGCTCGGCGAGGTGGTGCACGTCTGGGTCCGCGACGACCTCATCAACGACCGCTACCACATCGACCCGGCGAGGCTCGACGCAATCGGCCGCATGGGCGGGCTGGAGTACGCCCGCACCCGCGACCGCTTCTCGCTCCCCATGGGTGTCAAAGCCCTCGAGAACGGCTGACCCGCCTCAGCCTCCGATTTCATCACCATTCCGCGCCAAGAACGGGCGTCCGCGGCGTTTTCCTGCTGACTTCAGGAGATTCCCCCGATGACCCGCCACCGCACGGCCCGCACCGCCCTCACCCTCTTTACCCTCGCCGGCCTCGCCGCCGCGACGCTCACCCCGCTCGCTCAGGCACAGACCGGAGCCCCCGCAAAGCAAACCGCCGAGGAGGCGCCCGCCCGCACCCCAGACGGCCGCATCAGCATCGACTTCCCCGGTGGACGCCTCCGCGAGTACATCGCCACCCTCCGCGAAGCCACACGCCCGGAAACGGTCAACGTGGTCGCCCCCGAGTCCCTGCTCAACATGAAGGTCGGGGAGATCTCCCTCCGTGACGCCGACGTGCAGAGCGCCGTCCGCTGCCTCGAATGGGCGGTGGAACCCCGCGGCGCCCTGCTGGTGAACCACATCGGCAGGAACTCCTTCGGCGTTTCGGACGGGCGCGTGCAGGCCGACCCCAACGCCGCCAAGCCTGCGCAATTGTCTCAAATCCAGGTCCTCTCCCTCCGCGACCTCACCGAGCCTTTGCCCGGCGACCCGCCCAACGCCCGCTTCACTGTGGAGCCCGACGTCGTCATCACCGCCGTGCGCACCGCCCTCCAGGCCGACGGCGATGCCGAGAGCGCCGAGATGAAGTTCCACGCCGACTCGGGCCTGCTCATCGTCCGCGGCTCCATCCCGCAGATTCAGGCCGCGAGCAGCGTCATCGACCGCATGCAGAACGACATGCGTTCCCGCCGCAAAGCGATGAAGGACGCGATGGCCGGGCAGGTGAACCTCGATGAGGTGCGGGCCGAGGCCGAGAAGCACGCGATCCGCACACGCCTGCTGGAGCAGAACGTCGTCCGCGCGTCCGAGGAGGTCGCCAAGCTCGAAGCGATGCGGAAAGAGGGGCATGTGGCCCCCGAGGATGTGTCCTCCGGCCGGGCCGTGCTTGATCGTGCAAAGGCGGAACTCGAGGCCTCGCGCATCGACATGGCCATGGCCCAGGCCCGCGTCGCGTCGGTCGAAAAGCGCTTCGGCGAGGCCGCGGCCCACGAAGGGCGCTCCGACGAAGGCCTCGGTGAGATCCCCCAGGGTCGCTCCACTGTCGAGTACACCTCCGCCTCGATCACCGGCAAGGACCTCAAGGCCCTCGCGACCAGCCTTGAATCCGCCGCGGCGCAGCTTCTCCGGGGTGAGAGCAACGTTGCGATCCGGGCCGAGGGCGATACCTTGGTGGTGACGGGCGGGCAGCCCGCGCAGCGGCTCGTCCGCCGCATGCTGCTCGACCCCGCAAATCCCGCCAAGGGACCCATCGTGCAGAAGTCCAGGCCCAGGCCCACGACCGATGAGAAGCCCGCCCGCTGAGCACAGGTGACGACCATGAACCCCGCGATGCGGGTCCACATGCCCACCCAGTCGCAACCCGAGCCCCCCGCGCCTGCCGCGTCACCCCTCGGCCAGGCCGGGGGGTTCGACATCGCCTGGGCCACCCGCGGCACCACTCGCGGCGACGCACGGGCCTTCGAGGTCCTGTACCGCGCCTGGTTCGGGCGCGTCTACGCCTACGCCCGCGGCCTCACCGGACGCGACGAATCGTTCTGCCTCGATGTGACGCAGGAGGTCATGCTCCGCGCCGCCCGCAGCATCCCCGAGCTGCACACCGAGGCAGCGCTGGCCGCCTGGCTCTCGCGGGCGTGCGTGAGCGCGGCCGTGGACCTCGTCCGCCGCGAGCAGCGGGCCAGGCGGCGCGAGCAGGCAGTGGCAACCTCGGAGCAACACGCCGACGCGGGCATGCGGCAGGACTTGCAGTGGCTGCGTGATTCGCTGCGTCAGCTCCCCGAAACCGAGCACCTGCTGCTCATGCAGCGCGTCGTGAACGGACTCACGCTCCGCGAGGCCGCGGCCTCGGTGGGAATCGGCGAGCACGCCGCCCACGGACGGGTTCGGCGGGCGCTCCAGCGCCTCCGCGGGCTGGCGAAGGAGGTGTGGCCGTGACGTTCGAGCCCACTGATCAGGGACGCCTGGGACGCGATGCCGTGGACCGGCGCGAGCGGCTGCTCCAGGAACTCCGCCCGGTGGTCGTGCGTCGCGGTGTGCGCCGCCGGCTCACCGCGGCAGGCGGCCTGCTGGTAATCGCGCTCGCAACCGGCGCGGCGGCATGGACACTCGCGACCTCGCACCCCGCCCCCCTGACACCGAGCACCGAGCACGCAATGGCCAGCTACCGCGACGCATCAACGCACACGCCCGCCCAACAGCCCACCACCACGCACTCAGCGCAACGACAGGAACCCACCGTCGCCCTCGAACTCGTCCCAACCTCCAAGGGCATCGCCCATCGCGTTGAGACCCGCACCACTGGCGCCCCAACCGCGACCGACGACGACCTGCTCGAAGCTCTCCTCGCCAGCGGGCAGGACGCCGCGATCGTGCGGGTCGATGGGCGCGTGGTCGTGGCCGGCGACCTCGCCCGCAAGCCCGCCCCTTGAGAACACCCTCGCGGGGTTTTCACCGGGAACCAGCATCCGTCCTCGGCGGCCCCGCGATGCTATTGGACGCGTGCACTGCCGCACGCATTCCAGGAGCCTCGTCATGAAAGGTCTCTTCGTCGCGGCGTTGATCCTCGTCCTGGTCGGTGCGCTCAACTGGGGCCTCGTCGGTGCCTTCAACTTTGACCTTGTCGCCGCCCTGTTCGGGGATGGCAGCGGCGCCTCCCGCACCGTCTACACCCTGGTGGGCATCGCGGCCGTGGTCCTCGCGATCACCACCGCGCCCATCCTGCGGGGGCGCGGCACCCTCCCATGACTGCGAACTCGGCGGGTGGGGCCTCGTGCGGTTACCCTTAGCTCCGCATGGAAGCCCTGCTCGCACAGCTCGCCCAATGGCGTTCGTTCACGGCCCTGGTCGTCGGTGACTTCATGCTCGACCAGCAGGTGTTCGGCGATGCCGAGCGCCTGAGCGCCGATGCGCCCGTGCCCATCCTCCACGTCCGCCGCACAGAAAGCCAGCCAGGCGGCTCCGCGAACGTCTGCATGGACCTCGCCGCGCTCGGCGGGCGCGTGCAGGCCTTCGGCGTCATCGGGGACGACGCCGCGGGGCGTGTCCTGCGCGAGTCTCTCGAGCAGCACGGCGTCTCCGCCGACACGCTCGTGCGCGATGCCTCCCGCCCCACCACGCTCAAGCAGAACCTCGTCGGTCTCGCCCAGGCCCGCCACCCGCAGAAGATGTTCCGCGTGGATTACGAGTCGCGGGAGGACCTCTCGGCGGGCGTGGTGCGCCAGATGACCGACGCCTTCGACGCAGCCCTCGCCCGCACGCCCAAGCCCGACGCGGTGTGCATCGAGGACTACAACAAGGGCGTGTGCACGCACGCGCTGTGCCAGCACATCATCACGCGCTGCCGCAGCGTGGGCGTCCCGGTATTCGTCGACCCTGCCCGCGGCGTCGATTACCGCAAGTACAAGGGCGCCACCGCCATTACCCCCAACCGCACCGAGGCCGAGGTCGCCACCGGCATCCGCTGTGACGACGGCGGCTCACCCGAGCACAACGCCGCGCTCGCCCGCCGCCTGCTGGCCGACCTTGAACTCGACGCGGTCGTCCTCACACTCGACCGGCACGGAGCGCTGCTGCTCGAGGCCGACGGTCGCTCCGGCGATCAGCGGGCCGGCGGCACACCTGTTGCCATCCCCACCATCGCCCGCCAGGTGTACGACGTCACCGGCGCGGGCGATATGTTCCTCGCCGGCCTCGCCGCGGCCCGGGCCAACGGCATCGACTGGGACGGCTCGGTCCGCTTCGCCAACGCCGCGGCTGGGCTGGAGGTCGAAGTCTTCGGCGTGCAGCCGATCCCCTTTGAGCGCGTGCACCACTCGCTGCTCATGCAATACAGCCACGTCGAGGGCAAGCTCCGCACGCTCGATCAGGCGAAACTCGAGGTCGCCGCCCGCCGCAAGCAGGGACAGAAGGTCGTCTTCACCAACGGCTGCTTCGATGTCCTGCACAGCGGGCACGTCGCACTACTCGAGAAGGCCGCGGCCGAGGGCGACTTCCTCATCGTCGGCCTCAACGACGACTCCTCCGTCTGCCGGCTCAAGGGCCCGACCCGACCCGTGAACAACCAGGAGGACCGCGCCCGCGTGCTGGGGGCCCTCCAATCGGTGGGCGCGGTCGTGCTGTTCTCCGACGACACCCCCATCGAGCTGATCAGGGCCCTCAAGCCCGACGTGCTGGTCAAGGGCGCCGACTACACCAAGGACCGGGTGGTCGGGGCCGACATCGTCGAACGCGCGGGCGGGCGCGTGGCGCTGATCCCCCTGGTCGAGGGCCGCAGCACCACGGCCACGATCGCACGCCTCAAGTCCTGACTTCGGTCTCCGCCCCCCATAGCTGCACCAGCCTCAGGCACATCTGGGTCGACAGCGCCATGTCCTGCACGCTGATCCACTCCAGCGGGCCGTGGATGTTCTGCATTCCGGTGAAGAGATTCGGCGTGGGCACGCCCATCTCGGTGAGGCGCGAGCCGTCCGTGCCGCCGCGGATCGGCGTGGCCAGGGGCGTCAGCCCCATCTCGCGGCACGCCGCATTGGCCAGCTCCACCGGCCGCATGTCGTTCTCCAGCCAATACCGCATGTTGCGGTACTGCGCCGTGATCGTGCAGGTGATCTTCGCCCGCGGCTCGGTCGCCTGCACCGCCGCGCACACCTGCTGCACCAGCGCCCCGTGCGCCGCCAGCCCATCGCGCTCAAAGTCCCTCAGGATGAAGCTCAGGTCCGCCGCGGCCGCCGTGCCGCTCATCTGGTACAAGTGGATGAACCCCTCGCGCCCGCTGGTGGTCTCGGGCGTGCGCGTCACCTGCGGCAGCGTGTCGATGATCTTCGCCGCGAGGTGCAGCGCGTTCACCAGCTTGTCCTTGGCGCTGCCGGGGTGGATCGAGACCCCCTCGATGTGCACCACGGCCTTGTCCGCCGAGAACGTCTCGAACACCACCTCGCCCGCCTCCGCCCCATCGAGCGTGTAGGCGAACTTCGCCCTGAGGTCAGCCGGCAGCCGCTTGTCGACGCCGCGCCCGATCTCCTCATCGGGCGTGAACGCCACGCGGATCGTGCCGTGCGGGATCGACGGGTTCCGCAGCAGGTGGTTCGCCATCGTCATGATGATGGCCACGCCCGCTTTGTCGTCCGCGCCCAGCAGCGTCGTGCCGCTCGCGGTGATGATGTCGTCGCCCACCTTCGACGCGAGGTACGGGAACTGCTTCGGCGACAGCACCTGCGCGGCGTCGTCGGGCAGCTTGATGTCACCGCCCGCGTAGGCACGGTGCACCATGGGCTTCACGCCGGTCGCGTTGTACGCGGGCGCCGTGTCCACGTGCGCGAGGAACGCGACCGTCGGGGCCGTCGTCTTAACCGTCGCGGGGATCGTCGCCAGCACAACGCCGTAGTCGGTGAGCGTGACCTCCTGCGCTCCCATCGCCTTTAGCTCATCGACGAGCATCCGCAGCAGCCCGAACTGCCGCTCCGTACTGGGCGAAGTCGAGGACTTCTCGTCGCTCTGCGTGTCAACGCGGCAGTAGCGGACCAGCCGCTCTTCCAGCTCGCGGTCGAACTGGGAACGTGCACCACCCTTCTCCGATTGCGCAGCAATGCTCATACGCGATCTTACCGTACATTCCTATAGGTCCTATGAGTCCTATAGGTCCTATTGCCCTTGGCGGGTCCGCTCAGTGCGCGTTCCGGTGCACAAACCCCCGGAACACCGTCAGCCACAGGATCTTGAGGTCAAACCCCAGCGACCAGTGCCGGATGTAGAACAGGTCGTGCTGCAGCCGCTTCCGCAGCGACGTGTCGCCCCGCAGCCCGTTCACCTGCGCCCACCCCGTGATCCCGGCCTTCACGTGCTGCCGCAGCATGTAGCCCCGCCAGTCGTCTCTGAACCGCGCGATCAGCTCCGGCCTCTCGGGCCGCGGCCCCACAAGGCTCATGTCCCCCAGCAGCACGTTGAACAGCTGCGGCAGCTCGTCCAGGCTCGTTTTCCGCAGCCACCGGCCCACGGGCGTCACCCGCGGATCATCCCGGCGCGTCCACGTGGGCGAGCTCTCGTCCTCCGCGTGGTACATCGTGCGGAACTTGAAGATATTGAACGTCTCGCCGCCCAGGCTCACCCGCCGCTGCTGGAAGATCACCGGCCCGGGGCTGGTCGCCCGCACGATGGCGGCGATCAGCAGCATCAGCGGCGCGAACAGCACGATGGCCGCGAAGGAGCCCGCGAGGTCAAGCCCGCGCTTCACCGCCCCGCCCATCCCGTTGAGCGGGCTCTCGCGCACGCTCAGGATGGGCATGCCCTCGAGCACGCCCACCTGCATGTTCTGCGGCATGTACCGCGGGTGCACGTCAGGCACGATGCGCACATCCACCGCGTACCGCTCCAGCCGCTTCAGCAGGCTCGGCACGATCGCCGAGCGCGACGTGGGAATCGCCAGGTACACCGCGTCGGGCTTGCGCTTGTCGAAGACCTCCTCGAGCCTCGCCAGCCCCCCCACCACCGGCCGCCCCACGCACGTCTGCACGCCGTGGTGGTGATCCTGGTGGCTCAGGAAGTACGCCACGTGAATACCCGTCCACGAGTTGCGGTCCAGCGTGCGGCACACGATCCGCCCAAGCCGCCCGACGCCGATGACCGCCACGTGCCGCAGGTTCCAGCCCCTGCGACGGATCGCCCGCAGCCCCCAGCGGAACGCCACGCGGTGCAGCGCCAGCATGTTCGGCAGCAGCAGCGCCACCAGCCCCAGCTGCACGCGGCTGGCGTCCAGCGACATGCCCAGGAACTCGACCCGCCCCGAGGTATCCCACCCGCCGACGAAGTCCGTGCCCAGCGCCGCCGTCACCACGATCAGCGCAATCACCGCGAACAGCGCCGCCCGGAACACCTCCCCGTGCTCCGCGATCATCCCGCGGTCGCGCCGCGGGCGGTACAGCCCCATGTTCCACAGCATGAACAGCGTGATCGGCACCGCGAACGGCGCGATCGGTTCCCGCACCCACGGCGTTGCGATGTCCCACCACGTGGTCGCGTCAAACGGCCGGCGCGGGAACGAGCCCTCGATCACCAGCCGCCGCACGATCCACGCGCCATAGCACGCCGCCGCGATGACGACCGCGTCGACAAGGCACAGGAGCGTGACGAAGAGCTGGTGTCGTTGCTTGAGCAAAGGCGGGCGTTCCTGGTCCGGGGCCGCGCTGCGGCGCCCGACTCGCGAGCCAACCCCCCGACCCCCGGACGACCTCCCCTGCGTATCCCGGTCGCAGGTCCACTGTTACATCAAAGGGGCCGAGAGTCAATCGGAGTGTCAGGGGTGTCCCCTTGACCGATTCGCGGAAACGGCGGTGCCGCGGTCCAAGGTCCGGCCCCGCCGTCAGTTGCGCGATTACCCCGACGCGGGCCAGCCATCGCCCCGCCGCACCGGCGGCGTCACCCGCGCGATCTCCGCCAGCACCTCGCGCTGCTCCGGCGTCAGGTCCCCGCCCTTTGGTGGCACGATTCGGATCACCGTGTACAGGTCCCCGTGCCGCCCCTGCGGGTCATGGATCCCACGCCCCCGCAGCCGCAGCTTCTTGCCGCTGGCCGTCCCCGGCGGCACCTGCAGGTCCACCGGCCCGGTGAGCGTGGGCACCGACACCGTCGCCCCCAGCGTCGCCTCCGCGATGGTCAGCGGCAGCTCCAGCGTGAGGTCCAGCCCCTTGCCGGCCTGCTCGCCCTCGCCGCGCCGGAACAGCTCATGCGTCCCGATGTGCAGACGCAGGATCAGGTCGCGCCCCCCAGCCCCGCCGCGCACGCGCAGCTGCTGCCCCTCCTCCGCCCCCGAGGGGATCGACACCTCGATCGTGCGGCTCTTGCCGTCCTCGGTCACCCGCAGCTTCTGCACCCCGCCCTTCGCGGCCGTCATGAAGTCGATCGTCACGTCCTGCCGCACCTCGTCGGGCGCCGGTCGCGCGTACTCCTCGCCCGGCCCCCCGCGCGAACGCGACCGCGTGCGCCCGCCGCCAGCGGCCCCCCCACCTCCACCGCCGCCGCCAAAGGGACTGCCGCCCCGCCCGCCGAAGATCGACTCGAAGATCGAGCTCATGTCCTCGGTGTCAGGGTCAAACCCGAAGCCAGGCCCGCCGCCCGGCCCGCCGACGTTCGACCACGTGTAGTGCGCCCCGCCGCCGCCCCCACCACCCCTCGTCCGCTGCTGCTGACCCGCGGCCGTGCCCGGCCCCCCCGATTCGAACGCCGCCGCCCCGAACTGGTCGTACAGCTTCCGCTTCTGCTCGTCGCTCAGGACGTCGTACGCCTGCTGCACCTCGGTGAACCTCTTCTGCGCCTCCGCGTCCTTGTTCACGTCCGGGTGGTACTTGCGGGCCAGCTTGCGGTACGCGCTCTTGATCTCGTCAGCGCTCGCCCCGCGGCCCACCCCCAGGATGTCGTAGTAGTCCTTGGCCATCTGCGGCAATCGTAGAGGCGGCAGGCGGCCCGTGAAGAGCGGGCGTGCGCCCCGCCGCCCAGCAAAACAAAAAAGGCCCGCACGCGCGGGCCTTTGACGTGGGACTTCCTCGGGTTGAGCTTACTTCTTCGGCGCGGGCTCGGCCGGCTTCTCGGCCGGCTTCTCCGCCGGCTTAGCCTGCTCGGCCTCCTTCTTGCGCCGCTCCTCCTGCATCCTGCGGAAGTTCTCCTGCGCCTTCAGGAAGCCCGGGTCCTGGCTGCCGGGGTCGACCGGCTGCAGACCCGGCTTCACCGCGCCCGGGCCCTGCACCATCGGCATCGGCGGGCGTGCAGCGCCCACATCCAGCACCCGCACGTCGTAGATCAGCGTCGTGTTCGCGGGGGCCTTGGCGTCCTTGCGCTCGACTGCGAGCGGCCCGGGGATGACGATGCGGCGGACCTGACCCTTGCGTGCGTCGTACATCGCGCGGTTCCACCCCTCCTGCAGCTTGGGGTCGCCCTTGGTAAACGCGAACGGCACGCCGCGCTCGTACGACGCGTCGAAGCGGTTCCCGTTCTCGAGGTAGCCGATGTAGTCCACCGTGATCGTCTGGCCCGGGGCCGCGGGGGTGCCCGCGGGCGCGCCCGGGTAGTCCACCACGATCACGCCGCCCTCGATGCGGATCGTCTGCGGCCCCTGGTCGAAGCGGCTGAACTCGTAGCCGGCGTCCATCGCCGGGCCCCAGACCTGCTTCTTCTCCTTGTCGAAGCCGCGGTCCGCGGTCCAGAAGGTCTTGCCGTCGAGCTTCAGCTCGCCCGTCATCTCCACCGCGTTGGCGATGTTGGTGGGGTGCGGCTCAACCGTCCTGCCGTGGTACGTGTCGCCGTTCTTGCTCAACTCCACGTCCATCGTCATCTTGAGGTCGTCGGGGCTGATCGTCTGCGGGAAGGCGTCCGGCGCCGCCCACAGCCCGGCGAGGTGGTTCGTGCGCTCCTTGTTCACGAACTCCAGCGTCTTCACCCGCACCTTGCCGTTGACCTTGTGGATCTGCAGGATCGTCTGGCGGAACGGGCGGCTCATCGCGTCCGCGCGGGAGAGCTCGGAGTACAGGCAGTCGCTCATCCCCTTGATCGTCACCGGGGCCGCGCCCATCACCACGTCGCCCGAGCCCGGGATCGTCGCCTTCCAGCACCCCGTCAGCATCTGCGCCACCGCCGCGATCTCCTGATCGCTGAACGTGAGCGGGGTCTTGATGTCGGGCGCCTTGGCCGTCGTCGACGCCGGCGCCTTCTGCGGGGCGGGCGCGGGCGTTGGGGCCGGGGCCTGCGGGGCGGGCGGCGTCGGCTGGTTGGGCGGGAGGAACTGCGCCATCGCGCTGGTGGCCAGCGTCCCCGCGGCGAGCGTCACGAGCAGAGCAAGGTTGGCTTTGTGCGTCATAGGTTCGGGTTCCAATGGAAGAAACCGGGCCGGAAAGCCCGTGGCCGTGATTCTTTGCCGGGTGGAGGGGGTTGTTCGGGGGCCGCGTAAAGAAAAAAGGGCCGCCCGAGGATTCGGGCGGCCCTGCATCACCTGTTGATGGAACTCGATCCGGGAGGGGGTTCGGCCAACTCCCGCGAGGGTCTCAAGCAGCTCTCAGGCCAGCTCGGGGAACTGCTTCTGCACCACCCCCACCAGGTCCTTCACGTGGCTGATCGACTCGTCCATGAACTTCTGCTCCGTCGGGTCGAGCTTGAAGTCGATGATCTTCTCTACGCCCTTATCCCCAAGCACGCACGGCACGCCGACGAAGTAGCCCTTACCCGCGCCGCCGAACTCGTTCCCGCAGTAGGCCGCGCACGCGATCACGCGCTTCTTGTCGCGCACGATCGCCTCCACCATCTCCACCGTGCCCGCGCTGGGCGCGTACCACGCGCTGGTCCCCATCAGCTTGACGACCTCGCCGCCGCCGACCTTGGCCCGCTCCACGCACGCCTGGATCTTCTCGGGGCTTAGCAGCGCCGACACCGGGATGCCGTTCACGCTCGTGCGGTTGGGCAGCGGCACCATGTCGTCGCCGTGCCCGCCCAGCAGCATGCCCTGCACGTCCTCCGCCGACACGCCCAGCTCCCACGCCAGGAACGTCTTGTAGCGGGCGACGTCCAGCGCCCCCGCCTGCCCCATCACGCGGTGCGCCGGGAACCCGGTCACCTTCCACGCCACGTACACCATCGCGTCCAGCGGGTTGCTCACCACGATCACCACCGCGTTGGGCGAGTACTTCTTCACGTTCTCCGCCACGCTCTTCACGATGCCCGTGTTGACCTGCACGAGGTCGTCGCGGCTCATCCCCGGCTTGCGCGGCAGGCCCGCCGTGATCACCACCACGTCGCTGTTGGCCGTGTCGGCGTAGTCAAAGGTGCCGGTGATCCGCGCGTCAAAGCTCTCCACCGGCCCGCAGCACGCCAGGTCCAGGGCCTTGCCCTTGGGCATGTGCAGCTCGGGCTTGTCCTTGTTGGGGATGTCCAGCAGGACGACGTCGCCCAGCTCCTTCATCGCGATGGACCGCGCACACTCGCCGCCGATATTGCCCGCACCAATGACGCTGATCTTCGCACGCCGCATGAGGCTCTTCTCCGTTGGAAAGGTTGGGGCCGGAGTGTAGGCGGGGGCAGCCGGAGTTCAGCCCTCTCCGGCCCCTGGTTACCATCTCGCCCCAGTGAGGATCCGCTCGGTAACCGCCCCGATGCCATGTGCGGCAGGACAGTCACGCGGCGTTCGTAACGAGCCCCGAACGAAGTGAGCGGGCCCTCCTTGCGATCATGCCGGCAGGGCCGCCCACAACCCCGTCACTGCGTTCCGGGCTCGTTCCGAGCGGTAGCCGCGTTCATGTGGGCCCCGAACGGGGCCAAGGAGTGTTGCCACGGGTGGAGCGACGGTCGCCATAGCGACCGAGCGCAACCCGTGGAAAGCGGGCGCAAACTTCAGCCGCCCCGACAGGGGCGGAGGAGCACGGGTCTCGGGCAAACGACGCCACCGATCCGCCCCGCGCTCCTTCAAGTACCATGCTCGACCGATGCCGCGTCCCCGCCCACGAGCAGCAAAGATCTGGCTTGCCGCGCACCTCGCGCTGCTGCTGCTCATCATGTGGAGCTACGCATCCCCGCTCATGATCGAGGGCAACGGATGGCGCTTCGGTTTGTATCTGGCGCGATTCGGAATCGAGACCTGGGACCCGGCGCTGAGCCCGCCCGGCTCACTCGCCCCCGGCGGGCCCTGGTACTACCGCGGCTTCGCCACTGACCTCCCGCCTCTCCGCTGGTGCGACGCGGGCCACAACTGGTCGGGCGTCCGCTACTTCTACGTGACCATTCTTCCCCTAGTGCCACTCCCGCTGATCATCTCGCTCGTGCAGTGGCCTCGCACAACGAGGACCGCCCCCGGTCTCTGCCCCTCGTGCGGCTACGACCGTCGCGGCATCGAGGCGAAGGCGCGCTGCCCCGAGTGCGCCCAGGTGCCTTGACCAGCACTCGCAAGGGGGACAGCCGCCCAGTTGCCTCAGCCCTCACGCGGGCGACAGGTGACTCTCTCGACCGCCCGGCAATCGAGCAGGGATACGGATTCCTACAACGATCCATGCGGCACCCGTCGCCATCATCCCGAACCACACGTACCGGGCGAGCGCCCCCGCATGAATAGCTGCGGCCCAATGCAGCCGTGCCTCGAGGTACCCCGCAGGGTCGCGTGTGGGCGACATGCTGTGCATCTCAGGCTCTGCGGCAAGCTTATCTGGAACGGGGATGATGACGCCGTCGCGCAGCCACGTGTGCAACAGGCCACTGGCGGCGAACCCCGCCCGCGTCTGAAATAGCAGCGGGAGCGGCACCGGGATCACCGACCCGACGAGGAGGACAAGGCCGAAGAGAATACAGAAGTACTTGGTGCCACGCATCGGCCCATGGTAACGACCACCACCTCTTCACGAGCTTGTCTCGATGTACCTTTGAGGCCTACGGCCTGCCGTGCGAGCAACTCCAGTGCGGCGTGCCTTGAGCAAGGAGTCGCAAGAGGAGCGGCAGCCCCTTTTGCATCGCCGCGGTTGTACCATGGGGACATGCGCCGCACGGCCCACCATCAGCGGGCGTACCACTGGGTCAAGTGGTTCGCGACATTGATGTTCGCCGCGACGTTGGTACTCGTGGGGATCGCGATCATCCGTGACGGACCCACACTTCCGGACTTGATGATCGCAGCGCTCGGCCTCCTCTCTGGCGGCGGGTGGGCGTTGATGTGGTGGTGGCCCATCCTCCGCGACCGGAAGCTGCGTCGGCTGAACCGTTGCCTCCAATGCGAGTACGACCTCAAGGGCATCGCCACAAACGCCCAATGCCCCGAGTGCGGCCTGGTGCCTTGAGCGCGGAGTCGAAAGAGCGGCGGGAGCCTTTTTTGCATCAGCGAGATGCGGCTGGTGGTAGGCTCAGGTATGCGGAATTTCATCGGCATCCTGCTCGTCGTCGCAGCGCCCTGCGCACTTTTCCTTGCTGTCATAGCATTGTTTGCTTCGGTCCCGCCCGCGTCGGCCTACCTGCGTCAGCCGCCCGAAGCCGGCATCATCGCAATGTCTGTTGATGCAGATCGCCTTGCGGAGGCATGCAAGATGGCGGGCTTCGAAGCACCGGGTCGCGACTCCGACAGCATCGCGCGGTGGCTGGTCAATGCGCAGCACGCTCAGGTGGTCCGCCGCATGACGCTTCCGCACCAGTATGGATGGCTGGTTGCTAGCTTCTTGTTCCTAGCAGGTGGGATCGCTTTGCTGGTCCCGCGCTGGAGGGCAGCACCCGCCCCGCTGGGGCGGTCGGATGCTGCAACGCTGACCGGGGGTGTCGAGGACGCCACCCCCGGCTAAGGCCGTGCGCCGCGTCCGCGGCGAAGACACATAGCGACGAAGACGTCGCCATGGCACGCAAAGACACCGCAGCCGCCACCTAGAACTCCGCCTGCTTCGGCGCCCTTGGGAAGGGGATCACATCCCGGATGTTCTGCATCCCCGTGACGAACAGGATCAGGCGCTCGAAGCCCAGGCCGAAGCCCGCGTGCGGCACGGTGCCGTAGCGGCGCAGGTCGCGGTACCACCAGTAGTCGTTCTTGTCGAGCTTCATCTCGTCGAGGCGCGCATCGAGGACCTCCAGCCGCTCCTCGCGCTGGCTGCCGCCGATGATCTCGCCGATCTTGGGCACCAGCACGTCCATGGCCGCGACGGTCCTGCCATCGTCGTTGAGGCGCATGTAGAACGCCTTGATCCCCTTGGGGTAGTTCATGAGGATCACGGGCTGCTTAAAATGCTCTTCGGTGAGATAGCGCTCGTGCTCGCTCTGGAGGTCGGTCCCCCACTTCACCGGGTACTCGAACTTCTTGCCGTCCTTGATCGCCTTCTCGAGGATCTCGATCGCCTCGGTGTAGTTGAGGCGACGGAAGGGCGTCTCCATCACGTGCTTGAGGCGCTCGATGATGCCCTTCTCGATGCGCTCATCGAAGAACTTCATGTCGTCGGCCCGCTCGGTCAGCACCGCGCGGACGACGTACTTGAGCAGGTCCTCGGCGATCTCGCTGTCGCGCTGCAGGTCGCAGAACGCCATCTCCGGCTCGATCATCCAGAACTCGGCCAGGTGCCGGCTGGTGTTGCTGTTCTCCGCCCGGAACGTGGGCCCGAACGTGTACACATTGCTCAGGGCGCAGCAGTACGTCTCGACGTTGAGCTGCCCCGACACCGTCAGGTGCGCCTCCTTGCCGAAGAAGTCCTGCGACCAGTCGATCCCAACCTCCTGCGGCGTGCTCTTGGCGGTCCCGTGCCCCATCGCGTGGCCGAGGGCGCCGGCCTGGGCGTGCTGCTCGGCGGTACGGGCGTCACCGCCACGCGCCGCGCCCGCACCGACAACGGCAGCCTGCAGCTTGTCGCCCTGGTCCTTGAGCGGCTCTGAAGCAGACCCTCGCTCGCGCGTCGGGCTCGTCCCTCCCCCACTTCCCACCCGCGGCATGTTCATCACGTCCAGCGTGCTCACGCGGAACATCTGCCCCGCGCCCTCGCAGTCGCTGCCCGTGATGATGGGCGTGTGCACCCAGTAGAACCCGCGCTCGTGGAAGAAGCGGTGCACCGCCATGCTCAGGCAGTGCCGCACCCGGGCCACCGCCCCGAACGTGTTCGTCCGCACCCGCAGGTGGGCCACCTCGCGCAGGTACTCAAAGCTGTGCGGCTTGGGCTGGATCGGGTACTTGTCGGGGTCCTCCACCCACCCCACCACCCGCACGGCCGTCGCGGCGATCTCCGCGCCCCCCTTGGGGTTGGTCACGATGACGCCGTCACACTCGATCGACGCCCCCGTGACCAGCTTCGCGACCTCCGCCGCGTAGTTCGCGAGGTCCGCCTTGGCCACGATCTGGATCGTGTCGAAGCACGTCCCGTCGTGCAGGGCGATGAACGACATCCCGCCCTCGGCCTTGCTGTCACGCCGCGTGCGCACCCAGCCCTTCACCGTCACGTTCGTGCCGGGCGCCGCCTTGAGAGCCTGAGAAACGGGGAGCCATCTGGATTCGGTAGGCATAGGGCGGATCGTAGGGAGAAGTGGCAAAGTGGCAAAGTGGCTGAGTGGCAAAGTGCGCAAGCGAGTCGTTCCACCTCACTTTGCCACTTCGCCACTCTGCCACTTTGCCACTTCCCGCCTTGACTACCGCAGCAGGTTGTACTTCACGATGCACACAATGGCCCGCACCCCGTCGCGCCACCCGATCTTCTTCCCCTCCTCGTACGTCCGCCCGCTGTACGAGATGCCCACCTCGTAAATCCGGCACTTCATCTTCGCCACCTTGGCCGTGATCTCGGGCTCGAACCCGAAGCGGTTCTCCTCGATGGCGATGTTCTTGATGATCTCACGCTTGAAGACCTTGTAGCAGACCTCCATGTCGGTCAGGTTCAGGTTCGTCAGCATGTTGCTGAGCGTGGTCAAAAACTTGTTGCCCAGCGAGTGCCAGTAGTACAAAACCCGATGGCTCTCCCCGCCCACGAACCGCGAGCCGTACACCACGTCCGCGTGCCCATCAAGAATCGGCCGGATCAGCTTGGGGTACTCGTGCGGGTCGTACTCCAGGTCCGCGTCCTGGATGATCACGATGTCCCCCGTCGCCGCTGCGAACCCCGTCCGCAGCGCCGCCCCCTTCCCCTGGTTCACCTCATGGTGGAGCACCGTCAGCCCCATCGGCCCCTTCAACGACTCCAGCTTCTCCCGCGTCCCATCCCGCGAGCAGTCATTGACAACGACGATCTCCTTCTCGATGTTGCCGATGTCCACCGACCGCACGATCGACAGCAGCCCCTCCACCGTCGCGGCCTCGTTGTACACCGGAATCACAATCGACAGCTTCATGCGGACGCTTCCTTGCGCGGACAAACCAACATCCTACCTCCCCCTCCCAGATGGGTGCGAGGGACCCACGGACCACCTCCTGACCCACATCCGACTTCCGACATCCGACATCTCCCCCGTGTACCCTACCCCCCCGTGCCCACGCAAACCCTCGAGCCCCCCACCGCCCCTACCGCCCCGCAGGCCCCCACCCGCGTCACGCGCGGCCACGGCTTCCTCGAGCACACCCTCTCCAAACTCCGCGCCCGCAAGGCCAACGCCCTCATCCCCGAGCCCCTCCGCCAAGGCCGCATCCTCGACATCGGCTGCGGCAGCTTCCCCTACTTCCTCACCACCACCCGCTTCGCCGAGAAGCACGGCGTCGACAAGCTGGTCAACGTCCACGACGCCGTGCCCGGCGTGCAGCTCAGGAACTTCGACACCTACGCCAGCGACCGCCTGCCCTACGAGAGCGGCTACTTCGACGCCGTGACCATGCTCGCCGTGTTCGAGCACATCCGCGTCGACCGCCTCGTGATGCTCATCACCGACATCCACCGCGTCTTAAAACCCCGCGGTGTCTACGTGATGACCACCCCCGCCGGCTGGACCGGACCCGTGCTCGACGCCCTCAAGACCGTCGGCGCCGTGAGCAAGGAAGAGATCGACGAGCACGAGGACAGCTACTCCCCCGCCAAGGTCCGCGCCATCATGCAGCGCACCCCCTTCGACCCCGCGAAGACCCGCATCGGCCACTTCGAGCTCGGCATGAACCTCTGGATGCAGGCGGGGAGGTAAGGCCAAGGCCGAACACAGAGTGCACGAAGCAGAGACGGAGGGAACAGAGGAGGAAGCTCGAATGAGCCGTCACCCTGTTTATCCCCCCTGATTCCCTTCTGTGTCCTCCGTCCTCCCTCTGTCCCCTCCGTGTTCGGTTTCCCCGCCTTACGGCGTCGGGCTGTTCACCCACCCGTACGGCCGCATCCCGAACCCCACCTGCCAGTTCACCCGGTTGTCCACGTTGTCCGGCTCCAGCCGCAGCCACGTGTTCTTCGCGTTCACGTACAGGTCGTTGCAGTCAAAGTCGTACGGGCTCCGCGGCGTCTCCCCCTGCTGCGCATACGGCACGTTCAGCGTCCCCGCGTGCCCCTCCACGAACGCCGCGTTGCTCTTGCCGAAGTGCCGGTGCGTCACCTGGTCGCCGTTGCCGAACAGCCCGTCGGTGATCCCCGTGTTGTTCCAGTACGAGCTCTCCTCGGCGTAGATCGGGATGCCGTTCATCGGCGTCATGACCGTGTTGTTGCCAAGGATCAGCGGCGGCTTCACCGTCGGCGCGTAGATGCTCGGCGTGTTGAAGTACGCCACCTGCACCTGCCGCCCGATCTGGTACCCCTGGAACCGCCCGATCATCGTGTAGTCAAAGAAGACGCCCATCGGCGTGATGCCGTACTGCTGGGCGTCGTCGGGGTTGATGAACGTCGCCTGCGTCCCCGTGATGTTGGCCCGCTTGTTCTTGGGGCACTCGAAGGTCTGCCCCACGTTCTCGATGTACGCGTACGCCACGCCCTTGCCCACCGACGGCGGCCCGCCGGTGAGCTGGTACGGCGCCTTGTTCCAGTCAAACTGCGGCCACACCCGCTCCTTGTAGTCGTTGGCGTACAGGTTCACGGCCTTGGCCACCTGCCCCAGCCGCGTCTTGCACACCGTGTCCTTCCCCACCTCCCGCGCCTTGCCCAGCGCCGGCAGCAGGATCCCGATCAGCAGCGCGATGATCGCGATGACGACGAGCAGCTCGATGAGAGTGAAGGCACGCGTGCGCATGGTGTCCCCTTGTCCACACCCCGCGAGTTGTCCGAGAAAAGCCCGACCCTACCGCGGGTTGTTCGCCCACCCGTACTCAAAGTCCGTCGCCGGGTCTGACAGCTTGAACCAGGAGTTGGCCGTGAACCGCGTGCTGATGTAGAGGTCGTTGGCCTCGAAGTCCTGCACCTGGTTCTGCACCTTTTCGTTGCGGTCGCTCGGCGGCAGGAACAGGCCGCAGGAGCCGTCCACGTACGCCACGTGCGCCCCGAACCCGTGCCGCACCGCCATCTGGTCCTGGTTCCCGAACATCCCGTCGCGGTACACCTGGTTCCAGATCAGCGTGCTCTCCTCCATGAACAGCGGCACGCCGGGCATCATCGTCAGCGACTGCACCTGCGCCAGCGAGGTGAGGATGTTGGGCGTGGGCGCCTGCGGCGGCACGTACCCCACCTTGGCCTGCGTGCCCAGCTTCAGCCCCTCGAGCTCGTCGATCATCGTGTAGTCAAACTGCACGCCCGTGCGCAGGTTCCACATGTTGGTGCGGTCCGCGCCGTTCGCGGCCTTGCGCTTGTTCGTCGGGCACTCGGCGATCTCGTGGGCGTTGCTCGCGTACTCGAACAGGAACCCGGGGCGGCGGATGCCGTGGTTGGGCAGATGCCGGCCGTAGTAGATGCCGGGCACGATCTGGGCCCACATCGCCACGTTGCGGTCCTCGGGCTCGATCGTCGGGTCCGTCGTGGGGTTCCATTGGCGGGCGCCGCTGGGCCAGCTCACCCGCGGCGCGATCGGCCAGATCTGGTCCTTGTAATCGGTGGCGTAGTTGAACGACGCCGTGCCGATCTGCCGGATGTTGCTCAGGCACTTGACCGTCCGCCCCGACTCCCGCGCCTTGGCCAGCGCCGGCAGCAGGATCCCGATCAGCAGCGCGATGATCGCGATCACCACCAGCAGCTCGATCAGCGTGAACGCCCGACGCCCGGTCTTCATGGTCCGATTCCCTCTGCCGTGACGGCATGCCGACGACCTGCTCCCCACGCCGCGCTACGACAACCCCCCGGCCAGGAACCCGGCCGGGTGCACCCCCAGTCTACAGATGCGCCCGCCCCGTGCAACCGGCATAAACAGCCCCGCCGCCCGCCGCTCAGGCCGTCTGGACAGCACCCCAAGCCTCCGGAAAGTCCATCAAGCCCTTTGGAGGGTCCATCAAGCCCTTTGGAGGGTCCATCAAACCGTTCGGAGGGGCCATCAAGCCCTTCGCAGGCTCCATCAAACCGTTTGGAGGGGCTGTCGAACCGTTTGAACAACACCTCGAACCCTCCGACCGATTGTTCGAACCCTTCGACCGACACCTCAAGCCCTTCGACCGATCGTTCGAACCCTTCGACCAACACCTCAAACCCTTCGACCAATCGTTCAAACCCTTCGACGGATCGTTCAAACCCTTCCGATGCCCGCTCCGCCCTCCGTGCAGGGGGGTTTTCGGACCCCCCACTCCCCACGCTCGCTCCGCGCCACCGCTCCATTGAGTCAAACACCCGCCCCGGGCCCGCTTGCACCTCCACCTACACTCGGGGCGTGCCGCCCGCACCCCACCTCAAACCGCTGCAAACACCGATCGACCCCCTGGGCCTGACCAGTGAGGACTTCGTTCGTGCCTGCCGCGAGCAGGGCGTCTTCCGCCCCGCGGCCCTGGCCGCCTACCGCGCCGTCTTCCGCCAGGGCACCCTCGAGTCGGGGATCGCCCACGCCGCCCTGCCACCCATCACCAAGACCCTCCGCGAGGACTCCCCCGAGGGCCAGGTCGTCAAGTTCCTCACCCAGGTCGAAGGCACCCCCGCCCTCAAACCAGCCTCCCCACCTCCCCACCTCCCCACCTCCACTACTCCTCCACTCCCCCACTCCTCCACTCCTCCACTTGAAGTCGAGTCCGTCCTCATCCCCATGATCGGCTCCCTCGGCCTCAGCACCTACACCCTGTGCGTCTCCAGCCAGGTCGGCTGCGCCATGGGCTGCGGCTTCTGCGAGACCGCGCAGATGGGCCTCATCCGCTCGCTGACGCCCGCCGAGATCGTCTCGCAGTGGTACAACGCCCGCCACGTCGTCGGCATCGCCCCCAAGAACATCGTCTTCATGGGCATGGGCGAGCCCATGCACAACTACGACGCCGTCATGCAGGCCGTGGCCGTGCTCAAGGACCACAACGGCCCCCACGTGCCCATCAGCCAGATCACCATCTCCACCGTCGGCAACGTCGACGGCCTCCGCAAGATGGCCGAGCAGATCAAGCAGGAGGGCTGGCACCGCCTCAACATCGCCCTCTCGCTCAACGCCCCCAACGACGAGGTGCGCGCCCAGATCATGCCCATCAACAAGTCGTGGAACATGGCCGACCTCCAGCAGGTCCTCCTCGACTGGCCCCGCTTCGCGGGCAACAAGCTCTGCATCGAGTACGTGCTCATCCCCGGCGTCAACGACCGCCCCGAGCACGTCGAGCAGCTCGCCGCGTGGCTGCTCCCCTTCAAGACCGCCGACCGCGGCAAGCCCCGCGCCCTGCTCAACCTCATCCCCTACAACCCCCGCCGCAACTCGCCGTGGCCGGCCCCCACGGAGGAGCACGTCGAGCAGTTCCTGCAGGCCCTCATCAACGCCGGCATCTTCGCCAAGCGCCGCCGCACCAAGGGCCGCCAGATGATGGGCGCCTGCGGCCAGCTCGGCGCCGCCCACATCCGCGCCCGCAAGCTCGTGACCCCCATCACGCCCACGATCTCCGCTGAGAGCGCCGCCGCCGGAACCCCGCACGCGTGAGCGAACCACCGAGCCAACTCGGGCCCGCGCGGCACGCCCACCGCGTCCGTGGCCGCCGCCTCGTCGAGCGCCGCACGCTGGTGCACGTCCACCCGCGCCCGGATACGACCCCCGCTCCCGCGCCCCTCCCGCAGCCGCAACCAAAGCACTCCTGGCGCTTCTGGCTCGTCCTCGCCTACCTCGTCACCCTCGCCGCGTCGCACGCCGTGACGCTCATGAAGCCCCCACCCCCACCGGTGCCGGGCGCCAAGACCGTCACCGTCACCAGCCCCACCCAAGGCGCCCCCGACGAACGCGTCGCCTACCTCGAGTGGACCCCCGACCGCGACATTGCCTCCCCGCGTGCCATGGCTCCGATGGGTGCCATGGCGACGTCTTCGTCGCTATGGAGCGACTCACCCACGCAAACAACCTCCGCTCTCACCCCCAACATTCCCACTTCCGACTTCCCAGTTCCGACTTCCCGTCCCCCCGTCCTCCTCATCCACGGCTCCCCCGGCCGCGCCTCCCTCTTCGACAAGCTCGCCCCCTTGATCGCCGAGCACGGCTACCGCGTCATCGCCGTCGACCTGCCCGGCTTCGGCGACTCCTCCCGCGACATCGAAGACCACTCGATGCTCGCCCACTCGCGGCGCATCGCGCAGCTCCTTGACCAGCTCCACATCACCCGCGCCCACGTCGTCGGCTGGTCCAACGGCGGCGGCGTCGTGCTCCACCTGGCTGACGCCCTCAAGGACCGCGTCGCCAGCCTGACCCTCCTCGCGGCCGTGGGCGACCAGAAGGTCGAGGGCTCGGGCAGCTACACCCTCGAGCACGTGAAGTACGCCATCGGCTTCGCGGGCTTCGCCATCCCCGACCTCCTCCCCCACTTCGGCCACTACGACACCTACACCCGCCGCACCGCCTTCCTCCGCAACTTCTGGGACAGCGACCAGCGCCCCCTCCGCGCCATCATGAAGCGGCTCACCGCCCCCACCCTCATCGTGCACGGGCGGCGCGACTGCATGCTGCCCGTCAAGGCGGCGTTCCACCACCACGCCACCGTCGACAACTCCTCGCTCGCCCTGCTTGACGCCAACCACTTCCTGCCCCTCACGCACCCCGCGCAGACGGCCAGCGTGCTCGTGCCCTTCTTCCAGCGCCACGACCAGCCCGGCACACCCGAGCCGCGCACCGTCACCGACGCGGCCGTGCCGACGATGGCCGATGTGCCGCTGCAGTACTTCTACTGGGCCGCCGACCGCCTCGAGCCGCAGCACTGGTCCGTGCACGTGCTGGTCATTGCCGCGCTCTCGCTCCTGAGCCCCACGCTGGGCGCCGCGATCGCCGGCGGGCTCGTCACCATCTACTGCACCGACTACCTCGTCGCTGCCATCGGTGTGCTCGCGGGCGCCCTCCTCCAGATCCCCCTCGCCCCGCTCCTGGCCCGCGTCTTCCGCCGCTACTTCCGCCCGCTGCCGCCGCGCCTCGCCGCGTTGCGCCTCGCGAAGCCCGCTAGCGCCGGCTGGCTCTCCGCGTTCGTCCCCGGCTACCGCGAGCGTCTGCTCGTGTCATGCTCGCAGCAGTGCCGCGGCGCGGCCCGCGTCAAGTTCGTTCTCGCCCACGCCCTCGCGCTCGTCCCGCTCACGCTCCTCTGGTACGGCCTCGCCCTCGCAGCCTTCATCTCCCTCTACCGCCTCGACAGCAGCGTCACCAGCCTTGCCTTCGTCCTGGTCCTGACCCTCGTCGGCATCGCGCAGCACGTCCTCACCCTCGCCCTCACCCGCCGCGGCCGCATGCGCCTCATCGCCCTCGCCGAGCGCATCCGCCACTACGAGTACTGGCCCATGTGGGCCTTCTACGCCCCCCTCGTGCCCTACATCTGCTGGCTCATGCTCAAGCACCGCGGCATGACCCTCATCACCTGCTGCAACCCCGGCATCGAGAACGGCGGCGGCCTCATCGGCGAGAGCAAGCACGCCATCATGCGCTCCCTCGGCGACCACCCGGCCGTGCTCCCGACCCCGCTCATCGACACCGCGCCACCGGAAGACCGCCTCCGACAGCTCCGCGCCGCCATGCAGCGCGCCGAGCTCTCCTACCCCGTCATCCTCAAGCCCGACGCCGGCCAGCGCGGCTTCGGCGTCGCCCTCGTGCACAACGAACCGGAAGCCGCCGCCTACTTCGCCGGCATGACCTCCCGGGCCGTCGTGCAGCCTTACGCCGAAGGACCGCACGAGTGCGGCGTCCTCTGGGCCCGCCACCCACGCAGCCCAGCGTCCGACGGCACCACCGGCTTCATCTTCTCCATCACCCGCAAGGACTTCGCCACCATCACCGGCGACGGCGTGCGCACGCTCGAAGAGCTGATCCTCTCGCACCCGCGCTTCCGCCGCCAGGCCGACGTCTTCCTCGACCGCCTCGCCGACCGCGCCGCCGATATCCTGCCCGCGGGCGAGACCCTGCGCCTGGGCGTCGCCGGCAACCACTGCCAGGGAGCCCTCTTCCGCGACGGCGCCGACCTCATCACCCCCGAACTCTCGCGCGCCATCGACACCCTCGCCGCCAGCTTCAAGGGCGACAACGGCGGCGCCCTCGACTTCGGCCGCTTCGACCTCCGCTACGAGTCCGACGATCAGCTCCGCCGCGGCGAAGCCTTCTCCATCGTCGAGCTCAACGGCACCACCAGCGAATCAACCAACCTCTACGACCCATCGAAGAACATCGTGTGGGCCTACCAGGTCCTCTTCGCGCAATGGAAGCTCCTCTTCGAGCTCGGCGCCCATCGCCGCGCCCAGGGCGCCTGCCCCATGGGCCTGCGCACGCTCGTGAGCACCGTCGCCCGGCACTACCTCACCCGCCGCGGCAGCGCCATCTCCAGCTGACTCGAAAGCCCCTCCCTGAGGGAGGGGTTGGGGTGGGTTGCGTTCGACTCAGTTCATCAAGCGTCGGTCGACCAAGACCCTGCCGCCAGGCCCTTCTCGGTCTTCCGCTTTCCGCCTTCCGCTTTCCGCTTTTCCTACGCCGCCGCCCGCGAGATAAACGTCGCCAGCCGCTCCCGCTCCGCCGCGTTCGCCAGCTCCAGCCCGAATGCCTCCGCGACCTCCTCCGCGCTCGGCACGCGGCAGCGGTGCGCCAGCAGCCGCTGCCCCTGCGAGTCGTACAGGTACGCCACCACCGCCCCGTCCTCGCCGCGGCGCAGCTCCACGCTCCGCCCATCCACCATCACCCGCGCCGGCCCCGCCGCCTCCTCCCGCTGCAGGCTCCGCTCGATCGAGTCATCGATCGCCGTCACCAGCCCCGCGTTCACCCGCTCGATCAGCGAATCAAGATCAGAGATCGCCGCAGCCACCTCCGAAAACAGGTGGATGGTCTCCGCGTACTCCGTCAAACTCCGCGCGATAATCCCCGCGGCCTCGTCCCCCGTCACCGCCAGCAGCCGCTGCGTCGTCGCCGTCGCCTCGGTGCCCTTCACCTGCGCGTGCTCCACCAGCGCATCACCATCGAGTTCAATCAGCCCCACCACGTACGCGATCTTGTGCAGCCGGTGCACCGGCTCGGTCCGCTGCAGGTCCGACGGCCGTGTGTGGTGCCACTGGATCGGGTTGATCAGCAACTCCGGGAACCGCCACCTGCGCGTCACCACCGTCACCACGTCCACGTGCGTGAACCCCAGCGATTCGTTCTCGCGCCGGAACAGCGCCCCCGGCGTCCGCGCCTCGCCGTACATGGCCGGGTAGCCATCACCCACCAGCCGGCTCATCAGCGGCACGCCGCAGTCCAGCATCAGCCCGATGATGAACGCTTCGGGCACCAGCGTCGGCGCGATCACCCGCGCCGACTCCGCCGCCAGGCACGCCCGGAACACCGACTGCCCCCACACCTCGCGCGAGATATCCCGCGCCCCCGCGCCCGCCGCCGCGCGGCTCAGCTGCAGGCCCAGCGTCACCGCCTTGATCCGCTCGATGCCCAGCACCAGGCACGCCCGGTCCAGGCTCGTCACCGGCGTCCGCTGCGCGAACAGCGCCGAGTTCGCCAGCCGCAGCACCCGCCCCGACATCGCATGATCGGTGCGGATGATCGCCGCGTAGTCCCTCATCTCCGAGTTGGCCCGCCCCGACAGCTCCAGCAGCCGCAGCGCCACCTCCGGCCGGCTGGGCACGCCGATCCGCTCCAGCTTCTGGTCCAGAAACTGGTGCAGCTCCACGATCTCGGTTGCAGTCAGCGCGCTGCGGGGCTTCATGGGTGCGGCAGGCCCTTCAGTAGTGCGTTCGGAGCCGTCACTCGCGCGAACCCTGCGGGGCGTTTCGCGCGCGTTTCGGGGAGAGCACGGCCGCTGGACGACCCCACCACCCTCCGCACCTGAAATCGGCTTCCCGCCCCCGCGCCTCAAGCACCACCACCGCCGAACTGGGTATTTCACCCCCCCAACTCCGCCAATGCACATCCACCCCGGTCCGGTAATCCACGGCACGCGAACCACACTCACGGCTGCAGCCGCGTCGCCAACCACGCCCCGCCCGTGTACCCCTCGCCCGCCGGCGTCAGCGTCCGCGTCCACACCGCCCGGTCGTGCATCCGCCCCGGCCCGCCCAGCCACAACTCCACCCTCTGCGCAAACAGCCGGTACCCGCCCCAGTGCGGGGGACGCGGGATGTTCGCCGCGCTGCCCTGCTCCAGCAGCTGCTCCGGCGTCAGCCCCAGCCGCTCGATCGCCTCCGCGTACTGATCCAGCAGCTGTTGCCGGTCCCGCATCGGCCGGCTCTGACGGCTCGCCCACGCGCTCAGCCGTGACTCCCACGGCCGCTGCGCAAAGTACGCATCGCTCTCCGCCGCCGGGCTCCTCACGATCAACCCCTCGAACCTCACCTGCACCTCCGAGTGGTCCCAGTGGAACGTCGCGCTCGCCCGCGGGTTCTTCGCCATCTCCCGCCCCTTGTCCCCCTCGTAGTTGGTGTAGAACACGAGGTAGCCCTCGGAGGTATTCACCCCACGACACAGCACCACTCGCCCTCGCGGGAACCCATCCTCCCCCACCGTCGCCAGGCACATCGAGTTGGGGTTCGGCTGCTTCAAGCTCGACATCTGCTCGTCGAACCACGCCTTGAACATCCCGAAGGGCTCATCAGGCAGCTGCGTGGGCAGCCAGTCGCGGGAGGAGATCACGGCCAGCAGCGCGGGCGGGAGTGTTGGCATGAGACAAGGGTAAACACCCCGCACACCCGACAACCAACTCACAACCCCTCCGCAACTGCCGCAAACTTTGTCCAGCCCACAACTTGTCCGGGTCCCCGACTCCGTTATCTTTTGTGTGGTGGCATCCGGCCGGCGCTCGACGCGCCGTGCACGGATCGGGTGGAAGCGACAACGCAAACCTCCGAGCACGGCCGTTCTACTCCGTTCGTTCACGCGCGACCCCGCGCGCCTGCGAGGTGTTCTGCACGATGGCCACGGTCTCCACACGCTCCGCCTTCATCCACGGCAAGTGGTCCCCCGACGACTCCGCCCGCCTCTACGGCGTGCCAGACTGGGGCAAGAACCTCGTCTCCGTCAACGGCGCCGGCCACCTCGTCGTCCAGCCCACCAAGGAGCCCTCCAGGCAGGTCGACCTCCTCGAGCTGGTCGAGGGCCTCCGCGAGCGTGGTATCCACACGCCCGTCCTCCTCCGCTTCAACGACATCCTCTCCTCCCGCCTCAAGGAAATCCGCAAGGCCTTCGACGACGTCATGACCGAGCAGGGCTACTCCGGCGGCTACGCCTGCGTGTACCCCATCAAGGTGAACCAGCAGCGACACATCTGCGAGCAGATCGCCAGCATGGCCGTCGATCTCGGCTTCGGCCTCGAAGCCGGCTCCAAGCCCGAGCTCCTCGCCGTACTCGGCCTCTCCGCCGCCGCCGGCGGCCCCGGCGTCAACGGCATGCCGATCATCTGCAACGGCTTCAAGGACGACGAGTTCATCGAGACCGTCCTCCTCGCCACCAAGCTCGGCCGCAACATCATCCCCGTCGTCGAAAAGTTCTCCGAGCTCGAGCTCGTCGTCAAGCACGCCCAGAAGTACAACGTCCGCCCCAAGATCGGCCTCCGCGTGAAGCTCAGCAGCCGCGGCGCCGGCCGCTGGGAAGGCTCCGCCGGCGTCCGCTCCAAGTTCGGCCTGTTCGTGTCCGAGGTCCTCCAGGCAGTGGAGTACCTCAAGAAGCACGGCATGCTCGACTGCCTCAACCTCCTGCACTGCCACGTCGGCAGCCAGCTCTACGACATCCGCGTTCTCAAGAACGCCGTCAACGAGCTCACCCACGTCTACACCGAGCTCCACCGCCTGGGCGCCGGCCTCACCATGCTCGACATCGGCGGCGGCATGGGCGTTGACTACGACGGCAGCCAGTCCGCCTGGCACTCCTCCATCAACTACACCGTCTCCGAGTACGCCGCCGACGTCGTCTACCGCATCAAGAGCGTCTGCGATGCCGCGGGCGTGCCCCACCCCATGATCATCTCCGAGTCGGGCCGCGCCATGGTCGCCTACTCCAGCGTCCTCATCGTGGACGTGCTGGGCACCAGCAAGTTCGAGTCCAACCCCGACATGGCCGCCATCGACGCCGCCATGAAGGCCGAAGTTGACCGCGGCGGCGAGGTCCCCCAGCCCGTCCTCGACCTCATCGAGGCCTACGGCAGCCTCACCGACCGCAACCTCCTCGAGGCCTACCACGACGCCACCCAGGCCCGCGACGAGGCCATGAGCCTCTTCTCCCTCGGCTACATGTCCCTCCCCATGCGCGCCGCCGCCGAGCAGATCTTCTGGGCCCTTGGCCACAAGCTCCTCGAAAAGGCCAGCAAGAAGGGCGAGCTCCCCGAGGAGTTTGAGAACCTCCCCGAGCTCCTCTCCGACATCTACTTTTGCAACTTCTCCCTCTTCCAGTCCATGCCCGACAGCTGGGCCATCGACCAGCTCTTCCCCATCTGCCCCATCCACCGCCTGAACGAAGAGCCCACCCGCCGCGGCATCCTCGCCGACATCACCTGCGACAGCGACGGCAAGATCGACAAGTTCGTCGACAAGCGCATCGACAAGAAGATCCTCGAACTCCACGAGGTGAAGGACCTCCCCGGCCCCGGCGCCGGCGTCGAGCCCTACTACCTCGGCGTCTTCCTCCTGGGCGCCTACCAGGAGATCCTCGGCGACCTCCACAACCTCCTGGGCGACACCCACGCCGTGCACATCTCCCTCGATGAGCAGAACGGCTACACCATCGACGAGGTCATCGAGGGCGACACCGTCGAGGAAGTCCTCCACTACGTGCAGTTCGACCCCGAGGACCTCAAGCGCGCCATGCGCCTCGACGTCGAAGCCGCCTGCCGCCAGTCCCGCCTCACCCTCAGCGAAGGCAAGGCCCTCCTCAAGTTCTACGACGAAGGCCTCGAGGGCTACACCTACCTCGAAGGCTGACCTTCACGACCCCACACTCCCCACGACGCCGGGACTGAGCCGCGCCCTCACGACGCCGGGACTGAGCCGCGCCATCACGACGCCGGGACTGAGCCGCTCTGGGCGAAGTCCCGGATTGGCGGCGACTTCGCACGTTCGTTGATCGCGCACGCGCTACACCCGCCGCAGCGCGTACCGGCTCACCACCGCCCGCTCCCCACCATCCACAAACTCCACCAGCACGCTGTTCATCCGCCGCGCCCGCGCCACCACGCGGCAGCGCCGCCCCTTCCACTCGGGCCTGTACTTGCCCCAGCTGTACACATACACCTGCGACGAACCCATCACGCACTCCGCAGCAGCGCCAAGCTCGACCGCGTCGGCCGCGTCACCTGCTCGAACGTGCACTGCCGCGCTGCCTTGTCCGGCCGCCACCGCAAAAACTTCGTCCCGTGCCGGAACCGCCCCTCGCTGAAGTGGTCGTACCGCACCTCGCACACCAGCACCGGCCGCAGCGCCTGCCACTCCATGCTCCGCTTGCTGCTCCAGCGGCTCGGACCGCCCGGAGCGTTCCCCGTGAACCCCCCACCACCGCCCGCGGGAACAACCAGCTCCATCAACAGCGGCGCCAGCCGCCGCTTCTCCGCCGCCTCAAAGCTGCTCGTGAACCCCACGTGGTCCAGCTTCCCTTCCGCGTTGTACAGCCCCAGCAGCAGCGAGCCCACCTCCGGTCGCTCGGGCGTGCTCTTCTCCGCGAAGCGGAACCCGCCCACCACGCAGTCCGCCGATTGCAGCCGCTTGATCTTCTGCATCCCCGTCCGCTCGCCGCTCTGGTAGCTCATGTCCAGCCGCTTGGCGATGACGCCGTCGATCCCCGTCGCCCCCTTCAGCCACGCCTGCGCCGCCCGTGCCTCCAGCGTCGCCGGCGACAGCGGCAGCCGCGCATCGGTCAGGTACCGCGCCGCGAACTTCTCCAGCGCCGCCCGCCGCTCCCGCAGCACCAGTCCCGTCAGGTCCCGCCCGCGCTCGTCCACCAGCAGGTCGAACACCACCATCATCGCCGGGTGCTCGTTGCTCAGCCTCAGCACGCGGCTCTCCGCCGGGTGGATCCGCATCAGCAGCTGCTCGAACGACGAGCTCTGCCCGTACGGCACGATCAGCTCGCCGTCGATCACAAACTTTTCCGCCCTCACCGCCCGCAGCAGCGCCGCCACCTCCGGGAAGTACCGCGTGAGGTCCTGCCCCGACTTGCTCCACATCTTCACCGACTCACCGTCCCGGTACGAAAGGCACCGGAACCCGTCCCACTTGGGCTCGTACTGCCACGCCCCCATCACCGGCAGTTCCGGCACGGAGAGCGCTTCCATCGGCGGCAACGGCGAAGGGATCGGCAGCACACCCCATTCACCGCTGTGAGCCTGAGCCGAACCTGAAGCCGCCTTTGTTTCCCCGCAAACCCCCGCTGATCCCCCCGGGCGTACAACGGATCACAAGTCGCGTAAGTCACGCCCCGACAAGGAGGTACACAATGAGCATGGCCGCCGGAACAACCCGTGGAATGACGATGGATCGCGTGTCCTCCTACGCCGCCGCGGTGAAGCGCATCAGCTGGGGCGCGGTCTTCGCCGGCACCATCATCGCCGTCGTCACGCAGCTCATGCTCGGGCTGCTGGGCATGGGCATCGGCATCGCGAGCGTGGACCCCGCCACCGCAACGAGCGAAACGGGCAAGGCCTTCGGCATCGGCATGGCCATCTGGTGGGTCGTCTCCTCCCTGATCTCCCTCTTCATCGGCGGCTGGGTCGCCGGCCGCCTCGCCGGCTTCCCCAAGCGCGTGGACGGCTCCCTCCACGGCGTCGTCGCCTGGGCCGCCATGACCATGTTCTCCCTCTACCTCGTCAGCACCGCCGTCGGCAACGTCCTCGGGGGCACCCTCAGCGTCGTCGGCCAGGGCCTCCAGGCCGCGGGCCAGACCGCCGTCGCCGCCAACACGCAGCCACAGGGCACGCAGTCTCAGCCGACCGTGACCGAGCAGGACGTTGAACGCACCCAGCAGCAGGCGCAGCAGAAGATGGCGGAGGTAACCGAGGACGCCAAGCAGACCGCGCAGCAGGCCAAGGGCCCCGTCGCCGCCGCGGCCATCTGGTCCTTCGTCGCCCTCTGCCTCGGCGCACTCGCCGCGGGCCTCGGCGGCGGCATGGGCGCGCCCCGCACGCTCCCCGTCATGGCCGCCACCAGCGTGAGCACCACAACCGGCGCCACCAGCAGCAGCAACGCGGCCTAGCCGCGCTCGTTCTTCTTCATCAGCGGTGTACGCACCAAAGCAGAAGCCCCGGCGGGGGGTACGCCGGGGCTTCTTGCTGTTAGAGGCAGACGACGAGGTGTCCGCACTCCGATCGATCTCTCTCTCCGCTACAACTCAGCAGGGGCTCCCGCCCAGCACGCGGAAGAACGCCTCGATGTCCTGGTCCGTGCCGATGTCGCCGTCGCCGTTGAAGTCGGCGCCGCCGCTCCAGCACGTCGAGCAGCAGCTCCCGCCCAGGCACGCGAAGAACGCCTCGATGTCCTGATCGGTGCCGCTGTCGCCGTCACCGTTGAAGTCCTGCGGGCCGCACTGAGGGCCACCGCCGCCGTTCACAGTGAACCGCACATTGTCGAACCCCGCCTGCCAGAAGTTCGCGATGTAGAACCAGCCCGGCTTCATCGTCGTCACCCGCACCTCGTCCACGCTCGCCAGCACGCTCGCGAACGTCCGGTTCGCCGGCAGGCGCGGCTCATAGGTAACCGGGTCCTCGTCCCCAGTGCCGCCCCAGCCCGCCGGGAGCGTCGCCGAGTTCGTGTCCGCGATCGTCCACGTATAGGTCCGCCACTCGCCCCGCGGGGGCAGCGCCGGGCCCGTGCTGTACACGCTCACCGGCACATCACCGCCGTAATCCACGAACTCAAGCGTGAGGTCGAAGTTGGCGGGGTCCATGTCCTCATCGAACCAGTTCCGCAGCTGGTTGATCACGAAGTCCACCGAGATCGTCATGTTCGGGTGAACCGTCAGGTTCCCGATCACCGGGCTCTCGGTGTCGTCATTCCGCAGCGTCACGCCCCAGAAGTCCTGGAACGGGATGCCCATGTACACGCCGGGGTTGCCGGGGCCGTAGATCTCCTGATTGCCATTGACCAGCCAGCCGCCATAGGTCAGGCCCTCGAAGTCCTGCGAGTCGATCACCTGACCGCAGGCAACGCTGGCCAGCCCGCACACACCCAGGAACGCGAGAAGAGTGGAACGCTGCTTCATGATCAGACTCCCAATGACGTGTTCTCGATCGCCGCGGCTCAGCCGCCAATCACCCCATCCCGCTGCAAAGGCCGGGTGACTCCCCCGGCCGGCACATCCATCCAGTGCGTGGAAGGTACAGATTGTCGGACCGTTGTCAACACAGTTTCCGGGAAACTTCCAAAATATCGGCGCACCCACCCGCCACACTCGACGATTTGCTGGTAAAGTGCTCCGTCTGGAGTTCGGTTCTCCCCGGCTTCCCCTCCGGTTCCACATGCGTCGCGCCCAGCCACAACCCTCGCCCAATGCAGAGCTTGCCGCCGGCGGCTCGGTGCTCCCACCCGCCGGCACCAAGGCCCTCGAGGCCCGCATCTCCGCCGTGGGCACCGCCCTGCTCCAGCACGTCCAGGGCGTCGTTGAGGGCGTCGAGCGCGCAGGAACCGGCCCCCAGGCCCTCGCCAACGCCGTCGGCATCGACAAGGTCCTCGCCAGCCGCGTCCTCAAGGCCCTCCGCTCGCAGGACCCCCTTACGGCCGTGCGCCTCATGCCCGGCCCCGAGCCCCTCCGCCGCCTCGTCCGCGCCGCCAGCAAGCGCGGCGCAAGCCAGGGCGATTCCGCCGCCGCCAACTCCGCCATCGACGCCTTCGAGGA